>NZ_VWXC01000002.1:0-388847 GCF_011752685.1 Candidatus Pantoea communis
GATATCAGATGATAAGAATGGCCTCAACGCTGAAGGGATACTGGCCTAACCAGCTCAGCTTCAGGGAATCGACAGCGTGGGTGATGAAGCTGCTCTGGACACTCGAAGGCGCTTCGCCTGGGCGAATCCCGGAACTGGTAAAGGACGTAAGTTCGATAGCAGAGATGGTCAGACTGCCGGGACGACGGGAGCGCTCGTTCCCAAGGGTGGTGAAAGAGAGACCCTATAAATATCCGACAGCAAGAAGAAAAAATGCCAGTCAGGCTTAACTGACTGGCATTAGGCCAGGGTGGCCGCCATTTTTTTGCTTGTTACCGGCGTAATTCATTGCGCATCGGGCAGTGGATCAATCATCTGCACAATGCGCGATAAAGTGGTTGCAACCGGGTTAACGGAACAACACTTCTGCCCAGCGCGCCAGACCGGCGGTCACTGAGCCAAAGTCATCACCACCCGCAATTGGCGTGTCCGGCAAGGCCTGCTGCAATGCCGCACGCAGCACTGGCGAACGCGCACTGCCGCCGGTCAGGTAGATCACTTCCGGTTTGGTTTCACAGGTGGCGAGTGCCAGATGCACCTGCTCCAGGATGCGCTCCAGCGGTTGATTGATGGCTTCTTCCAGCTGAGTGGCACTGATCTCTGCCTGCAGCGACTGGGCGATAAACGCCAGCGACGCTTCGGTTTCCTGCAATTCGGACAAGGCGATTTTGCTCTCTTCCGCCGCACGCACCAGACGATAACTCAGCTTCTGCTGCCACACTTTCAGCAGGTGCGCCACTTTGTCACCTTGCTCTGCATCGCGAATCAAATCGCGCAGCAGTTTACCGCTCGCGGCAGAGTAGAAGTCGCTTTGCGCCGGAACATCGTTAATCGCCACCGCATTCCACCACGGCAGTGCGGGCAGGGCGGTGCCTTTTTGCGTGTTACCACCGAGACCCAGCAGCGGCATCAGGGTTTTGAACGCGAGGATAATGTCGAGATCGTTACCGCCCACGCGGCAACCACTGTGGCCCAGCAAACTTTCGCGACGGTCGGTTTTATTGCGCCACTCTGGGCCCATCAACAGCATCGAGCAGTCGGTCGTACCGCCGCCGATATCCACCACCAGCACACGCGTCTCTTTCTCCAGCGTGGCTTCAAAGTCCAGCCCGGCGGCAACCGGTTCGAACTGGAATTCCACGTCGCGGAAACCCGCACGCTTCGCCGCACGCAACAGAATACCCTGCGCCTGCTGGTTTGCCTCTTCGCCGCCGAGACCCTGGAAGTTGATCGGGCGGCCGATCACGGCTTGCTCAATCGGACGGTCGAGTTGGGTTTCGCCCTGCTGGCGAATGTGCAGCATCATGGCGCACACCAGATCTTCGAAGAAGGCGATTTGCTGTGGTTTAAGGCCGTTGGCACCAAGGAAAGATTTCGGTGATTTCACGAACCACACTTCTTCCGGGTCCACCATATATTGTTGCAGCGCGGTCAGGCCGAACTGCACGCTTGCCGCGGTCACTTCGATATCTTCTTCGCGGTTATAGCGCAGAGCACGCTGGAGCAGCGCGGTACCCTCTGTGTCCGGTGTCGGCACCTGATGATGGCGGTGCAGCCATTCGCTGATTGCTTCACGCGTGGGTGCACAAATCATGGAGGGAAGCAGGCGCTGACCCTTCTCCAGTGTCAGCAGGCGCGGTGTACCGTTATCGCTGACCGCGATAGAACAGTTGGCCGTGCCGTAATCGAATCCAATGAACATTTTATCCCCCATGCCAGAAAAAAAGGGGGCGACTTTAGCGCAGCCAGCGCGGGCTGGCAATGATCACATTTGTACTTCCTGATAAACGTGATATTGACCACGGCCCGCATGTTTCGCGCTATAGCAGGCGACATCCGCCTGTGACATCACCACATTGCGGATGCAGTTGTGCTGATCGATCTGCGTGATCCCGGCGCTGGCGCCCACATGATAAGGATGATCGTGCCACAGGAAAGTGTATTCGTTGACCGAAGTGACAATGCGCTGAACCACCTCGCGCACCTGGTCAACGTGACTGTTCGGAAGCAACACGCCAAATTCATCGCCGCCCAAACGCGCCAGCAGATCGCTGCTGCGCAGGTGTTTTTGCATCAACTCCGCCAGTTCTCGCAGCAGGGCGTCGCCTGCCGCATGACCTGCGTTGTCATTCACCGCTTTGAATTTATCCAGATCGATAAACACCAGCACATGCTGAGTGTTGTTGGCCGCAGCATCGTTCACCACGCGTTTGAGTTGCTGTTCAAAGCTATGGCGATTCGGTAGCCGCGTCAGCATATCGTGTGAAGCACTGTAGCTGAGGCGTTTCATCATTTTGCGTGATTCACTGACATCCTGAATAACCATCACCGCACCGATGCTGGCGCCGGTGAGGGTTTTCAAAGGGGTAATGCTGTAGTGAATCTCCACCTGCACACCCTCCGGCGTGTGCAGCACCAGCTCTTCTTCCAGGTCGGGTGAGGTTTTTATGCCCGGCAAGTTACACAGCAGTAAATTCTCTACGCGCGGACCGTTAGCACCGCGCGTGATATTTAATAGCTCGCTTAACGCCACTCCCGCCGCTTTTTCCTGAGGCCAGCCGCTCAGCGTTTCGGCCACCGGGTTCATAAAGGTCACGCGCATCTCATCGTCGGTACTGATCACCGCTTCGCCAATCGAATCGAGGGTGATCGCCATACGCTCTTTTTCCTGGAACAGCGCTTCGTTGAGCGCGCGCAGTGGCGTAATGTCCTGACAGATGCCGAGCATGCGTTCGATTTGACCATCCTGGCTGAGAATGCGGTTAGCCTCGGTGCGCACATAGCGCGAGCCGCTGGGCAGATTGACACGGTACTCCATATGGAAAGCGCTGCGCCTTTCAATCGCCTGCTGCACGATCAGCGCGGCCGTTTCGCGTTCTGTCGGTTCCAACAGATGCAGCCAGAGATCATAAGTGGGGATTTGATGCGGGCCCAGAGCAAACAGCTCGTACATGCGCTTGTCCCACAGCATTTCACCGGTCAGCAGATTCCACTCCCACACGCCGATGCCGCCCGCTTCGTTAGCCAGAGTAATGCGCTCCATCAGGCGACGATTCACCTGCTCGCTCTGTTTCAGTTCCGAAATATCGACGATTTGCGAAATGAAATAGAGCGGTTGATGTTCGGCGTCACGCACCATGGATACCGTCAGGCGTGCCCAGACGATTTCACCGTCTTTGCGGAAGTAACGCTTCTCCATGGTGTAGGTCATGATGTCACCCGCCACCAGACGCTCCAGCTGTTGCAAATCAGTGTTGAGATCGTCGGGATGGGTAATTTGCTGGAAAGTGAGTTTCTTCAGTTCTTCAGCCGGAAAGCCCAGCGTTTGACACAGCGACTGATTGACCTGCTGCCAGCCACCGTTAGGCGACACCAGCGCCATGCCAATTGCCGAGTACTCCATTGCATTACGGAAGCGGGTTTCACTCTCGCTAATATGGTGTTTTTCGCGCTGGAAGGCATCCATCACCAGCGCCATCACGTGGCTGGGGAGCAGCACTAACAGGAATGGCAACCAGGTGCTGACCTGGCCGAGTAACAAGCCGGTTTGTGCCAGGTTAACAAAGTTAAAAGCCAGTAGAATCGAGATGAAACTGGCGTTCAGGAAGAACAGGACAAAAGCTTCAAACTTCGGTAGCCGCACCGCGCACCAAAACAGGATCACCACAATAAAGGTGAACGGCCACGGCAGAAAACGCAGCGACAAATAGCTGGCCAGTAGGGTGACGATCAGTGTCAGCAGCGTTTCCAGCTGACGACCGGGGGTGATTAATTGACGCAGCGGCTTGTTGGGCCATAACAACAGCACGGGGCCGAATGCCAGCACGCCAATCACTTCGGAGATCACCCAGGTAGAAAAGAAGGGCAATGACGCACGATGCCCCACCTGCAGCATCCAGACCGCCACCACACCGCCAATCAGCGGCGCAATCAAACCGGCGCAGACGGCAAATCGCACCCAATCGAGCAGCGAATTCAGGGGATTTCTGCGATCCAGCAGCGCGCGCAACATCAGGCCGCCGAGAATGGCCTGCACCATATTCAGGATGGCAAATTTAAGGTTGCTCAGCGCCGGACCGATGACGATTAAATTGGCCAGCGAGGTGCCGATGACACAGCTGAGCAGCAGCAGCGGAACATGTTTTGAGGGGGCGCGGAACACCACCACCGTCATCAGGGCGGTGGAGTACCAAAGCGGGGAAATGCGTCCGCTGACCACAATCAGTTCGAGACAAAATAGCGTCAGTAAAAAGGCCAATGCACCCAAAAACAGTGCGTTGAGCCATTTTCTTTGCGGTCTATCCTGTGAGGTTAATATTTCCAGGGTCATGCACGAATCCAGCAGCGCGCATTCGTTACACGTCGAAAAATGCGCCAATCATTCTCTGTTTTGCATGCTAGCACATCTATCTAAGATGTCTGCGCAGAATCTAGTTTAGCCCTGATTCAATGAAAGATTTGGCCCTGACAGAAAAATGATTAATCGCGAAACAGATCGGCGCGCGTATAGGGTTTTTCTAATCCGGCGAGATGGGCGGAAAAACGTTCAAGAAATTGCTGCGTGGTGGCCACGCGGCCATGACTCATCAATACCAGCGGCACCAGCAGGGCGACACACACTTGCGCCAGGCTGAAGCCCTTCAGAGCGGTGCGGCGCTGTGTCAACAGGAATGCACTGCTCAGCGTAAAGCCCAGCATCAGGCCGGTGAGCACTTCACTGAAGGAGTGCGCGTGGATCACGAGGCGAGACAGGCCGACCATCATCGGGATCAGATAGCCAATACCGATGGTGAATGCGCGCCAAAAGGTGGGGAAGCGGCCCGAAACCAGCCACATCATCACTGGCCAAAGCGTTGCTGACATGGCGCTGTGGCCGCTGAATCCGGTGAAGTTAAATCTGGCGCTGCCAATGCCAAACCCGAGAAACAGAATTTTAGACAGGCTAACCAGCAGGCCCGCCAGGCCAAAAGCGAGCAGCCAATACCAGACAGTTTGGCGGTTGTCGCTTTTCCACGGCAACACCAGCGCGATAATCACGGCGGTCGGGATCAGCAACATGCTGTCACCAAAATAGGTCAGGGTTTTCCAACTCATATTTTTCCTTGGGCTTTATTGAGTCAACCTGGGGGGTACACCACTCAGGCAGGAGAACAGTGTATCGATTAAGCATCTGGCTGCAAAAGGGGATATTCTGAAAAGCGGCGGGCCCATTTCTCTGGCATCAAACAGGTGAAATACCTATAATTGCCGCCAACTAACCCTCTCAATCGGCCCATTGCGGTTTCGGCTTCAATTGGCTCCAGTTATCAGGTCTTAAAAAAGTATGACTGACAAGTCTCATCAGTGCGTGATCGTTGGCATCGCAGGTGCATCCGCATCCGGAAAAAGTCTTATTGCCAGCACGCTCTATCGTGAAATCCGTGACCAGGTCGGTGACGAGCATATCGGTGTGATCCCCGAAGATGCCTACTACAAAGATCAGAGCCACCTCACCATGGAAGAGAGGGTGAAAACCAACTATGACCATCCCAGCGCGATGGACCACGATCTGCTGTTGCAGCATCTGCGCGCGTTAAAGGCGGGTCAGGATATTGAGTTGCCGGTTTATAGCTACGTTGAACACACGCGCACCAGTGACTGTATTCATCTTAAGCCAAAAAAAGTGATCATCCTTGAGGGCATTCTGCTGCTGACCGATGCGCGTCTGCGTCAGGAGATGAACTTCTCCATCTTCGTAGATACCCCGCTGGATATCTGTCTGATGCGTCGCATGAAGCGCGATGTGAATGAGCGTGGTCGTTCCATGGATTCGGTGATGAGCCAGTATCAGAAGACCGTGCGTCCAATGTTCCTGCAGTTTATCGAGCCTTCCAAACAATACGCTGACATTATCGTGCCGCGTGGCGGGAAGAACCGCATCGCCATCGATATTCTCAAAGCCAAGATTAACCAATATCTTTGAAAATACTGCGTCCGGATGGACGTGACGCGTGAAGGTTGTCACAACAGTGGCGACCTTTCGCTACACTTAAAGCATGGAGACTCTGCGATGAGATTATGCGATCGCGACATTGAAGCCTGGCTCGACAACGGTAAACTGGCGATTGACCCGCGCCCACCGGTTGAGCGCATTAATGGCGCAACCGTGGACGTGCGCCTCGGCAATCAGTTCCGCACCTTCAGTGGTCACACTGCGCCATTTATTGATTTGAGTGGTCCAAAACACGAAGTCAGCGCCGCACTGGATCGCGTAATGAGCGATGAGATTGTGCTGCCGGAAGGGGAAGCGTTCTTCCTGCATCCGGGTGAGTTAGCGCTGGCAGTGACGCTGGAATCGGTCACGATTCCGGATGATCTGGTGGGTTGGCTGGATGGCCGCTCCTCGCTGGCGCGTCTGGGCTTGATGGTGCACGTGACGGCACACCGTATCGATCCAGGCTGGCAGGGCCGCATTGTGCTGGAATTCTATAACTCCGGTAAGCTGCCGCTGGCGCTGCGCCCGGGCATGCTGATTGGCGCATTGAGCTTCGAGCCATTGTCTGGCCCGGCGGCACGCCCCTATAACCGCCGCGAAGATGCAAAATATCGTGGTCAGCAGGGTGCCGATGCCAGCCGTATCGACAAAGACTGATGTTCGCCTAAATGATTCAACGTGCGGCAAAGCGGTAAGAGGGTGAATCCCCGGTAGCTGGCATCAGTGTGTGACTGGGGTAAATGAACGCAGCCAACGCCGCTGCAGCATGAAGAATGACGGTGATGAGGGATTATGAGAAGAGTGATAACGACGCTGGCCATCCTGTTAGTGGTGGTCGTGGCGGGCATGACGGCACTGGTGTTGCTGGTCAATCCCAACGACTTTCGTACCTATATGGTACAGCAGGTAGAACAGCGCAGTGGTTATCAACTTGAAGTCAGTGGTGGCCTGCGCTGGCACGTCTGGCCGCAACTCAGTATTCTCGCCGGGCGCATGAGCCTGACCGCACCTGGCGCCAGCCAGCCGATGGTCACTGCAGAAAATATGCGTCTGGATGTCAACCTCTGGCCGCTACTGTCGCATCAGCTAAGCGTCAGCCAGGTGATGCTGAAAAATGCCGTGATTCGTGTTACGCCAGACAGCGCCGCCCAGAAACCGAGTGGTTCACCGGTGGCGCCCACGGACGCGGAACCGGTGGTGACGCGCACCAATGGTTGGTCATTCGACATTGCTAAACTGCGCCTCGCCGACAGTCTGCTGATCTGGCAGCAGCCCGGTGGCGATGAATATAACTTCCGTAATCTCAATCTCAACCTCGATCAGGATGCCAGCAAAAATGCCAGCATCGAACTCGCCACGCGCATTTCACGCAATCAGCGTAATGTTAGCGTCAACCTTAAAGGGCAGATGAATGTGGCGCAGTATCCGCATCGGCTGGTGGGGCAGATAGAAGAGATGGATTACACGCTGGACGGCGCTAACCTCCCGCCGCAGGGCATCAAAGGTGCGCTGAGCGGGCAGGGTGAGTGGAATGCCGATAAACAGCAATTCTCGTTGCAAAAGATGCAGCTGACAGCCAACGACAGTACGCTGGATGGCAGTGCCGAAGGGCGTTTAATGTTGCCGCAGCAGCTCAATCTGGCTTTACACGCCACGACATTGAATCTTGATAATCTGATGGCCAGCGCCCCCGCCAGCGACAGCAGCACCCCACAGCACGCCAGCGTGACGCGCACGCCGGTGATTGCTGAACCACGCACGCGTACCAACGCTGACTCGCCGTTAAATCTGATGGATTTAACGCTGAGCCTGAATGCGGATTCCAGCGTGTGGCGCGGATTGACGCTGAGCAATCTGCAGATCGATGCCAGCAATCAGGAAGGGTTGATGACCCTGAACAAACTGCAGGGGAAGATCGGCGATGGGCACTTCTCGATCCCGGGCAGCATTGATATCCGCCAGCCGGTGACCAAAGTCGTCTTGCAGCCGGAGATCGAAAACATCGCCATTGCACCTTTAATGAAAGCGCTGGAACTGCCGGAGAGTTTGCAGGGCACGGTCTCCCTGAAAGGCGATCTCAGCGGCACGGGCCTGAGCGTGGATGAAGCGAAGCGTAACTGGCAGGGTAATGCCGAGCTGGAGGCCACCAACCTGCAACTCGCCCAACTTAATCTGCAACAGATGGTGCGCCGTGCCGTGGCGCGCGTGAGCAATAGCGTGACCAATGATGAGCCGGACGATCAGGGGATTCAGCAGCTGAGCGGTCGTATTAGCCTGAATCAGGGCAAGGTTGTCATGCCAGATCTGCAGGGTGGCAGTAACCGCCTGGCAGTGCAGACCAAAGGCACGATTGATGTGGTGAACCAGCAGCTCGACGTCACCTTCAATATGATGCTGCGCGGCTGGAAAGGCGACGATAAGCTAGCGACTCTGCTCAATGGCCAGGCAATTCCACTGCGGATGTACGGTGGCTGGAACAACTTGCAGTACTCACTGCCGGTTGACGATGTGGTGCGCCAGCAGTTGCAGAGTGAGGCGAAGTCGCGCCTTAACGAGTGGCTGGATCGCCAAAAGCCTGCGGTGCAACAACCTTAATCCACGTAAAATGCCGTTATGCCTGGTTTGATGAGCATAACGGCGTCTGTTACCGCCCAGGCTCAGGCGCGGGCACAATCTCCACTTTCTGTACCCGATGATTTTCCACCTGCAGCGTGCGCAATAAATAATCCCCTACCTGTAACTCTTCTCCCTCTTCAGGCACATGTTGCAGGCTGTCCATTAATAATCCGGCCAGCGTGTGGTAATTACGTTTCTCATCCAGTGGCAAATGCACATAGGCTGCCAAATCTTCCAGAGGAATATGTCCGTTCGCCACCCAACCGCCATGCGGCAACGGCTGGATATCATAACGCGCATCAATCTCCTCACCTTCATTCGGCAGATTCCCGGCGATGGTTTCCATCAGGTCACTCAGGGTGACCACGCCTTCCACCGATCCAAACTCATCGACCACAAACGCAAAATGGGTGCGGGCGTGACGGAACTGCTCCAGTGCCTGCAATAACGTCAGGCGTTCGGGAAAGATCAGCGGCTGTTTCACCAAAGCACGTAAATCGAGAGAATGGCTGTGCAGCGACTGATGGAGCAAATCAATCACATGCACCACGCCGAGCGGATCGTGCCCGCGTTCGGTAATCAGGATGCGGGTGTGCTGATTGTTATCCAGCTTAGCCATGATCGCGGCGGGATCTTCACTCAGATCGATGTGCTCAATATCGTGGCGTGACGTCATGATGCTGCTGATGTGCCGCTGCCCTAAACCGAGTACGCGGGCAATCATGCGCCGCTCCTGGCGATTGAATAACGCACCTTCATCACTGTCGCTGATCAATGAGGCGGTATCGGCGTCCAGTTCGGCGCGCTGGGCTTCACCGCGCAATATGCGCAGCACGGCTTCAGAGGTACGCTGGCGCAGCGGGCGTCCGGCGGTGAGGAAGCGGCGGCGATTAAACAGCGCCAGTTGATTAAACATCTCGATCACGATTGAGAAACCAATCGCCGCGTAGAGATAGCCCTTCGGAATAATAAAGCCGAGGCCTTCCGCCACCAGACTGAAGCCAATCATCAGCAGGAAACTCAGGCAGAGAATCACAATGGTTGGATGACCATTCACAAAGCGTGTAAGCGGCTTACTCGCCAGCAGCATGAGTAAAATGGCAATGGTGACCGCCGCCATCATCACCGGCAGTTCGTTCACCATGCCTACAGCGGTAATCACTGCATCAAGCGAGAAGATGGCATCCAGCACCACAATTTGCGCGACCACTGGCCAGAATTTAGCACCGTTCTTACTTTGACCGCTCTCTTCGTCGCTACCTTCCAGACGACTATTGAGTTCCGTCGTGGCTTTATAAAGAAGAAACAGCCCGCCGGAGAGCAGCAGTAGATCGCGGGCGCTGAAATTATGCTGGAACAGGGTAAATAGCGGTTGCGTGAGAGTCACCAGCCAGGAAAGCGATGCCAGCAACACCAGTCGCAACAGCAACGCCAACAGCAAACCGATTACGCGCGCACGGTCACGCGCCGCAGGCGGTAACTTTTCGACCAGGATGGCAATAAAAACCAGGTTATCAATACCCAGCACCAGCTCGAGAACGATTAGCGTGACTAATCCTGCCCAGAGCGACGGATCGAGGATCCACTCCATCATGCTTTCATCACCTGAATGTCTGAAAATGCGTTTTGTCTGATGATAGTGAATCAGCAGGCAAGGTACAAATGAGGCAAATCGCGCGATATCACCCTGTTGCCCGGAGTTTTAGGCATATTCTGAGAAGGTACATTTCGTCGATAAGATGAATGTATGGATAAACTTCACCGCATCGTGATAGTGACGATTAATTCTAATATTCACGCGCAAGCGTACGTTTTTAATGCGAAGCAGTCCGAAGGTGAGTATCGAATTATTCTGAATTTTACGCAGGAATGGGCTGAAAGGGATGGCATCAATACTTATGGCTGGTAGTCTTTTTCCTAAAATAGTGCAGGGGACACGGGGCCTACTTGTAAACAAGCCAGTAATAACTAGTATAGCAACGTGTTAGTAAATGTCTGCGCCGAAGTTGTTAATAGCGCGCTGTTTAGCTTCTTAATGTTATGAATTGTGATCGTGCACGGGATTAGCCTGCCGCTGGCTAAGAATAATCTCAGTGAGCGCGATGAAAATAGATGCGATTGCAGCGGTATTGGCAGCGACAGCCAAGGGCGGTAGCGTGCCTGAAGTGCTTTTCTCCGTTCAGATTAGGGCTAAATCGTGGCAAGGGAAGTCAGACTAATCTGTTGGTATTTATTGCAATTCTTTGGCTTTACTAAAAAGAGAATTGGCATAAACACCGGAGCGTTTGCCGCAGATTGCCTCCCCGTTAGCAGTGGATATATCGCTCATTTATTACACAGGGCAGAGGCGTTAGGGATTAGGGAAATAAAATAAAAGAGTTAAATATGCGCGATAACCAAATTACATATAAAAGTCTCCTCACTAAAATTTTACTGGCGTGCTCGGATTTAATTTGTTTCAACGCGGCATTGTTTATTGCTCTGGCGGTGATTAATTCGTTCACAGATTCTCCACTGGCAGATATATCTGAAAAATACCTGCACTTAAAAATCGCCACCCACGTTTGTTTATCGATTATTTGCGTAGGCTGGTTCTGGGTTCGCCTGCGTCATTACACCTATCGCAAGCCATTCTGGTTTGAGCTGAAAGAGATATTTCGTACCATTCTTATTTTTTCTGTCATCGATTTGTCAATTTCAGCATTATCGCAATGGCAGATGTCGCGCTTTGTCTGGGTGACCACCTGGATTCTGGCGTTGATATTAATTCCGCTGGCGCGCGCCATCTCTAAACGCGTACTGAATCACTTCGGTATGTGGAAAAAACAAACCATCATCATCGGTAGCAGCCGTAATGCTGAAGAAGCCTGGCAGGCGCTGCAGAGCGAAGAGGTGATGGGTTTTGATGTGATTGCCTTCTTCGATGTTGATGGCAGTTGCCCGCAGGCCAGCATCTCTGGCGTACCGGTACTGCACAATGAACAAGAGCTGTGGCAGCTGACGCACAGCGAAACCCAGTTCATCGTGGCTGTGGAGTTTGAACAGAGCCAGCATCGTGACAACTGGCTGAAAATGCTGGCAATGCATAACTGCCGTTCAGTCTCAGTGATTCCAACTCTGCGCGGCGTGCCCCTTTACGGTACCGACATGGCCTACATCTTCAGCCATGAAGTGATGATTCTGCGCGTGAACAATAATCTGGCGAAACGCACTTCGCGCTTCCTGAAACGTGCTTTCGACATCGTCGGCGCACTCGGCATCATTATTGCGCTGTCACCGGCGCTGCTGGTCCTCGGCTTTATGGTTGGACGCGATGGCGGCCCACCGATTTACGGTCATGAACGTGTCGGCCTGAACGGACGTAAATTCAAATGCCTTAAATTCCGTTCGATGGTGATCAACTCGAAAGAGGTGCTGGAGGAAGTCCTGCGCACCGATCCGGTCGCTCGCGCCGAATGGGATAAAGATTTCAAACTGAAGAATGACCCGCGTATTACCAAAGTTGGCCACTTCATCCGTAAAACCAGTCTGGATGAACTGCCGCAGCTGTGGAATGTGGTACGCGGCGACATGAGCCTGGTGGGCCCACGTCCAGTGATTGAAGACGAACTCTGTCGTTATGCCGGTGATGTTGATTATTACCTGATGGCGAAACCCGGCATGACGGGATTGTGGCAGGTTAGCGGTCGTAACGACGTTGACTATGAAACGCGCGTCTATTTCGATTCGTGGTATGTCAAAAACTGGTCGCTGTGGAATGACATCGCGATCCTGTTTAAGACAGTGGGTGTCGTACTGAAACGCGATGGCGCTTATTGAGAGTAGAAGGGCAGGGGACGAAATCATTATCCCCGTCTGAAATGCCGGTGCTGGGAGTGCCTTAACTGACAACTGCCATTATCGAGCCTGAATAGAGTCGGTGACTTGCCGGCAGGGTAATCACCGACTTTACTTGATGTCGTCTCAGGGCACGGTGACAACATAAAACCAAGGGAGCGCATGATAATGACCCACAGTTTCAGTGTTTAACCCGTCAGTTTTATTTTTTTATAAGACGCTACACAGCGGCGTTTTCGCCTCTATCAATCATTAACTGATAGCGAAGAATCAGATGATAATGAAAATTAAATTGATACCTTTACTGGTATCCGCAACTTTTCTCTCCGGGTGCACCATTGAACCAGGTTCGCACCTTTCCACTAGCGGAAAAGATGTCATTGAGCAACAGGATAGCAACTTTGACATCGATAAATACGTCAACGTCTTCCCGCTGACGCCGCGTCTGGTTGAACAGATGCGTCCGAAGCCACTGGTTGCGCAGGCCAACCCGGCGCTGCAGACCGAGATTCAAAGCTACGAATATCGCGTGGGCATTGGCGACGTGCTGAACGTCACCGTATGGGACCACCCGGAGCTGACCACACCAGCGGGTCAGTATCGTAGCGCCAGTGACACCGGTAACTGGGTACAGGCCGATGGCACGATTTTCTACCCGTACATCGGTAAAGTACGTGTAGCCGGCCGCACCGTGACGGAAATCCGCGCTGAAATTGCGCGCCGCCTTGCGCAGTTCATTGAAAGCCCGCAGGTGGATGTCAACGTCGCAGCCTTCCGCTCACAGAAAACCTACGTGACCGGTTCGGTGACCACCTCCGGCCAGCAGGCGATCACTAACGTGCCGCTGACCGTACTCGATGCCGTCAACGCAGCCGGTGGCTTAGCTGCCGATGCAGACTGGCGTAACGTGGTGCTGACGCACCAGGGCAAAGAGCAGCGCATTTCGCTGCAGGCGCTGATGCAAAACGGCGACCTGAGCCAGAACCATCTGCTGTATCCGGGCGATATTCTCTACGTCCCACGTAACGATGATCTGAAAGTCTTCGTGATGGGCGAAGTGAAACAGCAATCCACGCTGAAAATGGACCGTAGCGGCATGACGCTGGCCGAAGCGCTGGGTAATGCGGCTGGGATGGATCAAACCACGTCCGATGCTACCGGTGTCTTCGTTATTCGCCCTATTCGTGGTGCGAACCGCACCAAGATCGCCAACATCTATCAGTTGAATACCAAAGATGCGGCATCGATGGTGATGGGGACTGAATTCCAACTGGAGCCGTACGACATCGTCTACGTCACCGCCACACCAATTACCCGTTGGAACCGTGTGATTTCTGGGCTGCTGCCAACCATCGTGGGTATCGACGATGCAAGCTCCGCAGCACTGCGTTTCCGCAACTGGTCTAACTAAGGTTTCAGTATGATCAAGTCCGTGTTAGTCGTCTGCGTCGGTAATATCTGCCGCTCCCCAACCGGGGAGCGTCTCTTCCAACGCGCGCTACCTTCAACTCGGGTGGCTTCTGCAGGGCTAGGCGCTCTGAAGGGGTTCCCGGCGGACCAGACTGCCAGCGATGTTGCCGCATTACACGGCGTATCGCTGGAAGGCCATCATGCTCAGCAGTTAACGGCCAGTATGTGCCGTGACTATGACCTGATTCTGGTGATGGAGAAGCGCCACGTTGAGCAGGTCAATCGCATCGACCCAGCCGCACGCGGAAAAACCATGCTCCTTGGGCACTGGCTCAATCAGCAGGAAATTGCGGATCCGTACAAAAAAAGTCGCGAGGCCTTCGAAGAGGTCTACGGGTTACTGGAAAACGCTACCCAGAAATGGGTCAACGTACTAAGCCGATAGTTGGGAATACCCATGAATATTAAAAACAAGGTTATGACCGCGCCAAAAGAAGATTCGAGTGGATGGGATCTGGCGCATCTTGTGGGACAGCTAATTGATCATCGCTGGATCATCGTGGCCGTTACCGCCTTCTTCATGTTGGCAGGAACGCTCTACACACTGTTTGCAACGCCTATTTACAGCGCCGATGCCATGGTTCAGGTAGAGCAGAAAAACACGGCTTCTGTTCTGAATGAATTGCAGGATGTGATTCCAACGACACCCGCTTCCGACACAGAGATTCAAATTCTTGAATCCCGTATGGTGTTGGGCAAAACGGTTAATGACTTAGGTCTGGATACCGTGGTGGAGCAGAACTACTTCCCGGTGATTGGTAAAGGTCTGTCGCGCCTGATGGGCAACAAGCCGTCTGAAATCGCCATTTCTCGCCTGGAAATTCCGCGCACTATCGATAAGCGTACGGTGCAGTTGGAAGTGACAGGTCCACAGACTTATACCGTGACCAGCGAGGGTGATGAGCTGTTCAAAGGCCGCGTGGGTCAGCTGGAGCAGCATGGTGAAGTCACTATGCTGGTCAGCGGTATCCAGGCTGATGAAGGGACCAGCTTCAACGTCACCAAACTCACTGACTTGCAGGCCATCAGAGCGGTGTTAAACGCACTTACCGTCGCCGATAAAGGCAAAACGACCGGTGTGCTGGGTCTGGAATATCAGGATGAAGATCCGGTGCGTGCCAGCCAGGTACTGAATCAGATCGTGAATAACTATCTGCTGCAGAACGTGGATCGTAAATCTGAGCAGGCTGAGAAGAGCCTGGAGTTCCTGCGCAACCAGCTGCCACAAGTGCGTAGCAGTCTGGATGATGCGGAGAACAAGCTCAACGCCTATCGCCGCCAGAATGAATCGGTGGATATGTCGCTGGAAGCGAAATCGGCTCTCGACTCATCCGTTAGCGTGCAGAGCCAGTTGAACGAACTGACCTTCAAAGAAGCTGAAGTGTCACAGCTCTACACCAAAGATCACCCGACTTACCGCGCGCTGCTGGAAAAACGCAAAACCCTGGAAGACGAGCAGGCAAAACTGAACAAGAAAATTGCCGGTATGCCGCAAACCCAACAGGAAATTCTGCGTCTGACACGTGATGTGCAGTCAGGTCAGGAAATCTACATGCAGTTGCTGAATCGCCAGCAAGAGCTGGGAATCAGTAAAGCCAGTACCGTGGGTGATGTGCGCATCATCGACCGTGCGGAAACCGCCGGTAGCCCGGTGGCACCGAAGAAACTGTTGATTATTGCCGCCAGCTTTATTCTGGGTCTGATTCTCTCTGTGGGTCTGGTGCTGCTGAAAGCGCTGTTCCATCACGGTATTGAGAATCCTGAGCAGCTGGAAGAGCTGGGCATGAACGTCTATGCCAGCGTACCGCTGTCAGAGTGGCAACGTAAGAAAGATACCGAAGCCCTGGCGCGTCGTGGTCACAAAGAGAAGAGTGACCCACATAATACGCTGCTGGCGTTGGGTAATCCGACCGACCTCTCCATCGAAGCGATTCGCAGCCTGCGTACCAGCCTGCACTTCGCGATGATGGAAGCCAAAAACAACATTCTGATGATTACCGGTGCCAGCCCGGGTATTGGTAAAACCTTTATCTGTGCCAACCTGGCGACCCTGGTATCGAAAGCAGGCCAGCGTGTACTGTTTATCGATGGTGATATGCGCCGTGGTTATACCCATGAGCTGCTCGGTTCGGAAAACAAAATGGGTCTCTCCAATGTGTTGTCCGGCAAGAGTGAGTTCTCACCGGCCATGATTCAGAAAGGCGTGTACGGTTTTGATTTCCTGCCACGCGGTCAGGTACCACCGAACCCGTCTGAACTGCTGATGCATCGTCGCATGAGTGAGTTACTGGATTGGGCGAGCAAGAACTACGACCTGGTGTTGATTGATACCCCACCGATTCTGGCGGTGACCGATGCTTCCATCATCGGTAAGTTGGCCGGTACGTCGCTGATGGTGGCGCGTTTCGAAACCAACACCACTAAAGAGTTGGATGTCAGCTACAAGCGCTTCGCGCAGAACGGTATTGAGATTAAGGGTGTCATCCTGAACGCCGTGGTGCGTAAAGCGGCGAACTCCTACGGTTATGGTTACGACTATTACAACTACGAATACGGCAAAGAAACCAAAAGCTAAGTAAAACTCAGGGGCGGATTATCCGCCCCTTTTTATGGTGCGTTTTGCACCGCGAAAATACACACAGCACAAACTTTCATAGGAACCTCCGTGATGGAACGCAGCAGCTCAATGAGAAAGAGAAATAACGGTATGATTTTTCAGAACAAAGCCGATTCCTTTCTGAGGGCTGTCCGCGCTACCGTTAAATCTGGAACAGCTGTTTAAGAGGTGCTGGCAATGCAGGACATCCGCTTCTCAATTGTAATTCCCGCGTATAACGCGTCGAAATCAATTGTCACGACGCTAGATTGTGTCAAAGCGCAAACCTATCGCAATTTTGAAGTCATTATCGTCGATGACAAATCGGCTGATGCAGACGAACTGGCGCAGGTCGTACGCAGTGAGCGTTATCAGGATCTGGACATCAAGCTGGAACTGTCCCAGATCAAACTGAACGGTGCGGGCGCCCGCAATAAGGGTATTGAACTGGCTGAAGGCGATTTCATTAGTTTCCTCGATGCCGATGATGAGTGGGCTGCCGATAAGCTACTGACCGTGCACGACACCATCAGCAAACTGGAGGCACAGGGCAAATCGCGCTATGTGATTTTCAGCCAGGTGAACATTCATCAGGACGGCAGCTTCCTGAAAGTGATGCCGATGCAGCCGCCAGGCAAAAACGAAACCGTGGCGGAATATCTGTTCGGCTGTTACGGCTTTATTCAAACCAGCACCATTGTGCTGAAGCGCGAAGATGCCGACAAAATCCGTTTTGATGCGCGTTATATTCGCCATCAGGATTATGATTTCTGCATCCGTGCTGACCGCATGGGCTATGAGTTTGTGATGATTGATAAGCCGCTCGCCACCTACCATCTGGTGACCAAATTTGGTTCCAAACACAAAGGCGAGTCGGTGAAGTACTCCTTCTTCTGGCTGGACACCATGAAGCCGCACCTCACGGCACGTGACGTCCATACCTATAAGGCGTTCAAGCTGCCGCTGCGCTACAAGATGGATGGTAAATCACTGCAGGCGAGCCTCAGTTTCGCGCGCTACTTCTTCCTCACCAATCGTGATAACCGGGCTTATTTCCTGAATCGACTGTTCGATAAGGTGAAGTCTCGCTTCTCTGGCGGGCGAGCCGTCTCCTGATTCACTTATAAAAATTTCACTTGCTCCCGCACCGGGAGCAATTTTTTGGTTCCTGACACTCCGGGTATGCAAATGACAAATCATGTTGGCACCGTCGGTATCGTGATGCCGATGTATAACGCGCGTAAAACGGTATTGCGTGCGGTAGAGTCGATCGTCAATCAGACCTATAGCGACTGGCATCTTTATTTAATAAATGATCAGTCCACCGATGATTCGCTGGCCTATGTACGCGAATACTGCACTGATGCGCGCATCACCATTCTTAACAATGAAGTCAACCTCGGTGCGGCGGAAACACGGAACGTGGGTCTGCGTGCCGCGCAACAAGAGATTATCGCGTTTCTCGACAGTGACGATGAATGGCACGCCGATAAACTCGCCGAACAGACTGCGGCGATCGCGGCGGGTGATGATTTTGTCATCACGCATTATCACTACAAAACCAAAACCGCCGACCACGATATTCTCTACAGCAAACCCTATCTGCAGCAGGAAAACTTCGTGAAGAAGCAGTATCGCGTCTGCTTCTCTTCCGTGTGTTTCCGCCGTCCCCCTCAGGGCATCTTCTTCCAGCGTAAAGGACATGAAGATTTCCTGTTCCTCTACGAACTGTTCCTCCGCTACAAGCAAGCTCGGGTGATCCAGAAGACGCTGGTCAACTATTACGAGCTGGGCGATTCCCTCTCGCGCAACAAAAATAAAGCGGCGAAATGGCACCTCGAATTATTAAGAATTATCTATAAAAACAATCCGTTAAAAATCTATTACTATTACGGCTGGTATATGGTGAACGGCGTTCTCTTCACCCTGAAGCATCGTTAAGACCCGGCATCCTTCGTGTTGTTACGACGTGAGCAGCACGAAGGCGTTGGGTCTTAAGTTCACATTTTGAGGTGGAAAGCGTTTTATGAAAAAGATCGTTTTAGTGATTAAGGATGCCTACTCCTACGCGGGCACGGAAAACATCTGTAATTTCATGTCGGAGTGCCTCGGAGAGCAGCACGCCGTCACCATTTATTCGCTGGAAGGACACGGCAAAACCTTTTATCCGTTCGATCGCGTGAAAGAGATCGTCAGTTTTGAAGGGCACAGCAACCCGATTAAAAGCGCTGTGGCAAGCATTCATCAGCAAGGCTTCGACAGCGTATTTCTGATCAGCATGGGTCGCCTGAGCGTAATGTTCGCCTTCTGGAACCTGATGGCGATGAAGAAAAAACGCTTTAAAGCCTACGCCTGTGAACACATCGCGATTAACTCCTTCAGCAAGCCGATCAAAGCGCTGAAGTGGATGCTGCTGCGCTATTACGACCAGGTCATCGTGCTGACGGACAAAGATCATCAGGTGTTCAGCCGCTGGAATATCGCCAGCAAGCAGATCCCCAATCCGGTGGTGTACAAGGCCTTTCAGCGCCAGAGCCGCAGCCGTCAGGCGCTGGCGGTGGGGCGTCTGGATAATCAAAAAGGCTTCGACCTGCTGCTGGATATCTGGGCTGATTTCAACAAAACCCATCCTGAGTGGACGCTGGTAATTGCCGGTGACGGCGAACTGCGTCAGCAACTGCACGATCAGGCTGCGGCGTTGGGCATTACTAATAGCGTTAACTTCGTCGGCAAAGTGAGCAACATCAACGATTACTACCGTGACAGCGATATGGCGCTGATGACCTCGCGTTATGAGGGCTTGCCACTGGTCTTGCTCGAAGCGAAATCCTGGTCATTGCCGGTGGTGGCTTATGACTGCCCAACCGGCCCGCAGGAAATCATCAACCACGGGGAAGATGGTTTCCTGGTGCCGATGAATGACAAATCGACGTTTCTGGCGCGGATGGAACAGCTGGCGAGTGACGATAGCCTGTTCTATGCCATGAGCGAAAAAACCAAAGAAACTGCGCTGAAGTTTGACGGTAACCAGATCAAACAAAGCTGGCTAGCCCTGGTTTAGCCAAATAATTCATGCCGCAGGAAGGCGGCAAATGCTTGAGTCCCCGTGAGCTTACTTGAGTAAGTGACAGGGGCGAAGGCAGGCAGCCAACGCCCTTGTGGCGTGAAGTATGACGGCTAAATGCCTCCGGGATCACATTTATGGCTGTTACGCAGCCCCATGACCACGGGATTGAAAGCATGAAAAGAAGAGAAGTCTTGCAAACTGCAGCCTCCTCCATTGTTGCCGCGCTCTCAGTGAGCGCATTTTCCAGCTATGCGGCAAAAAGTGGTCAACCTGCTTTGAAAGCTGTCGATCCGTCCAGCGTACCGCAGGGCGATGTGCCGATTTTAACGCCAGAAAACGTCTACACCATGCCACCACAGTTTTGGCAGAACTTTGAGGGCAAATTGTGGATCGGGCAGGCCGGTCAGGATGCCAGCAAAGCGGGCAATCAGATTCCGGTCTTCCTGCGCGATGCCAGCGGTAAAGTGTCACAAATCAGTCAGCCTATTGCGCTAAATAAGGGCAATTTCGCGCAATTCATCCACGATAATGCAGCGTTGATCGCCAATCCTGCTCACTCCATGGTGGTGGAAGACGATCAAGGGAATACGCTGTTTTCGATTGCAGATGTTTCACGACCCAATCCGAGTAACTTTAGCCAGCGTCTGGCGCAGCCGAATGGCTATCAGCTGATTGGCGAAATCCCGTCGGTTGAGGAGTTACGAAAAACGCGTCCGCTGTTCGCGGGTGCCAAAATCAAGCTTAAAAGCTGGCATGAAGGCTTAGAAGTGGGCGGCGGGGAATTCGTTGGCGCTTTTGGTGACGGCAAAGATGATGGTGGCGTTATCTTCAGTGGTAAAGGCTTCTATTGGCGTCGCGTGGTTGAAGATTTTAACCGCCTGACGCTGTTCGATTTTGGCGCCATTGCCGATGCCAAAACCGATGCGGCACCGGCGATAAAAGCCATGTATCAATGGTCAATTGATGCCAATCAGCAGATCTGTGTGCAGTTCCCTGCAGGCAATTTCTTCGTCACCGAGTGCGATTTCGGTAATGAAGAACGACGCTACTTCCGTATCTCCGGCGCGATGGTCAATTTTGGCTATTTCCCGGCGACCACGCTGACTTCAGACGGTCGCTCTGAATTCCTGTTCCAGGTGAACGCGCGTTGGACTGAAATCTCCAATCTGATTTTCAACGGTCAAAACGACAAGCGACCGAATAAGCAGGGGCTGTTCCGCAACACGTGTCCCGGCGGGCAATTTTTCCGTGGTGCCTGCCTGCGACTCAATCAGGTTGGCGGGGTGTCGTTGAGCTTACTGGATACGCTGGATTGTAAAATCGACCAGTGGTACGCCAATGCCTGTACCGGTGATGTGATTAAAGCCAGTTGGTCGGGCCAAAAGGCGGGCGCCTGGGATCACAGCACGGCGATTGAACTCTCCAACTTCAACGCCCAGCACTGTAAAGGCGGTAAGGTGTTGAATCTGCCACGTTGCAGCCAGTCGATCATTCATAACGGCTGGATCGAACACAGTGAGTTTCCCGGTGACATTTCCAATGGGCAGTGGATTATCGATGCGCTCAGCATTGAAGACTGTAAAAATCCGCTGATTGCGCACAACTCGCGATTGAACATGCGCCAGACCAACCTGCAGGCGGGGAGTTGGATCGACAACTCGATGGAAGGCGAGCGTTGGCTCAACATCTGGGAGATGGGGTCCACGCGCGTGGAATCTTACGGTGTCGCCATCGATGGCAGCCTGAAATACAACTACATCACTTCACGCTTCCGCCTGGCGAATAACACCAACCAGGAAACCTGGTTTGAACTCGGCAACTTCTACTCACCTACGGTGGGAGACAGTTGGGAGATAGAGGTGTTTGGTCAATCGCAATTCAATAATGGCACGGCTAATCAGCCCTTAATGAACGTCATTGATGGTAAAGGCACCGGCGGTCGTGCGGTTATTCATCTGCAACGCAAAACCAAAAATGCGGAAGCCAGTTGGTCTGCCGAAGGCAGTTCACCCGTGGTGGATGTCCGCTTTGAACCGCGCTCAGAGACGGACACGAAAGTGTTCGTCAAGCTGGCAGGTTGGACACCCACCACCGCTATTTTGATTAAAAGCACCGCCAAGGACCGCTTCCTCACCGGACGCTGTGCGCGTGTGGATGCCACCATGGCGCAGGGCAGTCCTGCCAGCGGCAGCCAGCAAGCACCGCAGCGCTTCAGTCTGCACAACGGTAAAGCGGGTATAGGCGGCAACGAGCAGGGCGATCTGCTGCTGGCCTCGCGCGCGCTGAAACCGGAGCAGGTAGATACGCGTGAGCCGAAAGGATTTGTCTCGGTGGTGATTAACGGCGAACAGGTGGCGTTACCCTATTTTGCGGTGAAGTCGTAATGCAGTAACCGGAGAGGACGCAGCCGTTTGCGCCCTCTCCGGGAAAGGTTGGGAGCGGCCTGCAGGTCGCCCGTTTGAGGACAGATTTTCTATTTTGGGCATTGTTCCCATTGCAGTTTTTTAACACAGAGTTCACTTTGCCCGTGCAGGAAATGACGTGGCTTGTAAAAAATTAAAAAAATTTTTCTGGAGTGTTTATGAAGATTTTATTGGTGGGAAACCATACCTGTGGAAATCGTGGGGATGGCGCGATTTTACGTGGACTGATCGACTCTTTGCAGTCTGCGCGTGGCGACCTCGATATTGATGTGATCAGTCGTTATCCAACAAGCTCCGGGTACTTATTGCAACAGGATATCCAGCAGGATTCCTTGTTTCTGCATAACAGCAAATCAGCGAAAGGGCTGGTGGGCAGCGTTAAACGTAAAGTGGCCAACCGCCTGATGCCCGAAATCATGATGGCGCATCTGGGCAAGGGTGGCCTGTACAAATCGTTCTCTGTGCCGCCCCATCTGGCGCAGTTCACCAAAAGTCTGGAACAGTATGACGCCATCATTCAGGTGGGCGGTTCGTTCTTCGTCGATCTTTATGGTGTGACGCAGTTTGACCACGCGCTCTGTGCATTGATGGCGAAAAAGCCGCTGCACATGGTCGGTCACTCCGTGGGACCCTTTGAGAACCCACGCGTGAATGCGCTGGCCAATTTCGTGTTTGATCGCGTCGATAGCCTGGTGCTGCGTGAAGAGGTCAGCTTCGATCGCCTGAAACAAGACGGCGTCACCACCAGCCGCGTGAAGAAGGGCGTCGATACCGCCTTCCTGGTGAAAGCACGCGATGTGGAGAATCCGAGCCACAACCTGCTGCACTGGAAAAACATCATCAGCGCGCGTAAAACC
The DNA here is from genome assembly GCF_011752685.1 of Candidatus Pantoea communis. Classification (NCBI taxonomy): domain Bacteria; kingdom Pseudomonadati; phylum Pseudomonadota; class Gammaproteobacteria; order Enterobacterales; family Erwiniaceae; genus Pantoea; species Candidatus Pantoea communis. The sequence goes on from NZ_VWXC01000002.1 coordinate 22,880, forward strand.
ATCGCCATCACCGTGCGTGAACTGGCACCGTTCGATAAACGTCTCGGCGTGACGCAGAAAGAGTACGAAGCGGCCTTTGGGAAAGTCATCAATGCGATGATTGCTGAAGGCTATCAGGTGGTGGCTTTCTCTACCTGTACCGGCATCGACAGCTACGCCAAAGATGACCGGATGGTGGCGCTGACGCTGCGCGACCACGTCGAAAATCCCGAGCATTACCATGTCATCATGGACGAGTTCAACGACCTCGAACTCGGTATCCTGCTAAGCCATTGTCACCTGACTATTGGCACCCGCCTGCACTCCGCCATCATTTCCATGAACTTCGGTACCCCAGCCGTGGCCATCAACTATGAGCACAAATCGCTCGGTGTGATGAAGCAGCTTGGACTGCCGCAAATGGCCACCGACGTGCAAAGCCTGATGGATGGCTCGCTGATCGACAAAGTACAAACCGTGCTGGCCGATTACGACAATGTGAAGCGCAAAGTGGATACCGCGGTGGCGCAGGAGCGTGAAATTGGTAACCGCATTACGGCAGAAATTCTCAACGTGCTGGGGTAAGTGATGAAGCTGACCTTTTTCACCATGCGTTTTCCGGTTGCCTCTGAGACGTTTGTCCTCAATCAGGTAACGCATTTCATCGATGCAGGCTATGACGTGGAGATCATCTCCGTGTTTCCGGGCGATATGATCAATCGCCACGCCGCGTTCGATGATTACAATCTGGCGGCGAAAACTCACTATTTACTGCCGGAAGAGAAAGTTTCGAATCTCGATAAGCTGACGCAGCGCATTGGTTTGATGCTGCCGAAAATCGCGAAGCCGGCGTTAATCAAATCACTCAACGTCGGCCGCTACGGCCAGCAGGCGAAAAAGCTGCTGCTGCCCGCGATTGTTGCTAACGCGAAGCAAACCTTCACCGCGGATGTGTTTCTGGTGCACTTTGGTTATGCCGGTGCGCTGGCCAACAAACTGCGTGAGCTCGGCGTGCTGAAAGGCAAGCAGGCGACGGTGTTCCACGGCGCGGATATTTCGCGCCGTCACATTCTCGAAGAGCACAAGCTCGATTACGTCAATCTGTTCAAACAGAGCGAGTTGATGTTACCCATCAGCCATTTGTGGGAGAACAAGCTGATTGAGATGGGTTGTCCACGCGAGAAGGTGCACGTGACGCGCATGGGCATCGAGCCTGAAAAGTTTAACTTCAGGCCGCGTGAGGCGTTTCATCAGCCGCTGCGAATTGTTTCGGTCGCGCGTTTGACCGAGAAAAAGGGCTTAGACGTGGCGGTAAAAGCCAGCGAAATTCTGCGCAACAACGGTGGGCAGTTCGAGTTCACCATCATCGGCAACGGTGAGCAGGACGGCATGATGCGTGAACACATCGCGCGTGCCGGACTGGAAGCCTTTGTCACTATGCCAGGTTTCAAGCCGCAGGAGGAGATTCGTCAGGCGTTGAATGATGCTGATATCTTCCTGCTACCGTCGAAAACCGCAGCCGATGGCGACATGGAAGGCATTCCGGTGGCGTTGATGGAAGCGATGGCGGTGGGGCTGCCGGTGGTTTCGACCTATCACAGCGGCATCCCGGAGCTGATTCAGAACAACGTCAGCGGCTGGCTGGTCTCCGAAAACGATGCCGAAGAGTTGGCTGACACGCTGCTGCGTCTGTCACGCGGTGATGTCGATGTCGCGCCGGTCGTGGCTGCTGCGCGGCACAAAGTGGAAACCGAGTTCAATCAGCACATCGCTTATGGTGAGCTGGCTAAAATTCTGGAGCGCATGGTGTGAGCGGATTAAAAAAACAGGCCGTCTGGCTGTTTGGCAGTACCTGCTTCGCGGCATTGCTGCAGGTGTTACAGCTCAGCGTTCTGGCGCGTAAGCTGGAAGCACATGAGTTAGGTTTATTAGCGATCATCAATGCCATTCTGGCAGTGGCGACGGTGTTGCAGGATATGGGGATGAGCAGCTACATCGTGCATCGCCAGGACATCAACCGCCGCCAGCAGAGTACGATTTATTGGGTCAACGTCTCACTCAGCTTGTGTACCGGCTTGATTATGCTGGCAATTGCCTTCCCGGTGGCGTGGTTCTATCACCTGCCTGAATTGACCGGGCTGATCATGCTCACCAGCCTCAACTTCCTCGTGTTGGGACATCTGTCGCAGTATCAGGCGCACTATGTGAAATCCAAACGTATGGTGACGCTGGCGAAGATTGAGATGGCCACCAAGTTGTTCGCGTTCATCTGTACCGTGGCGATGCTCTACTTCACTTCGCTTACGGTGGCGGCGGCCATCCTTGGGCTGTTTATCAATGCCTTTACGCGCATCCTGTGCATGATCTACTTCGGGGAGAAGTCGTGGCGTCCAACGTGGGAGTTTGAAGGGGCGACCTTCATCAGCGCGGTGCGTTACGGCATTTATCAGCTCGGTTCTCAGACCATCAACCAACTGCGTACCCAGGCGGATGCACTGATTGTGGGTAAAGTGATGGGCGCGGAGATGCTGGGGATCTACTCGCTGGCAAAAGAGTTGATTCTGCAGCCACTGAAACTGGTATCGCCGGTGATCAACCGTCTGGCACTGCCGCGTTTCGCCGAGAAGCAGCACGATCCGGAGCAGCTGAAAAATCTGTTCCTGAAAGGCACCTTCGTCATCATGTTGTTCAGCAGCGCGATGTATCTGGCGATTGGCATTCTGTCTCCGGTCATCGTACGCGTGCTGTATGGCGCATCGCATGAGCAGGTTTACCATCTGATTCCGCTGATGCTGCTGTTCGGCATGCTGCGTCCGATGGGTGGCTTAACCGGCGCGATTTCGCAGGCGAACGGCAAGACTAACGTTGAGTTCTACTGGAATATCGTGGCGAGTCTGGTGGTGGTTGTGGTACTGGCGACAACCTACATCTGGCCGAACGTGCTGTATGTGGCGTTGACGCTCTCCATCTCGCAGGTGCTGATTTCTGCCTTCGCCCATCCGTTCTTTATCAAGCCGGTGATTGGTATCCGCTTTATGCCGTATGCCCGCCAGTGGGTTTCGGTGTCGGTGGTGTTTGTCGGCCTGATGATGCTGGTGAATCACTTCAATCTGTTCGTGATGCCGGAGTGGTTTGAGGGTTGGCTGTAAGCGTTGCGCTAACGACGTTGTGTCAATGACGCGATCTGAGCGGGCAGGGGCTTTATGCTGACGGCCCGCTCAGATCCTGTCGCGGTGCATTTATGGCGGCAGTGATACTGTCTGCATGTGCGATAAATCCTGTCGCGACGATATTGCTGGCTATTATGCGTTGCGAAGCATCATTAGCCGTCATCAAACCCGAGCATCCTGGGCAAAATCCTCTGCATCAATTCTGCAAATCAATGGTCTTATCATCCTGGCTTTTATCGTGAATCCTTCACTGTTTTTCAGCAGTTTAGCCGGTTCATTTTCAGTGTGTCAGGCGAAGCGGTAGCCCGCCATTTTGGCGATTTTTGATGTTGTGACAGAGAGTTAGTGCCGGATTTTCAGATAAAGATTATACTTGCTGCACTGGCCGATCCTGCATAATCGACCCCACGTATTCACTTCATGAAATGGAATAAATATGACCAAGCTTAAAGCAGTAATCCCGGTTGCGGGTCTCGGTATGCATATGCTCCCTGCAACAAAAGCTATCCCGAAAGAGATGCTGCCAATCGTCGATAAACCAATGATTCAATACATCGTTGACGAGTGTGTAGCGGCGGGCATCAAGGAGATTGTGCTGGTCACCCATGCTTCCAAAAATGCAGTGGAAAACCACTTCGACACCACTTATGAGCTGGAAGCGCTGCTCGAAGCGCGCGTAAAACGTCAGCTGCTGAGCGAAGTGCAATCAATCTGTCCTCCTGGCGTGACCATTATGAACGTGCGTCAGGCGAACCCGCTGGGTCTCGGCCACTCTGTGCTGTGTGCACGCCCAATGATCGGTGATAACCCATTCGTGGTGGTGCTGCCAGATGTGCTGCTGGATGACTCAACCGCTGACCACCTGCGTTATAACCTCGCGGCGATGGTGGCTCGTTTCGAAGAAACCGGTCACTCTCAGGTGCTGGCGAAACACATGCCGGGCGAAGACCTGACCGAATACGGTGTTCTGACCACCGAGCAGCCAATTGAAAACCCTGGCGACATCAGCACTATTACTAACATTGTTGAGAAACCAGAAGCGGGCCAGCTGGACTCAGATCTGACTGCGGTCGGTCGTTATGTGCTGTCTGCGGATATCTGGCAAGAGCTGGAAAACACCAAGCCGGGTGCTTGGGACCGTATTCAGCTGACCGATGCCATCGCGTCTCTCAGCAAGAAAAAACCGGTAGATGCACAATTGCTGACGGGTACAAGCTTCGACTGTGGTAAAAAAATGGGCTACATGCAGGCATTCGTTTCTTACGGTCTGCGTAACAACGCGCAGGGTCGTGATTTCCGCGAAGCTATCCAGAAAATTCTGGCGAAATAATCCATTCTCATGCCGCGCCGTTTGCGCGGTTTAAAGGAGTACACATGGCTATTTTGGTAACGGGCGGAGCAGGGTACATCGGCTCCCATACGGTGCTGGCGCTGTTAGAGCGCGGCGACGACGTTGTGGTCCTGGATAACCTTTGCAATGCTTCGCGCGAGGCCGTCAATCGCGTGGAGAAGTTGTCGGGCAAGAAAGCAGTGTTCGTTGAAGGCGATATCCGCGATCGCGCGTGCCTGCGTGACTTGTTTGCGGCCAACGACATCTCTGCTGTGATTCACTTCGCGGCGTTGAAAGCCGTGGGTGAATCGACCCGCATGCCGCTGGAATACTACGAGAATAACGTGGCAGGTACTGTGGTGCTGCTGGAAGAGATGCGCGCTGCAGGTGTGTGGAATTTCATTTTCAGCTCTTCAGCGACGGTATACGGCGCCGATGCACCGGTTCCTTACGTGGAAACCACGCCAATCGGTGGCACCACCAGCCCGTACGGCACCTCTAAGTTGATGATCGAATTCGTGATGCGCGATTTCGCCAAAGCAGACCCGAATTTCAAAGCCATCGCGCTGCGCTACTTTAACCCGGTTGGCGCGCATGAGTCTGGCGAGATTGGTGAAGACCCAACCGGCATCCCTAACAACCTGCTGCCGTATATCGCGCAGGTAGCGATTGGTCGCCTGGAGAAGCTGGGCGTGTTTGGCGATGACTACGATACGCCAGACGGCACCGCACAGCGCGACTATATCCACGTGGTGGATTTGGCCGAAGGGCACCTGAAGGCGCTGGATCATCTGCCGAAAGTCACCGGTTACAAGGCGTATAATCTTGGCGGCGGGGTAGGGTTCTCGGTGCTGGAAATGATTAAAGCGTTCGAGAAGGCTTCTGGTAAGGCTATTCCGTTTGAGTTTAAGCCGCGTCGTGATGGCGATCTGCCGGCGTTCTGGGCGGATGCAAGTCTGGCGAACACCGAGCTGGACTGGCGGGTAACGCGTGGGATTGACGCGATGATGCGTGATACGTGGAACTGGCAGAGTAAGAACCCGGAAGGGTTTAAGTAATCCATAATGTTTTGAGATACGCCAAAAGCCTGTCATAGACAGGCTTTTTGCTTTTGTCGGAATTGTCTAATCTTTACGCATCGTTGATTAGCTGTGACTTTCGTAAAGAACATGAAAATGTTAGGATTTGTGTTGGTTAATTTTGAAGCATTAGAGTAGCGATAATTTTATAGTTGCTAAATTAACACTCACTAGCTTCAATCCTATGCTCAAGTAGCATTACACTATGCATGTTAGATTAATATCGTAGGGTGAAAGAATTTAAATACAAAGTGGTTAGATTTACACCTAAAGTCCTCTGGTAGCTGTAAGCCAGGGGCGGTAGCATTCTCCATTTGCTAAGAAATTGAGCAGAAGGTTTGTAGAATTAAGCGAAGCGCTTATCAATAGGGCAAATTTGAGCAACATATATGAAGTATAACTTTGGCTATCTCATTGATCTTATAACAGTTATTACCGAAAAAGAGTTAAAGGTTCGTTATAAAAGTAGTTTTCTTGGTTACTTGTGGTCAATCGCGAATCCTTTGCTTTTTGCAATGATTTATTATTTTATCTTTAAATTGGTAATGAGAGTTCAAATACCTAATTATACAGTTTTTCTTATTACTGGATTATTTCCATGGCAATGGTTTGCAAGTTCAGCAAATAATTCTCTTTTCTCATTTATTGCTAACGCTCAAATCATTAAAAAGACAGTCTTTCCAAGATCTGTTATTCCATTGAGTAATGTTTTAATGGAATTCCTTCATTTTTTATGCACAATCCCGGTAATTATTGTTTTCCTCTACATATACGATATGAGCCCTTCGATCTCTTGGCTTTGGGGAATTCCATTGATTGGATTTGGCCAAATGATGTTGACATATGGCTTAGCACTGATGTTGTCAACGTTAAATCTATTTTTTAGAGATTTAGAAAGATTTGTTAGTTTAGGTATAATGTTAATGTTTTATTGTACACCCATCCTATACTCTGTTGATTTAATACCTGAAGCTTATAGGTGGATAATCGGCACCAACCCATTATCACTAATGATTGTTTCTTGGCGTGATTTATTTATGCACGGTACTATCAACTACATCACACTTTCGCATATTTATCTATCTGCAATCATAATGATGGTGCTTGGTGTTTGGGTGTTCAATAAATTGAAATTCCGTTTTGCTGAGATTTTGTAATGACAGTAGCAATTGAATTTAAAAACGTAACTAAACGCTATCCATTGTACCATCACATTGGGTCTGGGATTAAAGAGTTAATCTTTAATCCAAAGCGCGCATTGACAATGTTATCTGGTCGTTCGTATTTAGCCATCGAAGATATATCTTTTCAGGTAGAAAAAGGTGAGTCAGTAGCATTAATAGGTCGTAATGGCGCAGGGAAGAGTACATCTTTATCGCTTGTTGCTGGTGTTATTAAACCAACGAGTGGTTCTGTTGAGGTTCATGGCAGAGTGGCATCTATGCTGGAACTTGGTGGAGGATTTCATCCTGAATTGACTGGACGTGAGAATATTCGATTAAACGCGACTTTGCTAGGATTGCGCAGAAAAGAATTAAATAAGAGAATTGATAAGATTATCGAATTTTCAGAATTGGGTGATTTTATAGATGAGCCAATAAGGGTCTATTCTAGTGGAATGCTTGCAAAATTAGGATTTTCAGTTATAACTCAAGTTGACCCGGACATCCTAATTATTGATGAAGTTCTTGCTGTTGGCGATATCAGCTTTCAGCGAAAGTGCATTAATACAATCAACGAATTTAAAAGCAAAGGTGTAACAATTCTTTTTGTAAGCCATAGTATGAGTGATATTGAAAAAGTATGTAACAAAGTGATTTGGATAGAAAATCATAAAGTTAGAAGAATTGGTGACAGCAAGGTTGTTATTGCTGATTATAAAGAATTTATGCAGTAAAACCTTGTAAGGAACAAGTGATGATGAGCAAGAAAATTTTAGTTGTAGGGGCTGGTTTTTCAGGTGCTGTAATTGCCCGCCAACTTGCAGATAAAGGCCATAAAATAAAAGTAATTGATGCCAGAGAACATGTTGCTGGGAATTGCTACAGTGAAATTGATAATGCCACTGGAGTGACTATACATACCTATGGGCCGCATATTTTTCATACTGATAATGAAGTGGTTTGGGACTATATTAATCAATATACTGAAATGATGCCATATGTTAACCGTGTTAAAGCAACGGTTAATGGAAAAGTATTCTCACTGCCAATCAATCTTCACACTATAAATCAATTCTTTAACCTGACATTATCTCCAGATGAGGCTAAGAAGCTGATAGAAGAGAAAGGTGAGTCAGCGATTGAGTCGCCACAAACTTTCGAGGAACAAGCCTTACGTTTTGTCGGGCGTGAACTTTATGAAGCCTTCTTTAAAGGCTATACAATTAAACAGTGGGGTATGCATCCTTCCGAGTTACCCGCTTCAATTTTAAAAAGACTTCCTGTTCGTTTTAATTATGATGATAACTACTTCAATCATAAATTCCAGGGAATGCCTAAAGATGGCTATACCGTCATTGTCGAAAAAATTCTTGATCATGAAAATATTGAAACTCAGTTAAATACTGATTTTATTAAAACTGATGCTGATAGCTTTGATCATGTTTTCTATAGTGGTCCTCTTGATGGATATTATGAACATCAATTCGGCCGTTTAGGCTATAGAACTCTAGATTTTGAAAAGTTTTATCATGATGGTGATTACCAAGGTTGCGCGGTCATGAATTATTGTGAGCAGGAAGTACCATACACTCGAATTACTGAGCATAAGTATTTCGCTCCGTGGGAAAAGCATTCTGGTTCGGTATGCTATAAGGAATATAGCCGTAGCTGTGAAGAAAATGATATTCCATATTATCCAATCAGACAGGTTGGTGAGATGGACATGTTAGAGAAATATCTTAACTTAGCTGAACAAGAGAAAAATGTTACTTTCGTGGGGCGGTTAGGCACCTACCGCTATCTCGACATGGATGTAACAATTGCTGAAGCATTAAACACTGCAAAGGTTTACCTTGACTGCATTGAACAAAAATCTCTAATGCCATCATTTTCGGTTTCAGTTAGATGAACGTAACTGCTTTAATAGTAACATTTAACAGACTAAATAAGTTAAAAGACACGGTAATGGCAACCAGGAGGTTGCCATTTCAGCATATTGTTATCGTAAATAACGCGTCATGTGATGGAACTAAAGAATGGCTCGAAACAATAGATGATTCCAGAGTAAGCATACTTCATAAGAATAATAATAATGGTGGTGCTGGAGGTTTTCATTATGGATCAGAATTCATCTCTAAAAGTATTCTCACTGACTGGGTAATATTTTATGATGATGATGCATATCCATGTGAAGATTTTTTGGTTTGTTTCGAAAGAATGAACCCAAATATTAATGAGATATATTGTTCGGTAGTCAAAAACAAAGAAGGTGAGGTTTGTAGGATGAATCTCCCGTGGAAGTTAAAACCAGCCTCGTTTTTCGAAAACATAAAATATTTGCGAGACCCTTCTACGTTTACAGCAGAACCTGGATTGTCATCGGAAGTGATTTCCTTTTCTTTTGTTGGTGCAGTTATTCCTGCAAAGTTATTGTCGGAAACATACACTTTTATTAAAGAAGAACTTTTTTTATATTATGATGATGTTTATTATTCATCATACTTAAATTTAATGGGTTATAAGATCAATTTCCGTATAGAACTTGAATTTATACATGATGTTAAAGCTTTTACAAATTGGGATAATCAAGAATGGAAAATATACTATCTATCAAGAAATTTATTTTTAAGTAAATATTTATATCATAATTTTGATTATTTTTCATCCAATTCGAAAGTGTTTAGACTTATTAAATATTTTTTAGTTGGGTCAACTTGCAAAAATAAAAAAAGATATTATGGCTACTTGATCAAAGGAATTTTTCACGGAATAAAAAAAATTAGTGGTTATAACCACTAGTGGTGCCTAAATGAAAAAGAGAATATGTTTTTTTATTAATTCTGGTTGGTATTTCCAACTTCATTGGTTGGATCGAGCTAAGCTTTTCTTGAATGATGGGTATGAGGTTCATGTAATAGCGCACTTTAGCGAAAATGAAAGAATTACGTTAAACACGCAGGGTTTTATTTGCCATGAGTCTGGCATGAATGAAAGATCATTGAATTTTGTTTCAGCTTCAAAAGATTTCATCAATATAATAAAACTTCTCACTGCCTTAAATCCAGACATTCTACACGCCATAACAATAAAGCCAATAATCATTGGTGGTATATATGCAAGATTTTTAAAGAAACCTTTTGTTTCAAGCTTTGTGGGACTCGGCAGAGTTTTCATGAATCAGACAATAACATTTAAGTTATTAAATATTTTTGTTCGTAAAACTTATTCTTTCATTTTCAAAAATCCAAAAAGCAGGTTAACATTCGAGCATGAAAAGGATTTAAGGCTACTGATTGATTTAATACAAGTGCCATGTAAACAATGCTCTGTGATTGATGGGGTAGGGATAAATTTAACTGAATATCAATATCGACCTGAGGTTGAAAATACCCCACCGGTAGTTTTATTTGCAGCAAGAATGTTAAAGTCTAAAGGCCTTGAGGTATTAGTTAACATTAATAAAGAACTTAAGTTACAAGGTGAATCATTTATTCTAAATGTTGCAGGAATTGAGATCGAAGGTGATTCAGATGCTATTACTAAAGAAAAAATTTTGGAGTGGCACCGATGTGGTCTAATTAATTGGCTCGGTAAACGCAGTGATATTCCTAAATTAATCGAAGAATGCAATATTGTGGCATTGCCCTCCACTTATTTTGAGGGAGTTCCAAGAATAATAATTGAAGGAGCAGCTACTGGCCGTGCCTGCTTAGTCTACGATAGCGGTGGCTGTAACAGTATTATTAATGATGGTGTTAATGGATATGTCGTTAGACCAGGGGACAAGGATGAGTTTAAAGAGAAGCTTCTGAGTTTGTTTTCAAACCCACTGTTGAGAATTAAAATGGGGTTGCAAGGACGAAGAATTGTTGAAGAGCGTTTTAGTCTTGAATCAGTTTATGAAAAGACTAAATCACTTTATCTTGAAATTATTTGATATTTAAATTTGAGGTTTACGTGGCAAAAAATCCTAACGTTAAAATATATGTTTGTCATCACAAACAATCTCCTTATATTAAAAATGAATGTATTATCCCCATTCAAGTTGGCCGGGCATTATCTAATACTGAACTTGAATATTGCATTGGTGATGACACTGGAGATAATATTTCTCATAAAAATAAATCTTGGTGTGAACTTACTGCAATATATTGGGCGTGGAAAAATGATGAGGCTGATTATTATGGTTTGATGCATTATAGGAGATATTTATCACTTAAATCTCATGGTGACTATAATGTGATTAATCGATTGAATGATGACATTATAAATGAACACAAATTGGATCCTGAAAGTATCAGAAGTATTTGTGAAGGCCAAGATATAATTACGGGGCCGATATGGAATGTTCATCCTGTCGGACTTCCATGGAAAGTAATGTCAAATTATGATCAGTATGCTTTGGATCATTATAAAAAAGATCTCGATGTTATAGTGGAGATTGTAAAAGAGAAATATCCAAAATATTATTTGGCGCTCTTGGAGTCAATGTATTCAACCTCATGCTTCTTTGCAAATATTGCAATTATGAAACGTGAATATTATCATGAATATTGCGAATTTTTATTCGGTGTCTTGGAAGAAGCTGAGAGTAAAGTTGATATTAGCTCTTACGACTCATATCAGTCGCGAATTTGGGGTTTCATAGCTGAAAGATTAGTTAATGCATATGTTTTATTCGCGCGTAGAGAACATAAAGGAATTAAAATAAGCACTGCTGGATTGATGTATTTGGCGGAAGCTCCTGTAATTGATAAAGAATTAATTTTAAAGGGTATTAGTGATAAGAAGAAAGAGGAGAAAATCCTTCTTGATGAAACAATTAATATTTGCATGTCGTTTGATGACAAATATTATCCTCATGCAAGTGCAACGATAGAATCAATCCTTGATAACTCAAATGAAAACCAAAGAATAAATTTCCATATTTTGTGTGATAAAAACCTCTCAAACGAAAAGAGAGATTTACTATTATTAGAATTAAAGAGCAATGTACAGATTAAATTTGTTGAAATTGACCCTGATTTATTTATTTCATTGCCATTGAATAGGTCCTACATATCTTTGAATACCTATTACCGCTTAGTTATTCATAAGGTTCTTCAAGATGTAGATAAAATAATTTATCTAGATTCAGATATGATTTGTCTAGATGATATTGCTAAACTTTGGTTAGAACCTCTTGATGGAAAATGTATCGGTGCATCGCTTGATGAAGGTGGTCTGCTTCAAACCAGGCGCCTTATTCTGGGAGCTGATAATAATTATTTTAATGCAGGCATGATAGTTTTTGACCTGAAAGTTATTAGAGAAAAATATGAAGATGTATTTAATGACTATATGATTAATTTCTATGTTAATAACCGAGAAATTAGTCTTCAGGACCAAGACATTTTAAATATTACTTTTAAGAACGAAGCTAAGATTTTACCTTTGAAATGGAATGTAAACAGTCGTATGTTTACAGCTAACGATCTTGAACGTAAATACAGTATGCAGCAAGAATCGGAAACGCTACTTGATATTGGTATTTTACATTACACTGATCGTCGTAAACCATGGACTCTGACTTGTGTCCATCCACTCAAGGATTTTTACTGGAAATACCGAAAGAAAAATCCACATGCACCGATGTCTGAACAAGATAAACTCATTGAGCGTTATGCAGGTAAAATTTCTTACCGGATAAGTGGTGGCTTTATTCTCACTAAGGTTTTTGGAATTGAGTTTAAGCTAAATAAAGCTATAATCGGAAAATTATTGCGAGCATTCAAAATTAACTTTTAATAAGACGGCGCATTTGCGCCGCTTTGAGTTTCTAACTATGTGTGAAACAAAAAATCCTTTCATTTCTGCAATTACCGCGGTAACTTCCTCCTCAGTTGAACCGATTATCTCTACGCTAAATAGACAATCATTTACTTATTGGGAATTGATCATCATCTGTCTCAAAGAGGAGCGAGAGGCAATTTCATCTGTAATAAACGCCTTCGATGAAGAAACTGTTCGAAAGATAAAAGTTGTATCCTTTGATGCCAATAATAATTATGCTAAAGCTATTAATATAGGCATAAGGAGTGCGTCGGGAGAGTATCTTATTATAGTTGACCAAAATGATGGAATTGACTATTGCTTTTTTGAAGAGCTTTACCATAGTTTTCGGTATCAAGGTGTTAAATTATATTATCCAGAAGTGAAAATTCACTACAGTACACGTTTTTTAAATCGACCATTATTACTGGGTTCTAGAAAACATCCATCAAACGATGAGCTTTTTCTGGCAAAAAAAATGATTGTTAGTCATACTTGCGCTTCTCTGTGTTTTGTTTTCCCAAAATCAATTATTAAAGAGATAGGATACTTTGACGAGAATGTAACTGAGTTTTCTATATGGGAATATTTTATTAAGTTGAGTTTGGCAATGGATTTTTATAAATTGAGCGGTATATCTTATTTATTTAATATTGATAAGGAATCAGGTCATCCGCGCTTGCCTATAATGGATTTAAATAAAGTCGATAATTATAGATATCATCTGATTAATTATTACTCAAAAAAACAATCAAGGCTACCAACCTATGAGTACGACTTGTCAGTCCTTGATGTTGAAAAAATCACTCAACAGGATAGAGCTAAAGCTAAAGTTATAAATAAAACTAGCTATAATCTTTTTTTCAAAACTCTCATCATAAAGTCTTTTAAACTAGCATTATTAATTGTAAATAAAATAAAAGTTAAATTCGGGTGATGGTTATGAAAAGGCTATTTATTTCAACTGGCTTCTATTCAACATTGATAGCTTCGGTTGTTGCTGAAATGTCCGAAGAGATTTACGAAGATCACTTATTAATAACAATGGATAGGCAATCTTCAAATTCGAATGTGCTATGGGCACATAGATTGCATTCATGGAAAACGGTCGAAACAATTGATCACACTGATTATTACATTGAGAGAATAAATTACAGGCACTCTATTGATTGGTTTGATGAAGTATATTCTCCATTTCCAGAAATGATATTGGTAATAACGGAAGCGTTTCCTAGTAAGAAATATTCTTTTTATGAAGAGGGATTAACAAGCTATCTGCAGTTTCTTGAAGGTTCATACGATGAAAACTTTAAGTTTTATTGTTTGCATCCTCATGTGTTTAATGATTTAGATTCATTAATTAGCTTACCAATATCAATTCCTAAAACTCGGGAGAAATTGAGATCTTTAGACAGATGCTATAGAGTACCGCTTATTGAAAATAATAATAATATTATTGTTATTGGCCAAGGTGGTTTTCCTGATGAGAATAAGAATTCTTTAATTAGGGGTGAGTATGTTAAATTTATCAAAGAACAGTCACGGCTAGGTTTTAATATTATATTATTAGGTCATACAAGACTCCCTGCGGACAAAAAATTGATTGATGAGTTGGAAAATAGCGTGGAAACTAATTTCACCTATATTGAACATGCAGCCCCTATATCTGATCTTTTTATTTTAAAAAACATTCAGAAGATTAGAGTGATTGCAGGTGTTTATTCAACTTTGTTGGTTAATTCAGAGACAGTATGTGGTATTCCAGCTGTGGTCTTTGACTCAGGATATCTTTCTGAACGACAGGTGAAATTAAGAGCGGTGCAGTCATTACTAATGAGTTGATTAGCTCAATCTCACTGTCTTTTACAGGGGCAGTCAAATGGTTAGTTTCGGATTATTGCTAATGTAGGTGAACCAAAAATATTGGCTCACCTAAATATTGTTATTTCGTAAGGTCACTTATAATACGACAATAGTTTTCTTTAAACTTAGTTGTTGAAAAGTAGTTTTGATAAACCTCTCTATTTTTATCCCCAAATTTTTTTATGGTTTTTTCATTAAAGATATTGATGCTTTCATTATCTGTGAAAATTATATTGCCATCTTTATTAAAATCGAAGTTTCCACCTCGAGGTGAAAGGATAACCATCTTCCCTTCTTTCATAGCTTCTAAAGTAGCGAGGTCGAAAATAGAAACTCTATGCGGCATAAGATATATGTCGCAGATTGAATTTAAAAATCTTATCTGTGGATAGGTCAAGTTTTCATGAAAAATAAAATTGAATTTTTCATGCTTTTTCTCTAACTCCCTAGCCTGTTCGATGATCTTATCTTTAAGATGACCTGAACCTACTAAAATCCATCGAACTTTTTTTTCGCTATTTGAAATTTTTTTCTCTAAATATCCTGGTGCAAGATCTAATCCCTTAGCTGGTAGAAGGGACCCTACTGATAATATGGTAACAAACTCATCATCTTTAGTAATATTGCTAATAGATTCTGGTTCAGGATTTGCAAAAATTGTATTGTATAGCACAGGCCCAACTCTAGCTTGGCCTTTATTAATTGAACGGTATTTACTCTGAAAATAATATTCTTGGGCTCCTTTGCTGGGAAAGCAGACATAGAATGCTTTTTTAAAGGCAAACCGCTCGCAAAATTTCACAATCCATTCATCAGTTTTTGTGAATATTTCACCATAGTTATACTTCTCTTCCACTCTAGGGCCTTGAAGGTGTGAAATATACACATATTTCTTGCGAAGTAATCCTAGACCGAAAGCGGTTCCATAATCATGAGTTATATAGGCGCAGTTTTTTTCATCTTTTGTTTTTAAAATCACAAACTGAATCGCGCCAAAAAGATCGGCTAACCTACTTTGCCAGTTTTTTGAAAATTCATTTTCCTCGAAATAAGTATATTTAAGATTTAAATCTTTAAGACGATCCTGCATTAATATTTGTTGACAAGTCTGCACTGCAGAACCTCCACCCCTGCCTCCTTCGGGAGAAAACACACGGAAAGTTATTGTATGGATTGTTGTTATCTTTCGGCTAAATGTAAATGCTGAAAGCATGTAGTATCTAAAAAATAGGATGAGGGTTTTAAGGTTTATCAATTTCAAATCCTTATTTCAATTAACCATAAAGCTAATGAATAATCAACGTATAAATTTTTCAGTGCTTTCCATTGAATCTCTAATCTCACAACCTAGTTAGCTGTCAAAAATAGTAGTTATAGAATTACATATTGATACTCTCAGTTATTAATTTATGTTATTTACTGCCATTATAACATGATATGAGTAGTTTAAGTGGTTTTTAATATTTTGATATTCACGATTTATGAATTTAGATTTTAGTCACTTGACTGTTCTAAGATATGTAAAGCTCAAATCAAAGAGTAGGCTGCTGTCACTAAAAAAGTGACACCATTTAAGCATCAATTTCTACCTAACTTAGTGACGGTTGAGTTAACATATCGATCACTTATAGAATAGTGTTACCAGTAACACTATGAGCGACCACAGACAGGAGTATGTAATGTCCAAGCAACAGATCGGCGTTGTAGGTATGGCAGTTATGGGCCGTAACTTGGCTCTTAACATTGAGAGCCGCGGTTACACTGTTTCTATCTTCAACCGTTCGCGCGAAAAGACTGATGAAGTTATCGCAGAGAATCATGGCAAAAAACTTGCTCCGTTCTACACCGTTGAAGAGTTCGTTGAATCGCTGGAAAAACCTCGCCGTATCCTGCTGATGGTGCAGGCGGGTGAAGCGACTGATAAAACTATTGCTTCTCTAACTCCTCACCTAGACAAAGGTGACATCCTTATTGATGGCGGTAACACCTTCTATAAAGACACCATCCGTCGTAACAAAGAACTGTCAGACCAAGGCTTCAACTTCATTGGTACCGGCGTCTCCGGCGGTGAAGAGGGTGCATTGAAAGGTCCTTCCATCATGCCTGGTGGTCAGAAAGAAGCGTACGAACTGGTTGCGCCAATTCTGGACAAAATCGCTGCGCGTGCTGAAGACGGTGAAGCTTGTGTTGCTTACATCGGTCCAAACGGCGCCGGTCACTATGTGAAGATGGTCCATAACGGCATCGAATATGGCGACATGCAGTTGATTGCTGAAGCTTATGCACTGTTGAAAGGTGCATTGGGTCTGAACAACGAAGAATTGGCTAAGACTTTCACTGATTGGAACAACGGCGAGCTGAGCAGCTACCTGATCGACATCACCAAAGATATCTTCACCAAGAAAGACGAAGACGGTAAATATCTGGTGGATGTGATTCTTGATGAAGCTGCTAACAAAGGTACCGGTAAGTGGACCAGTCAGAGTTCTCTTGATCTTGGCGAGCCGCTGTCGCTGATCACCGAATCAGTTTTCGCTCGTTACCTGTCCTCATTGAAATCGCAGCGTGTTGCAGCCTCTAAGGTGCTGAGCGGTCCTCAGGCTAAAGCTTTCACCGGTGACAAAGCTGAGTTTGTTGAGAAAGTGCGTCGTGCTCTGTATCTGGGCAAAATTGTTTCTTATGCTCAGGGCTTCTCTCAGCTGCGTGCAGCTTCAGAAGAGAACAACTGGGATCTGCACTACGGTGAAATCGCTAAGATCTTCCGTGCTGGCTGCATCATCCGTGCTCAGTTCTTGCAGAAAATCACTGATGCTTATGCGAGCAATGCTGATATTGCTAACCTGCTGCTGGATCCATATTTCAAAAACATTGCCGATGAATATCAGCAGGCACTTCGTGATGTTGTGTCTTATGCAATTCAGAATGGTATCCCAACTCCGACCTTCTCTGCTGCAATTGCCTATTACGACAGCTACCGTTCAGAAGTACTGCCTGCTAACCTGATTCAGGCTCAGCGTGACTACTTCGGTGCGCACACTTATAAGCGTATCGATAAAGAAGGTGTATTCCATACGGAGTGGCTTGAAAGCTAACACATCGTGTTTTCATTTTGTAACACGATTTTAGTTTGAAAATTTTTTATTCTTAAAAAAAACCCCAACTTATCATATTGTTGGGGTTTTTTATGTCAAAAGTTGGGCGTTAATTATTTTTTCTTAATAAATGGTTTTTCTAAAATCTGATACGTTAATTCTGTTGCAATGAACATAGATAATATTTGCAATACTATCCTGCTTGAATCTGAAATATTGTGACCATGAGTTAGTTGGAAAATTATAAACCATACTGGAATGTGGCAACAAAATAATGAAAATGACCGGCCTCCAATATAAGATACAATTTTGTTTAAGATTGATGGGAAACTGGTAAAAAAACCTGTATTCATGACAGCTAAGAAAACACACACCGTTGAAATCATAGCGGCTGCGCTAAATCTAAATGTCCATAAGTGAATTAGTGCCTGTGGAACAACAGCTAAAGAAATGATCATCATAAGCCCAATAGCAGATTTTTTTAATGGACTAAGATTAATCTCTTGCAATGAAAGTTTAGTTAAATCAATTGAACTAACGATGTAATAAAGTAGTGTGCCGTACAAAAGAGGATCAAATCTAAACATCCAGGCAGGACCACCGCCAGGCCGATAAAACATCATAAATACACAGATTACGACGGAAGTAATGATGGTTTTCTTGCGACCAAAAGTTAAGTATACAAGAGGGTAAATTATGAAGAATTGCATTTCTAAAGAAAGTGCCCACATGTAACCAAAATTACCTTCGGTACCAATCTCTTCAAAATTTCTAAGCCATACAAAAGAGGCAAAGAATTTCTCCATCATCAAGTTATAAGGTAACCACAATTCTGAGTTCTTAGTGATTAACGAGAATAACATTGGAATAGCAATCCAGAAATATACCGGAGGAGATAATCTTTTTATCTTTTTTATGTAAATCTTTATCAAATACACTATTTTATCAGGCGTTGAATTAATGTGGTTAGAAGATTTATCCAGTGTAAGTGATAAGAAATAACCTGCTATTACAAAAAAAAGTTCAACACCACTATCTGTATTAGTGAAATTGCGCAATTCGTTATAGGTATGATTGTTAGGAAGAATAATTGGCAGGTGAAGGAATACAACAAATAATATTGCGAAAAACCTTAACGCTTGTATATCTTTAAGCATGTAATTACCAGTTATGAACTCCATAAAACAGGAGTTTATTTTACGAAAAAAAAATCATTTTTATAGTGATTTTTTGTTGTTTTGTTAAACCACCAATAATTCGCCCTCACGTCCCGCATTTTCCCCCGCCAACCGCACCACCAGCATCCCCGCCGTTGCAAACTTCATCAGGTTCCTTGCATACAGCACCCCACCAAACTCTGCCACCAGCGGCGTCACCTGGTCGGTAATCGGGTCCACAATCTCCGCTACCACTTCACCCGGCTTGATCCATTCGCCCAACTCACGGCGATTCAACAACAGCCCTGAATGCGGTGCATGGATATACTCACAACCTGCCAGCGGCGTTGCAGGGTTGATCAGAGCAGGGGACTCACCCACGTCACCTGCAATGTAGCCACCTTCAATCAGCGCGTTAATAATCGCATCCGCATCCTTCTCAGCTTGTCCAGGCGACACATCCGCCACACCACGTAATTCGAGCGTCACCGGTAATAAACCCCGTGGCATCGGATACTCACCACCAAACCGCTCGGCCAGCGTTAGCCATGGCTCGCAGCAGGCTTCATCAAACGGCTCGCCACCAGAGATTTGGGCCAGAAGCTGTACTTCGCTACCTAACCAACGCGCTAAAGGCTCGATATCCTGCCACGCATGCGGGGTCGTGTAGAGGTGTGGCAACGCATCCCAGTCGCAGTGCAGGTCAATCATCAAATCAGCCTGACTGGCCATACGCATCAACGTGAAGCGCTGCGCATCCAGTTCGGTTTTAGCAATGCGATCGCGATAATGGCGATCAATGGCATCACGGATCAGCCGCTTGTTTTCATACTCGCTTTGCGTCAACGAACCGGCCAACTCTTCAGCCAGGGTATCGCCTAACGCCGGGAAACGGCGATTGAAATCCTGACCTGAAAGCGTATGGAATCGACCCAAATGGCTGCCGTGCCAGTGTTGCCCCATCGCCAGCGGATTTGCCACCGGCACCAGCGTAATTTTGGATTTGAGCTGCCCGGCCGATTCCAGCGCCAGCAGCTTGTGTTTCAGATACCACGCCACCGCCATACCCGGCAGTTCATCACCGTGCAGTGCCGCCTGAATGTAGACGCGCTGCTGGGAATCGGTACCGAAATGGAAACTGACGATTTCGCGCTGTGTACCGAGTGAAGCACTTAACAGAGGATGATGTTGTTGTTGCATGACGTGGTCGATGTCCTGTTTCTACGGCACGTTGAACGTCGTGCCTGATTAATTTTATTGATTGGAATTATAGTGCTGCTGTGAAAATGAGCGGGTATGAAGCCGCTAAATTTGCGCTTGCTCATGTTAGCAGCGCGGACAGGGCGGCCTGAAGACCGCCCCTGCATTGATTAATGCTGGATCGAGATATCGGTGGCGAAGTACTTCTTCTGGATCTTGTCAAAAGTGCCGTTTTTCTTAATCTCAGCGAAAGCGTTATCGAGAGCCGTTTTCAGCTCTTCGTCGCCTTTACGCAGACCAATCGCCGTGCCAGGACCGATAATCGGGTCTTCCACAATCGGGCCAGCCAGCTCAAAATCTTTGCCCTGTGGGTGTTTCAGGAAGCCGTTTGCCGCCTGCGCCGCATCGGTGAACACCACATCCAGACGACCAGAGATCAAATCACTTTCAACCTGCGCCTGATCGCCGTAAGGCACCACGTTCACGCCGTGTGGCTGCCATTTTGCCAGTGCATAGCGCTCCTGCACGGTTCCCTGCTCAACACCAACTGTTTTGCCTTTCAGCGATTCAGCCGTTGGCAGCAGGCCAGAGCCTTTGCGTGCAATCAATTGGGTGTGCGTATCATAGAGCGGAACGGTGAAGTCGATCTGTTTCAGACGCTCTTCCGTGATACCCATATCAGACAGGATGGCATCGAACTTGCGGGCTTTCAGCGCCGGGATCATGCCGTCGAACTGGCTCTCAACCCACACGCATTTGGTTTGCATCTGCTCGCACAGCGCGTTGCCAAGGTCGATATCAAAACCTACCAGTTTGCCCTGCGGGGTTTTGGATTCGAAAGGAGGGTAGGTTGGATCAACCGCGAAGCGTACTTGTTCAATCTTTGCCTGTGCGCCAAATGCGCAACCTGCCAGCACAGCCAGCGCCAGCGTCTGACGCAGGCGGGCAGTAAAACGAGAACTTGCCATAATTTCGGTCTTCTTTTTTCGTGATGTGGAATAACGCAGAGTACCGATCACTGTCCGCCATGGCAATTAGCAGATTATTTTCATGACGTTACCATTATGCATCGTGCGATAATCCGCCACACTCATCACCACTGATTTCTCGAGCAGACCCGCGTTAAAGGCAATTTCGTCGTAACGTTCAAACAGCAGCGGGTCTACCACCAACCGCAGGTCGGGATGAAAACTGAAGGGCGGAATCGCACCGAACACACAGCCCGTTAATGCGTCCACCTCTGCTGGAGAAGCCAAAGAAGCGCGACGCCCACCCACCGATTCAGCCACTTTGCTCAAATCCGCCTGTTGATCAGCCGGCAGAACCGCCAACACATGCTGTTTGATACCGTTACCTTTGACATGGCACACCAATGCTTTGGCGCCTTGTCCCACTTCAGTCCCGCGAATCTCAGCAACAGCTTCACATTTGCCAGTCGCGGGATGCTCGACCACGCGATAGCGCGCGTTGTGCTGGTTGAGAAGGGCGATCAGTTTCTCATGAGTGGTCATCAGGGGCTCCCTGTTGAGTAAGATTGCTGAGTAATTCCTGCATCATATGTTTTTGGCGTGGCAGCAAGCCCAGTTTCAATCCAAGAGGTTTAAATACGCGATTCAACGTAGTCAGCGTGATACTTTCTTTGTCCAGCTCAACGTCAGATAACGTGCGACGACTGATGCCCGCTAAGCTGGCATAGCGTTCCTGTGAAAACCCTAGCACCTTTTTACGAAGCTGCATTAAGAGTTGGCCATGAGTTAACTTCTCCTCAATAAATTGTTGAAGAAGGCCTAGCAGCATCGCTTCTCGCTCAAAAGGCGTCATCGTATTCTTCATATTTGCCACCCAGCGATGCGTTCTTCGAGATAGTTAAAACCAATGCCTGGCATCTCCAGAATTGAATGCGGTACACCCCGAGCGGCAAGTCGGGATTTTAATCCAGCGAGCTTGCGGGTTAACTCACGCAACGAATTGAGTAATGACGCTTCAGGGATAAACTCGTTGAGCTGTTGAGCAATCAACTGCCAATTGTAATGGCCACCCTCTTCGTAAGGTGAACCCCATTGGGTTGTTCGCACCACGCCTTCTGGATCGGCTTTCATCGGTGCGAAGTCATATACCGGTGCAAGCCACATCCCTGATGGTTTTTTTAGAATGGCACTATTGCGCCCATGATTATCTGAATTACCAAATGCTACATTGAGCATGTCACGTTTAACCCATTCACTGACCAACTTTTCGCGATCTTCACCTGTTAAAGCTAATCGCTCAACCAGGCAGCGAATGACCTCAAAATGATTGAGATAACTACCCGGTGGTTTTTTCATTAACGAATAGATGGATTCAAGCCCGTACATGACTTTTCTGTTTTCAACAAACGCAATATCAAAGCGTGGTAGCCAAAGCGAGGGGTATCGTTCACCTTCGCATAGCAACATCTCCTGCGTGTCAATCGTCTCTACACCCATGGCCTGTAACTCATGATAGAAATGATATTCTGCGCGCAGGATGTCGCAGTCGATTGGGCTTCGTGATCCACGCGGATATTTGACCAGATAAGGGATATCCCGGTTCTGTTGATCATCTTGCCAGGTATCAATCCACACTTCGCTGTTTGTATTTCGTCGTAGCAGCAGTTTTGGCGCTTCCCCTCCCGCACCTGTTGCGCCGCCGCTGGCGGCTCCCATTTGTTGCGCATATTCAAGAAAATCACTGTCTCTCTCAATCGCCCATTCGGCAGGAAAACGGCGAGTCTTGAGTTGGCTATTTTCAGGGAGTTGGGGTAGGGAATCTTTGATACGTAAATTTCCAACAGGCGCAATGGTGCCGGCTTTCAATAGCGCATAATCTTGCTCAGCTGAAGATTTACCCTGTAAACCAAGATGCTGAATCCAATAACGTCGGCTTGCTCCCGCTGGGACAATATCGTCGAGGAAACCAAACCAAGGCTGCGCAAAATGGCTGCCTATCAGCATTACGGGATAATTCAAACTACAGCTAGCGATATCGTTTCGGTCGAGATGTTCAGCTGCATAATTGAAGTCATAAGCAAGAAGTGCTGCGCTTTCACGACCTTTAGAAGGCTCTTTAACATCAAGCTCGGCAACGTCGTGCCAGTTTCCATCAAGGTAGAGCTGTAGGATAAGCATGCTAACCTCCAATGAGCAGTATATTGCTCAATTTTAACTAGCTTTGCTTTTTTTGAGAAGCATGCTGCTCAAAATAGTTTTGAAATGTCAATTTTGAGCAGCTTATTGCACAATCTGTTACTTATGACGCGCCCGCAGATTATTAATAATCGTGCTCAAATCCAGCTCCTGATCCTGCAGCAGCACCATCAGATGATACAGCAGATCAGACGCTTCGTTGGTCAGTTCGTGGCGATCGTTCACTGTGGCTGCCAGTGCGGTTTCCACGCCTTCTTCACCGACTTTCTGCGCGATACGTTTGGTGCCGCTGGCATACAGTTTCGCGGTGTAAGAACTCTCAGGATCGGCGCTCTTACGCGAAGCCAGCAGTTGCTCAAGCTGATAGAGGAACGCCCAATCTGGCGCAGCCGGTGAGAAGCAGCTTGAGGTGCCGAGGTGGCAGGTTGGCCCAATCGGGTTTGCCAGCACTAGCAGGGTGTCGTTATCACAATCCGGGGTGATGCTCGCCACCTGCAGAAAGTGACCGGAGGTTTCCCCCTTGGTCCACAAGCGGTTTTTGGTGCGAGAGAAGAAGGTGACGTTGCCTTCCGCCAGCGTCTTTTGCAGCGCTTCCTCATTCATATAACCGTGCATCAGCACTTCGCCAGAAACGTTATGCTGGACGATGACGGGCATCATGCCCGCGGTTTTGGCCCAATCCAGTTTGGCCAGTTGTTCTGCAGTTAACACGCGCGAATCTCCACACCGTTGTCGATCAGGAAGTTTTTCAACTCGCCGATATTGATAATTTGTTTGTGAAACACTGAAGCGGCCAGCGCACCATCGACGTTTGCCTGTTCAAAGGCTTCGAGGAAGTGCGGCATGGTGCCTGCTCCGCCAGAAGCGATAAGGGGCACTTTACATACCTCACGCACTTTCTTCAGCTGCACCAGATCGTAACCATTACGTACGCCATCCTGGTTCATCATGTTCAGCACGATTTCGCCCGCGCCCAGCTTTTGCACTTCCTGTACCCAATCCAGGGTTTCCCAGGTGGTGACGCGGGTACGTGATTCATCGCCGGTATATTGATTGACGTGATACTTGCCAGTGGCTTCATCGAACCAGGTATCAATACCCACCACGATGCACTGCACACCAAAGCGATCCGCCAGACGCGTGATCAGCGTCGGGTCAGCCAGTGCCGGAGAGTTTATGGAGATCTTATCCGCACCGAACTGCAGAATGCGCGCGGCATCCTCTTCACTCTTGATACCGCCCGCGACGCAGAATGGAATATCAATCACTTCTGCGACACGTGACACCCAGCTTTTATCTACCACACGGCCATCGGAAGAGGCGGTGATATCATAGAACACCAGCTCGTCAGCGCCTTCCTGTGCATAGCGCTGCGCCAGTGGCACGATATCGCCAATAATTTCGTGGTTGCGGAACTGGACGCCTTTCACCACTTGTCCGTCACGGACATCGAGACAAGGAATTATCCGTTTTGCCAGCATGCAATCGCCTCCGCTACGGTGAATTTATCTTCCAGTAAAGCACGACCGACAATCACGCCCTGTGCGCCACTGCCACGTAAAGCCGCGATATCATCCAGCGATCCAATGCCGCCGGAACTCTGGAACGCAATATCCGGGAAGGCATCAGACACTTCTTTATACAGCGCCACGTTGGAACCACTTAACGTGCCATCGCGGGAGATATCGGTGCACAGCACGTGCTTCAGGCCAACTGGTTGATACCAGCCAATCACTTCTTCCAGCGTTACGCCAGCCGCTTCCTGCCAGCCACTGATCGCCACTTCTTTGCGATTATTGGCGTCAATGCGAACATCCAGCGCCAGTACAATGGCATCCGCGCCGAACTCGTTGAACCAGCTTTTCACTTCCTCTGGCTGCTTAACAGCCGTGGAGCCCACCACCACGCGAGTCGCGCCGGCCGCCAGCAAGGCTGCAACGTCTTCACGATTGCGGATGCCGCCACCGACCTGCACCGGTACATTCACGCCGCGCAGCAGGGTAGTGAGCAGAGGAATCTGGCGCTTAGCCGGATCTTTGGCGCCAGTGAGATCCACCAGGTGCAGCACTTCCGCGCCCTGACGTTCGTAATCCTGCAGGCGTGGCAGCGGATCGCTACCGTAGTCGCGCTGCTGACCATAGTCGCCCTGATGCAGACGCACCACTTTGCCGTCGATTAAATCTAATGCGGGGATAATCATCACATCTCCAGGAAGTTTTTCAGCAACTGCGCGCCTGCTTTGCCAGAACGCTCCGGGTGAAACTGCACGCCGAAGAAATTATCTTTCTGCAACGCAGCGGTGAACGGATGGCCGTAATCGCACTGAGCGATGGTGGCGGCATTCACTGGCATGGCGTAGCTGTGCACAAAATAGAAGTAGCTGCCGTCCGGGATATTACGGAACAGGTGGTTGCCAGCTTGCGAAGTGATCTGGTTCCAGCCCATATGTGGCAAGGGCAAACCCTGGGTATCCATCAGCGAGACCGGTTCATCCACCAGACCCAGTGTGGTCACGCCGCCATTCTCATCGCTCCCGCGACCCAGCAACTGCATACCAAGACAAATGCCGAGTACCGGTTGGGTACAGGCTTTGATCAGATCGATCAGGTCACGCTCCTGCAACTGGTTCATGGCGGCTTGGGCTGTGCCCACGCCTGGCAACAACAGCTTGTCGGCGCGCAGCACCACATCCGGATCGCGGCTCACTTCTGGCGTATAGCCGAGGCGCTCAATCGCCCACTTCACGGAGGAAAGGTTGGCGCACCCGGTATCGAGAATCACCACGTTCATCACAGCACTCCTTTCGAACTCGGCAGGGTGTTGCCATCCACGCGAATTGCCTGGCGCAGGGTGCGGCCAAAGGCTTTAAACAGGCTTTCCACACGATGATGATCGTTCTTGCCTTTGGTTTTCAGGTGCAGGGTGCTCATCATGGCGTAGGAGAGGGAGCTGAAGAAGTGCTCAACCATCTCGGTGCTGAGATCGCCGACACGCTGATAGCTGAACTCGGCTTTAAACTCGATGTGCGGACGGCCAGAGATATCCAGTGCGCAGCGTGCCAGGCACTCGTCCATCGGCAGCACGAAGCCGAAACGGCCGATACCACGTTTGTCACCCAGCGCCTTGAGCAGCGCTTCACCCAGCGCCAGACCGGTATCTTCCACGGTGTGGTGATCGTCGATGTAGAGATCGCCTTTCACGTCGATGTTCATGCGGAAGCCGCCGTGTACGGCAATCTGGTCCAGCATGTGGTCAAAGAAGCCGACACCGGTATTGATCTTGCTGCCGCCTTCGCGGTCCAGCCACACTTCGACTTTGATCTGCGTTTCTTTGGTGTTGCGTTGCACCAGCGCATGGCGGTCACGTTTGGTCAGGCGTGCCTGGATCGCGTCCCAGTCAATACCTTCTGCACCGTAACGCAGGCCCTGAATGCCCATGTTCTCAGCCAGCTGGATATCGGTCAGGCGATCGCCAATCACATAGCTGTTTGCGGTGTCCAGTGCGCCTTGTGCCAGCCAGGCTTCCACCATTTTGGTTTTCGGCTTGCGGCAATCGCAGTTATCTTCCGGCTTATGCGGGCAGATCAAGATGTCGCTGAAGTTCACGCCCTGCGAAGTCAGAATCTGCATCATCAGATTGTGTGGGCCATCAAAATCAGCCTGTGGGAAGCTGTCGGTGCCCAGACCATCCTGATTGGTGATCATCACCAGCTGATAGCCGGCATTTTGCAGGGCCAGCAGCGCAGGGATGGCGTTTTTTTCAAACGCCAGCTTCTCCATGCGATCAACCTGAAAATCCGTTGGCGGCTCAGAGATGATAGTACCGTCGCGGTCGATAAAAAGGGTCTTCTGACTCATGCTTGCTCCACTGATAAGGCTTGCAGCGCGGCGATCAGGCGCTCGCACTCTTCACGGGTGCCGATGGAGATGCGCAGGCATCCCGCAAGGCCGGGGTTTTTGTTTTGGTCGCGCAGAATAATGCCTTGATCCCACAGCGTTTTAAACACTTTTGGCGAATCAGTGAAGCGCGCCAGAATGTAGTTGGTTTCGCTCGGGAACACCTGCTGCACCACGTTCAGCTGTGGCAGTTGTTCAAACAGCCATGCACGATTGGCGTTGAGTTCGGCGACATGCTTACGCATCAGCGCAATGCCTTCTTCGCTCAGCGCCTGTCCCGCGACATCAGCAACCGGGGTCGCCAGCGGGTAAGGCGCGATCACTTTCATCAACAGGTCGATCACGGGCTTGTTGGCCAGCGTAAAGCCACAGCGCAGGCCAGCCAGCGCAAAGGCTTTTGATAGCGTGCGCAGGATCACCAGATGTGGATATTCTTTCAACCAACCGGCGAGAGTCGCCTCCGGGCAAAACTCGATATAGGCTTCATCGGCGACCAGCAGTGCTTTACCGGCGGTCATCTCCAGCAGTTTACGGATATCGTCTTGATTGATCAGGTTGCCGGTCGGATTGTTCGGGCTGCACATGTAGACCACTTTCACGCCGTCTAACTGTTCGGCAATGGCGGGCAGATTCAGCTGCCAGTCATCCAATGCTGCCACGGTGCGATACTCGATGCCGATGGTTTCCGCGCTCACGCTGTACATGCCGTATGTCGGCGGGCAGAACAGGATCGCATCTTTGCCCGGCTCACAGAAGGCGCGCATTAACAGCTCAATGCCTTCATCAGCACCACGACTGACAATCACTTGCTCCGGCGATAAACCGGCAAAAGCCGCATAGCGCTCAATCACCAACTTCGGCTGGCATTCCGGATAGCGGTTCAGCGTTTGCTGAGACAGCTCAAAGGGCACCGGCAGCGGGAATTCGTTGGCATTCAGCCACACATCACCGTTACCCCCCAAACGACGCGCAGATTGATACGGCGTCAACGCGCGCACATTGGCGCGGGCTAAATCTTCAATGCTCATGCTTGCTCCTTCAGCGCGGCAACACGCAGGGTAACGGCGTTTTTATGGGCTTCCAGCTGCTCAGCGGCGGCTAAGGTTTCAATGGTTGAAGCCAGATTGAGGAAGCCTTGTGGCGTCAGCTCTTGCACCGTCATACGCTTCTGGAAATCGGCTAATCCCAGACTTGAACAGGTGGCGGTATAACCATAAGTCGGTAATACGTGATTGGTGCCTGAGGCGTAATCACCCGCTGATTCCGGAGACCAGTCACCGAGGAACACCGAACCGGCGCTGGTGATCGCATCCACCAGATCACGTGGCTGGCGCGTCTGAATAATCAGGTGCTCAGGACCGTACAGGTTGGAGATCTCCACACACTGCGCCAGATCGCGCAGCACTATCAGACGGCTACTCTCCAGCGCCTGACGTGCGGTGGCCGCACGTGGCAACTGCGCGAGCTGTTCTTCCACCGCCTGAGCCACGCCTTCTGCCAGTTTCAGCGAAGGGGTCAGCAAGATAACCTGTGAATCCGGGCCGTGCTCTGCTTGTGATAGCAGATCAGAAGCGACAAATGCCGGTGTGGCACCTTCATCAGCAATCACCAAAACCTCTGATGGGCCAGCAGGCATATCAATCGCGGCGCCATCTAAACGCTGGCTCACCTGACGTTTGGCCTCGGTGACGTAGGCGTTGCCTGGGCCAAAGATCTTGTCTACTTTTGGTACGGTTTCGGTGCCGAAGGCCAGCGCAGCAATCGCTTGCGCACCGCCTACCTGAAACACCTCTTTTACGCCGCACAGTTGCGCTGCATAAAGAATTTCATCGGCAATCGGCGGGGGCGAACAGAGCACCACACGACCACAACCGGCGATACGTGCTGGGGTTGCCAGCATTAATACCGTGGAGAACAGCGGGGCAGATCCGCCAGGAATATACAACCCAACCGATTGTACCGGACGGGTAATCTGCTGGCAGCGCACGCCCGGTTGCGTCTCAATGTCCACCGCGGGCAGAATTTGCGCGTTATGGAACGTTTCGATATTACCGACAGCCACTGCCATCGCCTGCTTCAGCGTATCGCTCAAACGGTCGCTGGCGGCTTGCATCTCTGCTGGCGTGACGCGCAGGTTTTCCACCTGCGCTTTGTCGAAGCGCGCGCTGAACTCGCGCAGCGCATCATCGCCTTGTTCTTTTACTTGCGTCAGCACATCGCGCACGATTTCGCTGATGCTCGCCGAAGCAGAAATTGCCGGGCGCATCAGCAGCGCTTGCTGCTGTTGTTCATCACACTGTTGCCAGTCAATCGGGGTCATGATTGTGCTCATGCTGTTACTCCAACATTTTTTCGATTGGCAGTACGAGGATCGAGCTGGCACC
This sequence comes from Candidatus Pantoea communis, assembly GCF_011752685.1. Classification (NCBI taxonomy): domain Bacteria; kingdom Pseudomonadati; phylum Pseudomonadota; class Gammaproteobacteria; order Enterobacterales; family Erwiniaceae; genus Pantoea; species Candidatus Pantoea communis. The sequence continues at coordinate 52,168 of NZ_VWXC01000002.1, forward strand.
CAGCGCTTTCAGTTTTTCCATGGTTTCCCAGAACAGGGTTTCACTGCTCACCATGTGCATCGCCACGCGGCTCACTTCGCCTGCCAGTGGCAATACGGTTGGGCGCTCGGCACCTGGCAGCAGGGCGATCACTTCTTCCAGGCGCTCGCTTGGCGCGTGCAGCATGATGTATTTGGATTCACGCGCTTTGATCACGCCCTGAATGCGCGTCATCATTTTGTCGATCAGTTCTTGCTTGGCTGCTGGCAGCTCGCCGTCGCGTTGAATCAGTACCGCTTTAGAGCGGTAGATGACTTCCACTTCACGCAGGCCGTTGGCTTCAAGGGTGGCACCGGTCGATACCAGGTCGCAAATGGCATCGGCCAAACCCGCGCGTGGCGCGACTTCCACCGAACCGTTCAGCAGGCAAGACTTAAAGGAGACGCCTTGCTTATCGAGATATTTCTTCAGCAGGTGCGGATAAGAGGTGGCAATACGTGAGTTCTGCAGGCACTGCGGGCCGGTATATTCCGCATCCACTGGCATCGCCAGCGACAGGCGGCAACCGCCGAAATCGAGACGACGCAGGGTGAAGTAGCGCGGGTCTTCGCCTTGCGCGCGGCGGTCCAGCAGCTCTTCTTCCAGCACGTTTTCACCGACGATGCCGAGATCCACCACGCCATCCATCACCAGGCCTGGAATATCGTCATCACGCACACGCAGGATATCGATAGGCATGTTCTCCGCAAACGCAATCAGACGCTGCTGCTGAAGGTTAATTTTAATACCGCAGCGTGCCAGCAATTCGCGTGATTCATCGCTTAAACGGCCAGATTTCTGCATAGCTATGCGTAAACGGGTGTTATCTAACATGGTTCCTGTCCTCTTATTCAATCCTGTCTGAACTCAGTTGGGTTGCGTTCGCCCATAAAAAAACCCCCGGAAGATGATCTTCCGGGGGCTCTCTTTGCGTTCGCACCACTGGAAGATCCTAATCGTCTCCCAGCACACATCGCCTGAAAGACTAGTCAGGATGATGGTGATGATGGTGGTTGAACTGAACGCGTGTCATAGTAAATTCCGTTGCTGAATGAGTATTCATTTGCGTGCTGATTAACCTAACGAAGATGGCGGCGCTTGGCAACCCTTTTTTAACGTCAGTTCTCGGAACCTTCCGCAACAGTTTGCGCTGGTTTGCCATAATCGCTGGGATTAAGATGAAGTGTCTTAGCGCTGGAAAGCAGGAGTCGGTATGAAAAAAGTCGCGATTGTAGGTCTGGGATGGCTGGGTATGCCGCTGGCGATGGCGCTGACGGCACGCGGCTGGCAAGTGACCGGCAGCAAAACCTCTCCCGATGGTGTAGATGCAGCGCGCCGATGCGGTATTGAGGCATTTCAACTGGTGCTAACACCCGAGATTGAATGTGAAGCGGATGAGTTGGCCACGCTGATGGCGGTGGACGCGCTGGTGGTGACGTTACCCGCCAGCCGCACGGTTCAGGGCGGTGAAGATTACATGCAAGCCGTGCAGAACGTGGTAGATACGGCATTGGCGCATAAAGTGCCGCGCATCATTTTTACCAGCTCGTCGTCGGTGTACGGCACCGGTCCGGGCATAATGAAAGAGAGCAGTGCGTTGCAGCCAGAGAGTGTGGCAGGTAAGACGCTGGTCGAACTGGAAAACTGGCTGCACGATCTGCCGGGTACTAGCGTTGATATAGTGCGTTTGGCGGGACTGGTGGGGCCGAATCGCCATCCAGGTCGATTCCTCGCCGGGAAGGTTGGATTGGAGAATGGCGGTCATGCGGTCAATCTGGTGCATCTCGATGATGTGGTGGATGCGATTGTACTGTTGCTGCAAACGCCGAAAGGTGGACGCGTCTACAACCTGTGCGCGTCGAAACATCCCGCACGCGATGATTTTTATCCGTTTGTTTCGAAGCAGTTGGGGCTGGTGGCTCCGACCTTTACTGCCGAGCCCGTGCGTTCGGCGGGGAAGGTGGTTGATGGCTCGAAAATCTGCAACGAGCTGGGATTTGAGTACAGCTACGATGACCCGATGAAGATGCCGCTGGAGTGAGATTGACGTGCGAGTGCAGACTTCTGCACTATTTCGCTAGCGGCGCGATTTATCGCGGGTTTTAAATAACACTCGCAATAAACTGCGCCGCGACAATACGTTAGCCTAAACCCCCAACCGATCCCTTAACGCGTACCACACCGCGCCCATTGCCGTTAGTGGTACTTTAAAGCGCCTGCCGCCAGGAAACGGTAAATGCGGCAATTTGGCAAACGCATCAAACCTTTCTGCCTGTCCGCGCAGCACCTCGGCAATCAGCCTTCCCGACAAGTGGGTACAGGTCACGCCATGTCCGCTATCCCCTTGCATAAAGAACGCATTCTTCTCGATTTGCCCAAACTGCGGCATACGTGACAGCGTCAGCAGGAAGTTACCGCTCCAGCGGTGGCTAAATTTCACCTCCTTTAGCTGCGGGAAAGTGCGTAACAACTTAGGGCGGATCAGTGCTTCTATATCATCCGGCTCACGTGCGCCATACACCACACCGCCGCCGTACAGCAGGCGGTTATCGGCGGTGAGGCGGAAGTAATCCAGCAGATAATTACAATCTTCGACGCAGTGATTGTTCGGCAATAAACCCAACGCCTGGTCGCGGCTTAATGGCTCGGTGGTGAGGATTTGCGAGCCACACGGCATGCTTTTACGGCTCAGGCGCGGCTCCAGTTGTGAGGGGAGATAAGCATTACCGGCAAATATCACAAAGGTGGCAGTGACTTCACCTTTGGCGGTTTTCACCCGATGCGGTTCGCCGTACTTCACTTCCAGCGCCGCGGATTGTTCATAGATGCGTCCGCCGTGACGACGAATCGCCTCTGCTTCACCCAGCGCCAGATTAAGCGGATGCAGATGCCCGCCGCGCTTATCCAGCAAGCCGCCGACATAGCGATCGGTCGCCACTTCGCGACGAATCGCGCGCTCATCCAGCAGCTCCAGATTATGGTTACCATAGCGCTCCCAGTTGGCTTTTTGGCTGCGCAAGTGGCCCATCTGACGCTGATTCAACGCGGCAAAAATGCCGCCAGGACGGTAATCACAGGCGATAGCATAACGGTCGATGCGATCGCGAATAATCTCAGCGCCCTCAAACATCATATTGCCCAGCATCTTCGCCACGTCTTTGCCGTAGCGTTGTTCAATTACATCCACATCGCGGCTGTAAGAATTCACCACCTGGCCGCCGTTACGACCGCTGGCTCCGAAACCAATCTTCGCCGCTTCGAGTAGCACCACGTCATAACCGGCTTCGGTCAAAAACAGCGCCGAGGAGAGGCCGGTAAATCCGCCGCCAATAATACAGACATCACACTGCACCGATTCCTGCAGTTCGGGCCACGGCTCATGCGCATTCGCGGTTGCTGCGTAATAACTTCCCACATGTTGCATCACATCCTCCTTTAGCGCGTGAACTCAGAAATTCGCTGGGGTGTGCGCACTGACGATGCGACACGGCAGCTCAGACGTATTGGTAAAACTGTGCGGCAAGCCGGTATCGATCACGTAACTCTCGCCACAATAAAGGTGATAACTCTGACCATTGACCACCAGCGTGATTTCTCCTTCCAGCACCGTGCCGGTCTCTTCACCAGGATGACGCAGTTTCTCTCCGGTGCTGGAACCCGGTTCGTAGCATTCAATCAACATCGCCAGCGCACGTTTTTCAGCGCCGTTCTCCACCAGACGCAACGACACGCCGAGGCTGCCGATCTCCACGCACTCTTCCGGACGTACGATCACGCGCGGCGTGCTGTTTACCTTTGGCTCCGAGAAAAACTCTGACAACGACAAGCCGTACACCTTCAGCAATTTCTGCAAGGTACTCAGCGCTGGGCTGACTTTGTCCTGCTCAATGGTGCTGATAGCACTGTGTGTGAGTCCTGACAACTCAGCGACGCGACGCTGAGACAATCCCATCTCCTGCCGGATTTGCGATAAACGTTGCCCAGGCGCCAGAGTGGCATCATTCATGGCTGTTTTTCCTTGTGATAACAGAGAGCCGCGTGGATAAAAGCCGCAAACAAGCGTTGCGAAACCGGGTCGTGATCGGAGTGCCACTCCGGATGCCACTGCACCGCAAGTGCAAACGGATGCTGGCGCAAACTCACCGCTTCAATCAGCCCATCAGGCGCACGCGCTTCAATACGCAGCTGCGGGCCGGGTTCGCGGATGCCTTGTCCATGTAGAGAGTTCACGGCAAAGGATTGCGCGCTGCCAAGCACCTGGCTCAACAAACCTTCCGCTTCAGGCTGAACCTCATGCACCGGCGCATATTGCTGATCGAGCGGCAGCGCATCATCTTCACGATGCTCCTGAAACAGATGCGTCATATGCAGCTGGCGATAGAGGGATCCCCCGTTGGCCACCACTAATTCTTGCAAGCCACGGCAAATACCGAAAATCGGCATCTTTTTGCCAATCGCATGAGTGATGATGCCGAAGGCGAGGCGGTCACGCGCCGGATCGGCATGCTCCTCTTTACCTTCTTCACCGTAATGCCAGGGTTCGATATTACTCGGGCTGCCGGTGAGCAAAATGCCGTCCAGCAGCGTCATACTGTTTTCTAATAGATGAGGGGCATGCATCAGTTGATGCGGCAAAGGCAAGGGAACACCACCGGCAAGCACGATGGCATCGAGATACTTATTGTGAACCGTTTGCCCGAGATGGCTGCCGATGTGGTTCTGACACATCACTACGCCAATCAAGGGCTTGTCAAAAATAATGCCCATAACGTCTCCGCGTTGCTGTTCAATATTTTCACCGTTTTTGCGCGTTCGGTCTGAAAAGTGTGCAATATATTGTCAATCTAGCAACCGGTTGTTCGTTCTTTCAACAGAATTGTTACATTTGCACACTTTTTGCGTTAGCGCTATGTTAGAAGAGTGGCTGTTATTTTGAGCATTGCGCGAACCAATACTAAACGGTAAAGGGCGGGTGGGAACATGACGAACCTCGTAGAAGTAGAAGACTTCACGCGGCACAGTGAAGAGAAACGAACAAGCGCGTTCCAGCTGGAGGTTAAATCCTGGCTGGAACGCCATCCTGAAACGCAGTATGTCGATATTCTTCTTAATGATTTAAATGGGGTCTTTCGCGGTAAGCGCATTCCCATCTCTGCATTGGCAAAACTGGAAAAAGGGTGTTACTTCCCGGCCTCGGTTTTCGCCATGGATATCCTCGGAAATACCGTCGAAGAAGCCGGACTCGGACAGTCACTGGGCGAACCCGACAACCTCTGTATCCCGGTTCCCGGAACTTTAATTCCTTCTGCCGCCGATCCTGAACGCATTGCGCAATTGCTGCTGACAATGTGCAACCAAGATGGCACTCCCTTTGACGTTGAACCCCGCAATGTCCTTAATCGCTTGTGGCAGCAGCTACGCAATCGAGGGCTATTCCCGGTGGTAGCGGTAGAGCTGGAGTTCTATCTGGTCGATAAAAAGCGCGATGCGGAAGGGTACATCCAGCCACCCTGTGCGCCGGGCAGTGACGAACGTAATATGCAGAGTCAGGTTTATTCGGTGGATAATCTCGACCATTTCGCTGATGTTCTGCGTGATATTGACGATATTGCCAAACAGCAGGGCATACCTGCCGATGGTGCACTGGCGGAAGCCTCGCCGGGCCAGTTTGAGATCAATCTGCATCACACCCGTGATGTATTAAAAGCCTGCGATCATGCCATTTTGCTCAAACGTCTGGTGCGCCAGGTGGCTGAAAATCATGGCATGACAGCGACCTTTATGGCCAAGCCCTATGAAGAGTACGCGGGCAGCGGCATGCATGTGCACATCAGCATGCTGGATGCGGCCGATCATAATGCCTTTTCACTCGACGACGGCAGCGATTCACCGCTGTTGAAACGCGCGCTGGCCGGGATGATCGATTTAATGCCGGCTTCAATGGCGCTGCTGGCACCGAACGTGAACGCTTATCGCCGCTTCTTACCGGAAGCCTACGTGCCGTTACAGGCCTCCTGGGGGCACAACAATCGCACCGTTGCTTTACGTATTCCCTGCGGCGATGTGGATAACCATCGCGTGGAGTATCGTGTGGCCGGTGCGGATGCAAATCCTTACCTGGTCGTGTCAACAATTCTTGCCGGTATTTTGCACGGTCTGGATAATCAGCTACCCTTACCGCATGCGGTGCAGGGCAATGGACATGAGGCAGAAGGGTTGCCATTGCCGGTGCGACAGAGCGATGCGCTGTATGAATTCGAGAATAGCTATCCTCTGCAAAAACTGCTGGGTGAGCATTTCAGCGGCGTGTGGCACAGCTGCAAACAGAACGAGTTAATGCAGTTTGAACGGCTTATCACCGCCACGGAGATTGACTGGATGCTGAAGAACGCCTGACTCGCAGAAGAATTTCGCTAACGTCTTGTGCCGATGGCATAAGTTGGGGCAGAATACGTCCCCTGCAAAATACGAAACATAACCGACGCTTATCACGTCGGTTATTTTTTTGCAGATTGCAGTACACACACAAATTACCGAGGCCGGACACGCATCCGGATAGATAAATACTGACAACACGCGTTGTGCGTGAGATTTGAGGAAAACAAAGATGGGGCTGTTTACAATTGCACCGGCGCAAGCTGGTTCTCGCTTTCGTGATGATTACGGCGCGGCGACAATCGCAAACACTAATATCACTTCTCACTGCAGCACGTTGCGCAGTATCCCGCAGATCACCTCTGTTGGGGGCCTGAACAATGTCGCTTAACACCGCCGCACCACAGCGTGCACACCTGAAAAAATCCCTGACCTTGATCCCGGTTGTCATGATGGGCCTGGCGTATATGCAGCCAATGACCCTGTTTGATACTTTCGGTATCGTCTCTGGATTGACCGACGGCCACGTCGCCACCGCTTATGCTTTCGCGCTGATCGCGATACTGTTTACTGCCGTGAGCTACGGCAAGCTGGTACGCCGCTTCCCATCTGCGGGCTCCGCTTACACCTATGCTCAGAAGGCTATCAGTCCGCACGTCGGCTTTATGGTGGGCTGGTCATCACTGCTGGACTATTTGTTCATGCCGATGATCAACATCCTGCTGGCGAAAAGCTACTTTGAGACGCTGGTGCCGGGCATTCCATCGTGGATTTTCGTGGTGTTGCTGGTGGCCTTTATGACCATCTCTAACCTCCGTGGTATCAAAACCGTTGCCAACTTCAACAGCTTGATCGTCGTGCTGCAGGTTGTGGTGATGGTGGTGATTACTGGTATGGTGGTTTACGGTGTGGCGCACGGTGTTGGCGCAGGAACCCTGACCAGCAGCAAGCCTTTCTGGTCTGAGAATGCACACGTGGTGCCGATGATTACCGGTGCAACCATACTTTGCTTCTCGTTCCTCGGCTTTGATGGCATCAGTTCGCTGTCAGAAGAGACCAAAGATGCAGAACGTACTATCCCGCGCGCGATTTTCCTGACCGCGCTGATTGGTGGTGTGATCTTTATCGGTGTGTCTTACTTCCTGCAGCTGTACTTCCCGGACATCTCGCGTTTCCAGAATCCGGACTCTTCACAGCCTGAAATCATGCTGTTCGTGGCAGGTAAAGCCTTGCAGATCGGCATCCTGATTTTCTCTGTGGTTACCGTACTGGCTTCCGGTATGGCGGCACACGCGGGCGTTTCCCGTCTGATGTATGTGATGGGCCGTGATGGCGTGTTCCCGCAGCGTTTCTTTGGCTTCGTGCATCCGAAATACCGCACGCCGTCTCTGAACGTGCTGTTGGTGGGCGCTGTGGCACTGCTGGCCATTAACTTCGACCTGGTGACCGCTACTGCGCTGATCAACTTCGGTGCGCTGGTGGCATTCACCTTCGTCAACCTGTCAGTGATTGCGCAGTTCTGGATCCGTGAAAAGCGTAACAAGACGCTGAAAGATCACCTCAATTATCTGGTGCTGCCAGTGATGGGCGCTTTGACAGTGGGTGCACTGTGGATCAACCTGGAAGAGACCTCGATGGTGCTCGGCCTGGTGTGGGCAGCGGTCGGTATTATTTACCTGGCGTTTGTTACTCGCACCTTCCGCAATCCGGTTCCGCAGTTCAGCGAAGAAGTGTAATTTTCGTTGCGCATTATGCGCAGCGGATAAAGACTTCGTGTCGTATGCAAAAGGTCGCCATGTTGGCGACCTTTTGCTTTTAGACCAGCAAACTTAACCCGCCAGCACCAACTCCCAACTCCCCGCACTCAACGTCTCGCGTCCCGCTTTGCTTAATTCTGTATCGGTTACGAGAGTATCGAAGCGCTCCAGCGGTAATGCCAGATGGGTGGCAATCTTGTTGTATTTCGAGCTGTCGCTCAACAGTACGCGCTTACTGCTGACATCGCTGGCCGCCAGCTTGACCGGCACCTTATCTTCATCCGGCGTAAACAAGCCGCGCGGCCCCCAGCAGGATGCGGAAATAAAGGCGATATCAATCGCCAGCATGCGCAGACTTCTCGCCGCCGCTTCGCCGACGCTGGAGCGATTCTCGCGACATACGGTGCCACCAGTGTGAATCAGCTTGCAGCCGCTGCTCTCCATCAATAAACGGGCGATTACGAAATCATTGGTGACCACCAGTAAATCGTCTCGCTCGACCAGTTCGCGAGCCAGCGCCAGCGTGGTGGTGCCTGCATCGAGATAAATGCAGCTGTTGCGGGGGATGTGGCGCGCAGCAAACTGACCAATCGCCATCTTTTCACTGCTGTACATGCTGGTTTTCGCCAGATGTGATGGCTCAGCGGCCAGACGATCGGCCGAGCGCACGCCGCCCGAAACCGACAGCACGGCACCTTGCTCCTCCAGTTTTTGCACATCACGGCGTATCGTCATATGTGATACGCCTAAACGCTCGGTCAGCTCGGCAATGCTCACCACGCCGCGTTCGGCAACCAGCGCTAAAATTTGTTGATGACGTTCTACCGGAATCACATCGCTCTCCCTGAATTACCAATTTTTCACATTGTAAGGCATCAATTCACAGCCTGCAGCACAATTTATCCCAGGCAAATGTTAGCAAACATCCCGCCAGAACAGGGTTCCCGCTGGGATTCAGAGGTGTGAATCGATGTTATATGCTGTGCGTGTAAGTTAATTTTTGTGATTTGCCGCACGTTTCTACACCAGTAACTGCGGCAGAATTAACACCATTGAACAAAATATCACTTAAATTAACAACGGAGGTGTGCTGTGTCAGCAACCGTGAATAACATTGGCGTCATTGGTTTGGGTTCCATGGGCATGGGCGCAGCGCAGTCCTGTATTCGCGCTGGATTGAACACCTGGGGCGTTGATTTAAATCCGCAGGCGCTGGAAACCCTGCGTCAGGCCGGTGCGCGTGATGCGCAAACTTCCGCTGCCAGTTTCGCGCAAGAGTTAGATGCCGTACTGCTGCTGGTGGTTAACGCGGCGCAGGTGAAAGCGATTTTGTTTGGCGAAACCGGTCTGGCGGCACAACTCAAGCCGGGCACGGTGGTGATGGTTTCTTCTACCATTTCTTCACAGGATGCACAGGCGATTGAACAGCAACTGGCACAACATAAACTGCTGATGCTGGATGCGCCGGTATCGGGCGGTGCAGCTAAAGCCGCCGTCGGCGAGATGACCGTGATGGCGTCCGGCAGCGATGAAGCCTTTGCCCTGTTGAAGCCGGTACTGGATGCGGTTGCCGCCAAAGTGTATCGCGTGGGCAGTGAAATTGGCCTGGGTTCAACGGTCAAAATCATTCACCAGCTGCTGGCGGGCGTGCATATTGCGGTGGGTGCAGAAGCGATGGCGCTGGCTGCGCGCGCAGGCATTCCACTCGACACCATGTATGACGTGGTGACCAACGCTGCGGGTAACTCGTGGATGTTTGAGAACCGCATGCGTCATGTGGTAGACGGTGATTACTCACCAAAATCTGCCGTCGATATCTTTGTGAAAGATCTCAACCTGGTGGCCGATACCGCGAAATCATTGCATTTCCCGCTGCCGCTGGCGTCTACCGCACTCAACATGTTCACCGAAGCGAGTAATGCTGGCTACGGGCGCGAAGATGACAGCGCAGTCATCAAGATTTTCAGCGGCATCACGCTGCCCGAGTCAAAGGAGAAGTAACCATGCGTTTAGGCGTGATTGCAGACGACTTTACCGGTGCAACGGACATTGCCAGCTTCCTGGTACAGAACGGTCTGCCTACCATTCAGTTCAACGGCGTGCCGGAAGGTCATGACGATGTGAGCGCGCAGGCGATTGTCATCAGCCTGAAGTCACGTTCTTGCCCGGCACAGCAGGCAATCGATCAGTCTCTGGCAGCGCTGGCGTGGCTGCAACAGCAGGGTTGCGATCGTTTTTACTTCAAATATTGCTCGACCTTCGACAGCACCGAACACGGCAATATCGGCCCGGTGACCGATGCACTGCTGGCCGCACTGGGCGAGACGCAAACGGTGATCTCACCCTCGCTGCCGGTAAACGGTCGTACCGTGTATCAAGGCTATCTGTTTGTTGCCGACCAGCTGCTGTCTGAATCGGGCATGCGTCATCATCCGGTGACACCAATGACCGACAGCAATCTGGTGCGTCTGATGACGCGCCAGGCGAAAGGGCAGGCGGCGGTGATCAATGCTGCTCAGCTGGACAAAGGCGCGGAAGCGGTTCGTGAACAGCTGGGTGAGCTGAAAGCGCAGGGCATCAACTACGTGGTGCTGGATGCGCTCAACGAGCAGCATCTGCTAACCCAGGGCGAAGCGCTGAAAGAAACCGTGCTGGTGACCGGCGGTTCCGGCCTGGCAATCGGTATCGCACGCGCCTGGGCCACTCAGCAGCAAAACAGCGATGCCGAGCAAGCCGGACGTCCACAGGGCGAACGTGCGGTGGTGATTTCTGGCTCTTGCTCACAGATGACCAATCGTCAGGTACAGGCTTATCGCCAGCAGGCGCCATCACATGAAGTGCTGGTTGAGCGCTGCCTCGACGATGCTGAAGGCTACGCGCAGGAACTGTGCGATTGGGTTGCCGCGAATAACCAACAGCCTCTTGCACCTTTGCTATTTGCCACTGCCGATGCCCAGCAACTGCAGGCAATTCAACAGCAGTATGGCGCGGCACGCAGCAGCGAAGCGGTTGAGCACTTGTTTGCCGCCGTCACCCGTGAACTGAAATCACGCGGCTGGCAGCGCTTTATCGTCGCCGGTGGCGAAACCTCTGGCGTGGTGGCACAAAGCCTGGGCGTAACGGCCTTCCACATCGGCCCGATGATCTCCCCTGGCGTGCCGTGGGTGCGTGACATCCAGCAGCCGCTGTCGCTGGCCCTGAAGTCAGGCAACTTTGGCGACGAACAATTCTTTGCCCGCGCACAAACGGAGTTTTCAGCATGACCGAACAACAAGCACGCGAAGAGATGGTGCAACTGGGCGCCTCCTTTTTCCAGCGCGGTTACGCCACCGGTTCAGCCGGCAATCTTTCACTGTTGCTGGAAGATGGCAATCTGCTGGCGACACCTACCGGCTCTTGCCTCGGCGAACTGCAGGCCGACCGCCTGTCAAAAGTGACGATGCAGGGCGAGTGGATTTCGGGCGACAAGCCTTCTAAGGAAGTGGCGTTTCACCGCGCGCTCTATCTAAACAATCCCGCCTGTAAAGCGGTGGTGCATCTGCACAGTCACTATCTGACGGCGCTTTCGTGCCTCAACGATCTCGACAGCGAAAACTGCATTCGCCCGTTCACGCCCTATGTGGTGATGCGCGTGGGCGATGTGCCGGTCGTACCTTATTACAAACCGGGTGATGACCGCCTGGCTGAAGATCTTGCGCAGCTCGCGCCACGTTACAACGCTTTCCTGCTGGCCAATCACGGCCCGGTAGTGGTGGGTAAATCGCTACGTGAAGCCGCGAATAACACTGAAGAACTGGAAGAGACCGCGCGTCTGATGTTCACGCTCGGCGACCGCTCTATTCGTTATCTGACTGATGGCGAAGTGGCGGAATTGAGGAATTACTGATGCCTAAGTTTGCAGCCAATTTATCCACGCAGTTCGGCGAAGTGCCGTTTATTGAACGCTTTGCCGCAGCGGCGAACGCCGGTTTCCGTGCCGTTGAGTTTCTGTTCCCGTATGACTATCCGGCCGAGGTGATCAAAGCCGAGCTGGAGAAACATCATCTGGAGTTGGTGCTGTTCAACACCGCAGCCGGAAACGTGCAGGCCGGGGAGTGGGGCGTATCCGCGATTCCTGGTCGTGAAGAAGAGGCGCGTGCCGATATCGATCGTGCGCTGGAATATGCACTGGCGCTCAACTGCCCGCAGGTGCATGTGATGGCGGCGACAGTGCCCAACGGTGCCGATCATGCCGCTTACGAAGAGACCTTTGTGCGCAATATGCATTACGCTGCTGAGCGTTTTGCGCCGCACGGTATTCGCCTGCTGCTGGAAGCGCTGAACCCGGTGACGAAGCCGAACTATCTCTACTCCAGCCAGTATCAAACGCTGGCGATGATGGAACGTATCGATCGTCCGAACGTGTTCACGCAGTTGGATCTGTTCCATGCGCAGCTGGTGGACGGCAATCTCAGCCATCTGATTCGCGAATACGCCGGACGTTACCGCCATATCCAGATCGCCTCTGCGCCGCATCGTCACGAACCAGACGAAGGTGAAATCAACTATCCGTACCTGTTCAGCCTGCTGGATGAAGTCGGCTATGACGGCTGGGTCGGCTGCGAGTATTTCCCACGCGGTCGCACCGAAGCGGGCCTCGGTTGGTTCGCGCCTTACGCGAAATAGCTTTTGTTGTACCGCCCAGCACAGTGCGTTGCGCCCTGTGCTGGGAAAAAATTGCCTGAATCCGTCAATACCAGAGAAAGATGTACCCAAATTATACTAATAGAATTAGAGGTTTATCATGTCAACCGCGTTGCTATTAGCTATCGCTACTGCCAGCATTGTCATACTGCTGCTGTTGGTGATTAAAGCCAAAGTCCATCCGTTTGTTGCTTTACTGATTGTCAGTTTGATCGTCGCCATCAGTACCGGTATTCCGGCTGATAAGATCATGGAAACCATCTTTAGCGGCATGGGCAACCTGCTGGGTCATATCACCATTATCATCGTGTTGGGGGCGATGCTTGGTGCAGTGATTGAAGCCTCGGGCGGTGCCGAATCGCTGGCGCAGCGCTTCAGTAAATCGCTCGGTATCAAGCGTACCGTCGCAGCCTTAACCATGGCGGCGTTTATCCTCGGTATTCCGGTGTTCTTTGAAGTCGGCTTTATCATTGTGATCCCGCTGATTTACGGCTTTACCAAAGTGGCGCGTGTCTCGCCGCTGAAGTTTGGTTTGCCGATGGCGGGCGTGATGTTGACCGTGCATGTAGCGTTGCCGACACACCCAGGCGCAGCCGCCGCCGCCGGTATTCTGCATACCGATATGGGCTGGTTAATGATGCTTGGCATCCTGATTTCGATCCCTGTGGGTATCGTCGGTTACTACGTGGCAAAAGTGATGAACCTGCGTCAATACCACCTCTCAGTGGATGTACTTGAGCAGTTGCAGCTGGCGAAACCTGAAGGCACGCCAAAAAGCGAAGTGCCACCACCGGGTGCGATGACCATTGCGGGTCTGATTGTGGTGCCGATTGTGTTGATCGTGTTGGGGACGCTGGCGCACACCATGCTGGCGGAAGGCAGCATTCTGCGTGACGTGATGACGGTGATTGGTAACCCGCCAATTGCCCTGCTGATTGCGCTGGCCCTGGCGGCATGGTTACTGGGCGTGCGTCGCGGCTGGAGCAAAGAGAAGCTGGAAGATCTGACCGGTCGCGCAATTCCTGGCTCTGCAAGTGTGATTCTGGTGGCGGGTGCGGGCGGTGCGTTTGGTAAAGTGCTGGTGGAATCCGGTGTCGGTAAAGCCCTGGCGGTGACGCTGGAAACCCTGCATTTGCCGCTGGTGCCCGCTGCTTTTATCTTGTCACTGGCATTGCGTGCGTCTCAGGGATCGGCCACGGTGGCGATTCTCACCACCAGCGGTTTGTTGAGTCAGGCGGTGGGCGATGTGACCGATATGCAACGTGTGCTGGTCACATTGGCGGCGTGCTTCGGTGGCCTGGGCTTGTCCCACGTTAACGATGCCGGTTTCTGGGTGGTAACACGTTATCTGGGGCTATCCGTCGCCGATGGCCTAAAAACCTGGACGGTGCTGACTACGCTGATGGGGTTAAGTGGTTTTGCGCTGACCTGGCTGGTGTGGGGGATGATTTAAGGTTCACAGCGGTCGCCATTAAGGCGACCCTTAAGTGACAACGGGTATGGCGCACATTTATGTGCGCCTGCATCTGAAATGCATTTTAAACGAACATCAATCTGATACACATCTGTGCACACCAGGTTGCGATATGCCGCGATCACGCGTGTGAGCGATTAAGACACCAACTCCTGCGCATACAAATACAGTGCTTTCAACTGTGCCATCTTCTCCGCGTTATCCTCATGCAAACTCGCTAACGACTCCAGCTCTAACAGGAACGCCTGCACGCGGTCAGCATTCAGCGCTTCACGGCGATGCTGCAACCAGCGCTGCTGCTCTTGATCATCCAGCGTGCCGGGGAAGTTACGCGCACGATAGCGGAATAGCAGCTTCGCAATGCGTTTATCGTCGAAGGTCAAATCCAGCGCCGGTAAATTCTGCGGCGGCGTTTGACGCACGATGTTCATCGCTGCGCGATCGGCATCGCTGAAGAAGCCGTCATAAAGTTGTGCATCGACATCATCCGATGGCTTAAACGGCTCGGCTTCCGCAAACAGCGTCACCGCTTTCTCACGCACTTCAGCGTGCTGACGCAGCAGCGCCAGGTTCGCCAGACAGCGTTCACGATCGATATTCAGGCGTGCAGCATCTTCGGGACGTAAGGTATTCGCTGGGGCTAACACCGGGCATTTATTAATATGCACCAGCTTAATCGGTACCGCCGCGCGGTCGCCCAGTTCACTCTGTTTGGTGTACAGCCGCTCGCGCAGTTCATCCGTATCCAGTTCCAGCAGCGGGGACATATCGCCCGCCAGATCCACCACGATCAGCGCATTACGATTATCCGGATGCCATGCGACAGGCACTACCCAGCTGGTGTTGCCGCGCGCCGCGCCGAACATGCCGGAGACGTGCACCAGCGGCTTCATCTGCGGAATATCAATCAGGTTCATCAGTTTCTGCTTGTTGCGATGGGTAAACAGAAACTCAAACAGCTTCGGCTGCTTCTCTTTCACCAGTTTAGCCATCGCCAGCGTGGCATACACATCCGACATCGCATCGTGCGCCTGTTCGTGCGCCACGCCGTTGGCCTTGGTGAGATGTTCCAGTTTGAAGCTAGGGAAGCCGTCATCATTTTCCGGCCAGATAATGCCTTCCGGGCGCAGGGCATAACAGGCGCGCATCACATCCAGCAGATCCCAACGTGAGTTGCCGTTCTGCCAGCTCCAGCCGTAAGGATCGAAGAAGTTGCGATAGAAGATATTGCGCGTCACTTCATCATCGAAGCGCACGTTGTTGTAACCGATCACACAGGTTTGTGGCTCGGTAAACAGCCCATGAATGCGTTCAGCAAATGCCGTCTCTGTTACGCCGCGCGCTTTAGCCACCTGTGGCGTGATGCCGGTGATCATCACCGCTTCCGGCTGCGGCAGATAGTCATCAGCGGGCTGGCAGTAAAACACCTGCGGTTCACCTACGGCGTTGAAATCTTTATCGGTGCGCAGCCCGGCAAACTGCGCCGGACGGTCCAGTGAGGGACTTTTACCGAATGTTTCGTAATCGTGGAACAAAAAGGTGAACTCAGAGGCGGGCACGGCAGTATCCTGGCAATAGAAAATCAACGCACAGAATAGTCGTGTGCAGCAGGCAGCACAACCTTGTTTACCGCTGCTGTGGGCAGGCGCACAGCATTTGTCCGCAGTTCATACTTTTTTTCAATTTATTCAACTATCCAGGCGCTAATTGCCGTAAAACGTGCGGCGGTAAATTCATTTTTTGATTTGAGGAAGAAGTGTTGAAAAGGCGTCTGCTGGTAACTGTATCTGGAATGATTGTTTGGGCATCACTGGCACACGCTGACGACAGCATGCCATTCCCACTGACGCCTCCGCCGATCGATGCGGCTTCGTGGGTGTTAATGGACGCCACCACGGGCCAGATCCTCACTGCCGGCAATCCCGATGAAGAGCGTAACCCGGCCAGCCTCACCAAGCTGATGACTGGCTACGTAGTGGATCGCGCGGTTGATCAGAAAAAAATCACCCGTGATGATGTGGTCACCGTGGGTAAGGATGCCTGGGCTGCAGGTAATCCGGTGTTCAAAGGCTCCTCACTGATGTTCCTCAAGCCCGGCGACAAAGTGACGGTACGCGATCTGATGCGTGGCGTGATCATCGACTCCGGCAATGACGCCTGTGTGGCGCTGGCGGATTATGTGGCGGGCAGCCAGGACAGCTTTGTCAATATGATGAACAACTACGTACAGAAGCTCGGTCTGACGCATACCCATTTTGAAACCGTGCACGGCCTGGATGCACCCGGCCAGCACACCACCGCACGTGATTTGGCGGTGCTGTCGCGTGCCATCATCAATGGTGAGCAGGACTTCTACGCCATGTACGCGGAGAAAACCCTGAGCTGGAACGGGATTACGCAAAATAACCGTAACGGTTTGTTATGGGATCAAAACCTTCACGTTGATGGCATGAAAACAGGCCATACTGAAACGGCAGGTTTCAACATCATTGCGTCAAACATTGTTGGTCGTCATCGCCTGATTGCGGTGATCATGGGCGGTAAGAGCTCGAAAGGACGTGAAGAGCAGGCGCGTAAACTGCTGGTATGGGGCCAGAATAACTTCGATACCGTGCAACTCTTCCATGCAGGTAATAAAATCGGCACCGAAAACGTCTGGTACGGCAATCCGCACAAAGTGGATGTCGGCACCACTCAGGATATTTATCTGTCTCTGCCGCGCACCGAAGTTTCAAACGTCATGGCGAAATATGTGATTGAGCGTAAAGATCTGGAAGCACCGCTTAAAGCCGGTGAGCAGGTGGGTGAAATCCAGGTAATGGACAAAGACAAGCAGCTGGCGAGCTATCCGCTGTATGCCCTACAAGGTGTGGATAAAGCCGGCATCATCACGCGTATCAGTGACTACGTAAAACAGAAACTGTAATCCGCAGCGGATAGCTGAGTCGCTCCCATGGCTCAACAGCATGGGAGTGAAACAGTGAGGCTTTCTGCTGCTGAACGGAGGCAAAAGTATGAAAGCATCAATCGTCGAGCGTAATCCTCAAAGCTGGCTGGGTTACCATCTGCAGGGCCCGTGGCAGGAAACCGTGCCGCGCGGGTTTAACCAGCTTAAAAGCTGGGTCGAGCAGCATGGCATGGCCGGTGAGTGGCTGGCCATCTATTACGGCAATCCTGAAGTTCTGCCGCCGGAAGAGCTGCGGGTTGAAACGGTGATCACCGCGCCTGCCGATGCGGTGCCCTCCTATGGCGACGACATCGAACAAGGGTTGCTGCCCGGTGGGCAATATTTTCATGCGCGCATGGAAGTGATGAATAACGATTTCTTCACCGCCTGGCACAGCCTGTTTGATCATCTCAAGACGAAAACCGACTGGCAGGTGGATAATCGTCCCTGCTTCGAACACTACCTTTCCGACGGCTTTGACAGCGGCGACTGGCTGGTGGATATGTACATTCCGGTACGTGCAGCCGACTAATATCATCAGTGCGTTACTTCTATGTTTCATAAGAGAAAATAAGATGTAGCGCACTTGTTGAATCGCAAAAAAAGAGCGGAAATAGTGCTGCGCAGCACTCAATGTTCGTGTCGCGCCAGGGTAACATAGCGCGCAAATTTTTATCGTTCCCGGACCACCATGTTACGCGCCGACAAACCCATCTCTGCCATTGAGTTCTGGTTCTACCGCCACTATCGCGCTGTGCACGGCGTGCGCATCGCTATCGCCTTTGTGCTCTGTTTTCTGTTTGTGCGTTTGACGGATATTCCGGAAGGCACCTGGCCGCTGATCACCCTGGTGGTGGTGATGGGGCCGATCTCGACCTGGGGCAATGTGTTTCCGCGTGTGATCCAACGCATCAGCGGCACCTTTGCCGGACTGGCATCGGGTTTGATTGCTCTGAAGCTGGAACTGATCTCGCTGCCGATGATGTTGTCATGGTGCTTCGTGGTGATGATTATTTGCGGCTATCTGACGCTGGGTAAACATCCTTATATGGCGCTGTTGATTGGTATCACGCTCGGCGTGGTGGTGGGTGCGCCGGCCGGTGACTTCACTGTGGCGCTGTGGCGTGGCGGCGATGTGATCCTCGGTTCGATTATGGCGCTGCTGTTCAGTGCGATTCTCGCTCAGCGCGCCTACACGCACTGGCGCATTCAGCTGTCCGATTCATTTCTGGCGATGGCGAAACTGCATCACACCGGCTTTTCCGCTAACCTGCTGGAAAAACCCCGACTCAACAAACCCTTCCAGAAACAGCTGACCAGCGTCATTAAGATGCGCGCACTTCTGGAACCGGCCAGCAAAGAGACGCGCATTCCTAAATCGGTGTTTGAAGCGATTCAGACCATCAACCGTAATATGGTTAACACGATGCAGATGCAAATTGATGCATGGTGGTCATCACGTGAGAGCCACCTGTTGCTGCTCAATGCCCCGACGCTGCGCCGCAGTCAGAAAATGACCGAAGACACGTTGAACGCGCTGGCCACATTGATGGTGAAAGGGGAGACGGAAGGCGTGATCGCCAACAGCCATGAACTGGAAGAGATAACCCAGGAACTGGAACAGTTGATTGCCAACCGCAGCGGGCGCTTAGAGACCACGGCGATCTATGGCTACGTGTGGTTGAGTCTGGAACAGGCGCGTCAACTGGAGCGCATTACGGACCTGGTTCGTCTGGCACTGCGCAAATAGTTTTCTCAGGCAATGACTTAATGTGAATCACCCTTTCTTTGCGCTAAGATAAGTGCCAGTCCGAAATTAGCTGTGAAAATTGCGAATCCAGCTAGCAAGCCGCTAAGCTGTAGCTCATGACTATTCCGCCTGCCGCGGCAGGCTCAAAGAAAGGTGCCAACATGGAAAATGCCAAGCAATCATTTCAGGACGTTCTGGAGTTTGTGCGTATGTTTCGTCGTAAAAACAAACTGCAGCGCGAAATCGTGGATAACGAGAAGAAAGTCCGTGATAACCAGAAACGTGTGTTGCTGCTGGACAACCTGAGCGAGTACATCAAACCAGGCATGAGCGTTGAGGCGATTCAGGAAATCATTGCATCCATGCGTGTGGACTATGAAGATCGCGTCGATGAGTACATCATCAAAAATGCTGACTTGTCGAAAGAGCGTCGCGAGCTGTCGAAGAAGTTGAAAGCGATGGGTGAACCAAAGCCGCAGTAAAAATGTTGGGACCGCAAGGTCCCAAATTTTTTGCAGCGTAACGGCTTCCGCACTGCCTGCCGTGGCGTGCGCAATAGCCTGTGCTGCTTTAACCTGGTCAGGCTTTGGGTTTTAATTGTCGCGCTAATGCCTGCAACTGACCGGCGATCTCCGCTATATCCACATCCCCTTGCATCGGCGCAGCTGTCGTTTCGCGCAATATCAGCTCGGTTACCAGCTGCAGGGGCTGTACAGCTTCTCCGGCCAGTTCCGCCAACAAGCGGTCCACAGATACCGCACCCAACTGCTGTAAATCCTGACGCACGGTGGTGAGCGGCGGCTGATACCACGCGCTCTCGGCAGTGTCGTCATAACCAATAATCGACATCTCTCCAGGAATTTTCACGCCGTGTTGGTGCAGTGCACGCATCGCCCCAAGCGCCATCTGATCGTTCGCCACCAGCATGGCCTGTGGCAGGCGGTCCGGCAGCAACTGCAATAGCGCCTGATACCCGGATGCCGCACTCCAGTCGCCATGCAGTACGCATATCGGCTGCAACTGGTGTGACGATAACGCCCGTTGCCATGCAGTGAAGCGCGCCCGCGCCGAAGCCGAACTTTCAGGCCCATTCAGCACGCCAATCTGCTGGTGGCCCAGCGCGACGAGATGCTCCACTGCCTGCTGCGCACCGGATTCACTCTGATACTGGCACTGGCTGACAGCAGCATGTTGTTCAACATCGAGAAACAGCACAGGCTTGCTGCCGCACTGCTGCTGCACCTGCGCCGCCTGTTCAGCATCGAGCGGCAGGTTGATGAGTAGTGCATCCACGCGCTGCGCCAGCAGTTCATTCACCGTATCCTGGGCATTTCCGGCCGCATTCGCCATGGCGATCACCAGATGGTAACCCTGTGCGGCGGCACGTTCATGGATCGCAGAGGCAATCTGTGCCGGGGCCATCAATGCCAGATCGCTGGTGGCCAGCCCCAGCGTGCGCGTGGCTTTTCCTGCCAGCTGCTGTGCCACGCGGTTGGGCACATAGTTCAGCTGTTGCATCGCGGCTTCGACTTTGGCGCGCGTGCGTGGCGAAACCTGCACGGAATGGTTGAGCACACGGGAAACGGTCTGGTAGGAAACCCCCGCCAGTGCAGCGACATCATCGAGGGTAACGGAACGCGCAGTCATAAACTCTCCTGAATCTGATAGCGGCGAGTGTAGCAAATTTTTCTCTGCTGTCGCGGAGTTAAGCCGCTACACTGCCAGTGTTAATGCGAGGAGAACGCGATGCAGCTCAATAGCCAACAGATTCAGGATATCAATACGCTTGCGGCCTGGCTGGCGCTTGACCACATGCCGACAGATGGCACGCTCGAGGTTGATTTGGCAATTCTTGCCGGTCACGCGGTACTGCCCAACGTTGAAGGTGTGATTGCGCTGGCGAAGAAGTATCAGCTGCCTCTGATGATCAGTGGCGGTATCGGTCATTCCACGGTGTTACTGGCGGAGATGATCGCTAATCATCCCCTTTATCGTCAGATTTCAACCCAAGGTAAAAGCGAAGCAGAGTTGCTGGGCGACATGGCGCGGGTGTTTGCCGCACTGCCGGACGATCAGCTGCTGCTGGAGACCGCCTCACGCAACTGTGGTGAGAATGCCGCCTTCAGCCAAAAACTGCTGGATGAGCAGAAGTGGCAGCCGCAGCATGTATTGCTGGTGCAGGACCCACTGATGCAGCGACGTACCTGGGAAACCTTCCGCTACCAGTGGCGTGACCGTGCCGACGCACCCGAATTTATCAGCTGGCCGGTGTTCGTCCCGCAGGTGATGATGGATGCGGGTATGCTGCGCATTATCGGTGCGCCACCGCAAGGATTGTGGTCGATGGAGCGTTTTCTTTCGCTGCTGATGGGCGAGATCCAGCGCCTGCGCGATGATGAAAACGGCTACGGTCCACGCGGCAAAGGTTTCCTCGGGCATGTGGATATCCCGGACGAGGTAGAAGCAGGCTGGCAGCGCTTGATGCAGCTGAAGGGCGTGCAGTCGCGGCTTGGATAAAACGCGTATAACCCCGATGCGGTGCACTTTATTGCGCATAGGTCGGCGATTTGGCTCTGTCAGGTTCACGCCTAACCCCGTAGCGGCGCAATTCATTGCGCGTAAGTCAGCGAATTAGCCTTCTCAGATTCGCGCGATAATATAGCACCGCAACGGTATTAACCTGCGATTTAACGATTCTGCAAATACACCTGCAAATTCACATACACCGCATTCAACAACGGGGTGTTCACACCATTGCGCGCGCCGCGCACCAGCAAATCACCGATGACCTGATCCGCTTCAATTTCATAACCCTGGGTTAAATCGCGGTACATCGAGGAGGTCATCGCCACCTGCGGATTATTCAACGTTTCATAAATCTTCGCCGTTACCGCTGGCCGTTCCTGATAGCCGTCAGCGCTGAGTACGGAAAGTACCTCGGCGAAAATCCCCTGCAACAGCGCCTCTCCACCTTGGGATCGCAACACCTGTTGGGTATTACCTCGCGCGATGCAGCATACCGCCCCTAAGGTGCTCAGCAGCAACCACTTCTCCCACAGTTCGCTGATGATGTTGTCAGCAAAGACCGTATCGAACTGCGCGATGTTCAGCGTCTCATCGACACGTTGCAGACGTGCATCATTGTGCCCATCGAGTGCACCGTAGTAGAGGATATGCAGTGGCGTCATCTGCACCACTTCACCTTGTTCACCCAGCGTGGCGTTGATTTTGCACAAGCCGCCAATCACCTTGTCGCCAAAGTGTGCGCGCAGCGTATCGATATGCCGCATGCCGTTGAGGATCGGCATGATCCGCGTTTCTGGCCCTACGGCGGGTGCAATATCTTCAATCGCCTGATCGAGCCCGAAGCTTTTCACCGTCAGGATAATCAGATCAAACTGGCCGGTAAGTTTGCCGGTTTGCGCCAGCTGCGGCTGAATCACCTCTGTGCCGCCCGGTGTTTTTAGCACCAGACCGTTTTGTTGCAGTTGCTGAAAACGGCGCTCGCGCACCAGAAAAGTCACATCACGTCCTGCTTGCGCCAGACGTGCACCGAAATACCCGCCGGTGGCACCGGCGCCGACAACCAGAATGCGCATGGTTAGATTTCCCGTTGAGAGTGAGACCCTTACCATAAATCGGGAAGGGTTAAGCTTGCCAGCCCGTAAATGCTGAAACCGATGCAAGATTTTCACGATGGCTAAAAAAGGCTCAAACTGTTCGTATTTATTCGTACAATGGGTCTATGCTGTTGCGCAGCGGCGGGCAATGGTGCTCGCCCACTTTTCCAGTCGAACAGACTAAGGACGCATCATGCCCCGACCCCTACCTATCGAACGTTACCGCAATATCGGCATCTCCGCGCACATCGATGCCGGCAAAACCACCACCACCGAGCGCATTCTGTTTTACACCGGGATGAGCCACAAGTTGGGTGAAGTGCACGATGGCGCGGCAACCACCGACTGGATGGCGCAGGAGCAGGAGCGCGGCATTACCATCACCTCGGCGGCAGTAAGCTGCTACTGGCCGGGCATGGATGGCAGCTTCACGCCGCACCGCATCAACATCATCGACACACCCGGACACGTCGATTTCACCATCGAAGTGGAGCGATCCATGCGCGTGCTGGATGGTGCCGTGATGGTGTATGACGCCGTCGGTGGCGTACAGCCGCAATCGGAAACCGTGTGGCGCCAGGCCAACAAGTATCATGTGCCGCGCATTGCTTTCGTTAATAAGATGGATCGCCAGGGAGCGGACTTCTTCCGCGTGGTGCAGATGATGAAAGATCGTCTGCATGCCAACCCCGTGCCGATTGTGATTCCGATTGGTGCGGAAGAGCACTTCGCAGGCGTGGTGGATCTCAACAAGATGCGCGCCATCTATTGGGATGACGCCAGCCAGGGCATGACGTTCAGCTATGCGCCGATCCCTGATGAGTTGCAGGCGCTGGCTGCCGAATGGCGTGAGAATATGGTGGCCGCTGCGGCGGAAGCCAGTGAAGCGTTGATGGATCGTTATCTGGAGCAGGGTGATCTGAGCGAAGAAGAGGTCATCGCGGGCTTACGTCAGCGCACGTTGATTGGCGAGATCCAGCCGATGCTGTGTGGTAGCGCGTTCAAAAACAAAGGTGTGCAGCGCATGCTTGATGCGGTGATTGAGCTGATGCCGTCGCCGCTGGACGTGCCGCCGGTTTCCGGTGTGAACGAAAAAGGCGAGCACGATGAGCGCCATGCTGATGACGATGAACCGTTCTCGGCGCTGGCCTTCAAACTGATGAGCGATCCCTATGTGGGCCAACTCACCTTCGTGCGTGTCTACTCCGGTGTATTGCGCAAAGGCGATAGCGTGTGGAATGCGGTGAAAGGGCGTAAGGAGCGCATCGGACGTATCGTGCAGATGCAGGCTAACGATCGCATCGAAATCGAGGAGATTCGTGCGGGTGATATAGCCGCCTGTGTCGGTTTGAAAGAGGTGACCACTGGCGAAACGCTGTGCGATCCGAATGCGGTGATCACCCTGGAACGCATGGAGTTCCCGGACCCGGTAATTTCGCTGTCGATTGAGCCGAAAACCAAGGCAGATCAGGAGAAAATGGGGCTGGCGTTGCAGCGTTTGGCCGCAGAAGATCCGTCATTCCGCCTGCACACCGATGAGGAGTCAGGCCAGACGATTATCTCCGGTATGGGTGAGTTGCATCTGGAGATCATCGTTGATCGCATGAAGCGTGAATTCGGTGTGGAAGCCAACATTGGTCGGCCACAGGTCACCTATCGCGAAACCATTCGTAAGACGGTGCGCGATGTGGAAGGCAAGTTTGTGCGCCAGTCGGGTGGTAAAGGTCAGTATGGCCACGTGGTGCTGACGCTGGAACCGCAGGCAGCAGGCGCAGGTTTTGCCTTTGAAGATGCCACCAAGGGCGGCGTAGTGCCACGCGAGTTTATTCCTTCGGTGGAGAAGGGGATTCGTGAAGCGCTCAATTCCGGCGTGCTGGCGGGCTATCCAGTGGTGGATCTCAAGGCCACACTGACTTTCGGTTCGTATCATGACGTCGATTCGTCGGAGATGGCTTTCCGTATGGCAGCGATTTTTGGCTTCAAAGCCGCCGCGAAACAGGCCGATCCGGTGATCCTTGAGCCGGTGATGCAGGTGGAGGTGGAAACGCCAGAGGATTACGCCGGCGGGGTGATGGGCGATCTCTCTTCGCGTCGCGGTACGCTGCAAGGTATGGATGAGCGCTTTGGTGCGCGCATCATCCGAGCCGAAGTGCCGCTGTCAGAGATGTTTGGCTACGCCACCACGCTGCGATCCATGTCGCAGGGCCGTGCGACTTACAGCATGGAATTTGCGCATTACGCTGAAGCGCCACGCAATGTGGCCGAGGGAATTATTGCGTCACGCGCAGAGTGATTTTGGGGCGGCAAGGATGCTGCCACTTAATACCCTTTCATCTATCCATTCGTCACATTCGCATAAATGCGGAGGGCTGCATGCCGTCGTTAAGGATGGCGCTACGGTTTTATTTCCCGCCTTAAATCATTTCATCACAACCTTTGCCACTATTGTCGTTTTACATTTATTTATCCGGATTTTAATAATTTAGCGGAAATTAAAAACAGGCCGGAATTCGGGCTGATTAAAATAACACCTGCTATCACCAAGGATAATATGAAAATAAACGCAATTTCTCTGGCGCTGGGCTTAAGTTTGCTTGGCGGTGCGCTTCACGCTGTTGCTGCCGATAAACCGGTCAGCGGTGGCAGTTTGACGGTGGGCGTCGAAACCGAACCCACGACCTTTAACCCGCAACTGAACGGGCAGGACAAAGCCGAAATCACCCTGCGCAATTTCTGGGAGTCGCTGCTGGCACGCCGCCCTGACGGCAGTTTTGTGCCGTGGCTGGCTGAAAGCTATCAGGCCAGCGAGGATGGCAAAACCTTGCGCTTTAACCTGCGTCGCGATGTCACTTTCTCCAACGGTGAAAAATTTGATGCCAATGCGGTGGCTGAAAACTTCCGCCAGACTCAGGTGGCACAGTACTGCGCGGGCACCAGCTTGTGCCTGATGGGGTCGCACATCGACAAAATTGAAACCCCTGATGACCATACTGTGGTGATTACGTTGAAAGAGGTCTATTCCCCGTTCCTCTCCTTCGCTGCGGGACTGCAAATTCTCTCACCCTCCAGCTGGAAATCGTCGCAGCTGAAATCGGGCGGCACGGAGATTGCCGGCACCGGCCCGTTTATCCTGCAAAGCTACGAAAAGGGTCAGCAGGTCACTTACGTCAGAAACCCGAAATACAACTGGGCGCCTGCCACGGCGAAGCATCAGGGGCCAGCCTATCTTGACCGCGTCACCTATCGCTTCCTGCCGGAATCCTCGGTGCGTACCGGGGCGCTGCTGTCCGGGCAAGTGGATGCCATTGAAGGGATTTCGGGTAATGATGCCGGTGAGTTCAAGGACAACAGTGATTTCACCTACCAGCACGCGCTCAATACCGGTACGCCGTACTCGCTGTTCCTCAACGTCGAGTATGGCCCCACGCAGGATGTGAAAGTGCGCCAGGCACTGCTACAAGGGCTGGAGATCGACCCGCTACTGAAATCGGTGTATCGCGGTGAGCGTACGCGCGCGTGGGGCATTACCTCACCGATTGATCCGCTGTACAACAACGAACTGGAAGGGAAGTACGGCAATAACCCGGATGCCGCCAACAAGCTGCTGGATGAAGCAGGCTGGCAAACCCGTGATAGCGAAGGCTTCCGCAGCAAAAATGGCGAGCGACTGCGCATTGAGCTGATTCAGGCACAGGCCACGGTGCGTGACCAGCGCGACGTGTTGCTACAGGCGATTCAGGCACAGGCGCGCCAGCGGTTGGGCATCGATCTTAAGCTCAACTACGTTGATTCCGGCACCTACGCGGATGTGCGCAAAAGCGGAAAATTCGGCACCATCGCCAACTCCAACACCCCGACTGATGGCGTAGATATTGAGAACCACTATCGGCCGATCGCCCAGGGTGGCGCGATTAACTACAGTCGTGTCAATGATGCTGGTCTCAATGCACAGCTGGATAAGGCCGCTGCCACACTGGACTTGCAGCAACGCCGTCAGTATTACAGTGAGTTGCAGCAGCGTGCACTGCTTCAGTTGGCCTTAGCGGTGCCGTTGTACGAACCCGAAGATCAGCTCGCCACCGCCAGCTACGTGCACGGTTACGGCTTCCGCAGTTATAAACAGATGCCGGAAAGCGTTTACGATGTGTGGTTAAGCAAACACTAATTGGTAAAACGATTGGTAGCGGCATGATTTATTGCGTGTGCATCAGAAGCAACTTTATTGCTTATGGGTGCGCGATAAATTTTGCCGCTATGCTATGCGCCAAATAAAACGCTTCTGTTATTTCCCACAATTAACAAATCCATTGCCACTATTCTCGTTTTACTTTAATTCCCCGGATTTCAATAATTCCCTGAAGATAAATTCAGGAAACCCCAACATGAGCCAATCCATCCAAATCGCCAAACCCGACGATACCGAAGAGATATTTGCCCTGTTACAGCGTGCGTATGCCTCGCTGGTGGCGCTGGATGTGCACTTCACCATTTCGCAGGGCAACGTTGAGCAGGTACGCCGCGTCATTGAACAGGAAACGGTGCTGGTACTGCGTAAATGGGAGCGCGCTGTTGCGACAGTCACGGTGCGCTTTCCGTGGCAGCAGGAAACCGATGCGCCGTCGTCGCTGCCGTTTATCCACTGGTTCGCCGTGGACCCAGACTACAAAGGGCAGGGCTATGGTCGTGAAATCATCAGCTATGCCGAAGACACCCTGTTGAAAGAGACGCTTAAAGCGCCGGGTCTCTATCTGGCAACCGCCACCAAACATCCGTGGCTGAGTGAGCTTTATTTGCGTCGCGGCTATCAGCCGTTTTATCACCGCACCAATGCATTGGGCGAAGCGCTGGTGTTCCTGAAAAAGGAATTCAACCCGCAGCCGATCGCCAGCATTGCCTGATTCACATCATTTAAAACAACAGGGACTTTATGAAAGCGAATTCGATCACGCTGGCGCTGGGGCTGGCGTGCCTGCTGAGCACCTCGGCCACGCTTGCCGCAGAATCCCCGCGCAGCGGCGGTTCACTGAACTATGGCGTGGAAACCGAACCAGCACCCTTAAATCCACAGTTAAACGGGCAGTCCAAAGCAGAAGTGACGCTGCGCAATGTATGGGAATCCCTGCTGGCGCGTCGCACCGATGGCAGCTTCGTGCCGTGGCTGGCGACGGGTTACGAGGTCAGCCCAGACGGCAAAGTTTATCGCTTCACGCTGCGTCGCGATGTCACTTTCTCGAACGGTGAAAAACTGGATGCCAACGCGGTGGCGGAGAACTTCCGCCAGGTTCAGGATCCAAAATATTGCGCCGGAACCAGCATCTGCGCCCTGAGCGCACGCATTGCCAGCGTTGAAACACCCGATAACGACACCGTGGTGATCACCCTGAAACAGGGCTATGCGCCATTCCTGTCGTTTGCTGCCAAGCTGCAGATTCTGGCTCCCGCCAGCTGGCACTCACCGCAACTCAAAGCGGGCGGTAAAGAGATTGCGGGCACCGGTCCTTTCATCATCGAAAGCTACGAAAAGGGCCAGCAACTGACACTGGTGCGCAATCCGCATTACCACTGGGCACCGGCCACCGCACATCATCAGGGTCCGGCATATCTGGAGAAAGTAACCTATCGCTTCCTGCCGGAATCCTCGGTGCGCACCGGCGCATTGCTCTCCGGCCAGCTGGATGTGATTGAGGGGATCTCCGGCAATGATGCCAGCGAGTTTAAAGACAGCGCAGATTTTACCTACCAGCACGCGCTGAATACCGGCACGCCTTATTCGTTGTTCCTCAACGTTGAATATGGCCCAACGCAGGATGTGAAAGTGCGTCAGGCACTGTTGCAGGGGCTGGATATCGATCCGCTGTTGAAGTCGGTGTATCGCGGCGAACGCACCCGCGCGTGGGGCATCACTTCACCAGTTGATCCGCTCTATAACAACGATCTGGAAGGCCAGTACGGTAATAACCCGACAGCGGCGAACAAATTACTGGATGAGGCCGGATGGCAAGCGCGCGATGGTGAAGGCTTTCGCAGCAAAGACGGTCAGCGTCTGAGCATTGAAGTGATTCAGGCGCAGGCCACGGTGCGCGATCAGCGCGATGTGCTATTACAGGCGATTCAGGCGCAGGCGCGTCAACGTCTCGGCGTCGAAATCAAATTGCGCTATGTCGATTCCGGCACCTATGCCGACGTGCGCAACAGTGGTCACTTTGGCTCGATTGCCAACTCGAATACCGAAACCGACGGCATTGATATCGAAAATCACTACCGTCCGGTGAAAGCCGGTGGCGCCATCAACTACAGCCGCGTTAATAGCCCGGAAATCAACGGCTGGCTCGATCAGGCCGCCGCAACGCTGGATATCAATCAGCGCCGCAAATACTACAGCCAGCTCCAGCACTATGCCCTGACGCAGCAGGCGTTAGCGATTCCACTCTATGAACCGGAAGACCAAATCGCTGCCGCCCGCTACGTGCGCGGCGTGGGCTTCCGCAGCTACAAACAGATGCCAGAAAACGCGTACGACATCTGGCTCAGTGATCATTAATCAGGAGGCGAAGATGAGTCTGGAAAGCATTGTCACCCGCACCCCGCGACCGCGTCGGCCTTCAGTCTGGCGCAGTGAACTGTCGCGCCGCATTGTCGGCCGTCTGCTTGGCGGCCTGCTGGTGCTGTGGGCTGCCGTGTCGCTGGCTTTTCTCGGAGTGCATCTGGCACCCGGCGATATTGTTAGTTTGCTGATCGGTGAACAGCTACGCACCCCAGCGATTGAAGCGGCGATCCGTGCAGAATGGGGATTGAATGAGCCACTGTGGTGGCAATATCTGCACTACCTGTGGCGCGTACTCCATGGCGACTTTGGTCGCTCTTATATGCTCAACACTGAAGTCAGCCATCTGCTGGCTACCCAGCTGTGGCCGACCATCAAACTCACGCTAGCGGCACTGCTGGTGAGCATTTTGTTTGCGGTGGTGATGGCGGTTGCAACGGCCCATCGTCGCGTTGGGCGTCGAGTGGCAAACAGCGTTGAACTGCTGCTGGCTTCTACGCCGTCATTCTGGATGGGCATCGTGCTGCTGTTTATCTTTAGCTTCACGCTGCGCTGGTTCCCGGTGGCAGGCGATCGTTCACTCTCCTCATTGGTGCTCCCAGCGCTGGCATTGGGACTGGCGCAAGGGGCGGTGATCGCCCAGCTACTGCGTCGTGAACTGGAGCGTGCACTGGATGCACCCTTTACCCTGACGCTGCGTGCCTGGGGCGTAGGGGAAACCACCATTCGCTTGCGACATGCGCTGCGTCATGCCGCGCTTCCCGCGGTGACCTTAACCGGCTGGCTGGTGGGCGGATTACTCAGTGGCGCAGTGATTACCGAACAAGTATTTGGTCGCCCTGGCCTCGGCAAACTCACCGTCGATGCGGTGCTGGCCAAAGATCTGCCGGTGGTGCTGGCGGTGGCGATTCTCTCGGCGTTGATCTACGTGGTGATGAGTACGCTGGTCGATATCTTATCGCTGTGGATCGATCCGCGTCTGCGTGGGGAGAACAAATCATGATTGCGGCCCTTCAACGTCTTCCCTTGTCACTGCCCACTGCCGTGTGGCTGGCGATTCTCTACCTGGTGCTGCTGGCGGTGGCGGTAATTGCGCCGGGCGTGCTGACCCATAGCGATCCGTTGCTGGCCGATCCGGTTAACGCGCAGCTAGCGCCTTCTGCTGCCCACTGGCTCGGCACCGATCAGCTGGGACGCGATCTGCTGACGCGCGTGATTTACGGCAGCCGCTATTCGCTGCTGATCAGCGTGGCGGCAATGGCATTGGCGGTACTGTTTGGCACCTTGTTGGGCCTGATTGCGGCACTGGCACGTGGCGTGATCGATGAGCTGCTGAGCCGCGCAGTGGATGTGATCTCCGCCTTCCCGGATCTGCTGCTGGCACTGATGCTGATCGCGTTTACCGGACCCGGCACCAACAACCTGATTATCGCACTCGGTGTGGCTTCCGTGCCGCGCTTCGCCCGCGTGGTGCGTGCGCAAACCTACGCGGTAATGACCTCCGGCTACGTTGAGCAGGCACGCACCTTTGGCTTGTCACGCTTCACGTTAATCACCCGCCATATTCTGCCGCACGCCATCGCGCAGGTGCCGGCGCTCGCCACGCTGGGACTCGGCACCGCCATTATCGGCACCGCCGGTTTGAGCTTCCTCGGCATGGGACCGCAACCGCCGACCGCCGAATGGGGCCTGATGCTGGCAGAAGGGCGTAACTATCTGCGCAACGCCTGGTGGATCGCGGTGTGGCCCGGCGTGTTTATCACCCTGACCGTGATTGCGGTAAATACCTTAGGCCGCCACTGGCAGGCTCGTTTTGAAGGAAGAAGCGCATGAGCCAGCCGTTTATCGATATTCAAAATCTCAGCATCCGTTTTGGTCCACAGCAGGTGGTGAAAAGCCTCAACTTACAAGTGTGGCCGGGTGAGTCAGTGGCGCTAGTGGGAGAATCAGGCTCGGGTAAAACCCTGACGGCACGCAGTTTACTGGGATTATTGCCCGACGGCGCGGTGCTGACCGCCGATCGTTTTACCATTGATGGACGTGATATGCGTATGGCCACTCGCTATGACTGGCACGCGCTGCGCGGACGTCGCATCGGCTATGTATTGCAGGATGCGCTGGTCTCGCTCGATCCACTGCGCCGTATTGGGCAGCAACTCAGCGATGCGCTCAACGCGGCGGGACAGCGTGATGCGATTGAGGAAAAGAGCCTGGCTCTGCTAAAAGCGGCAGGTATTCACGATGCCGAAAGCCGACTGGCACGCTATCCGCATCAGCTATCCGGCGGCCAACGCCAGCGTGCGCTGATTGCCACTGCGCTGGCAGGGAGCCCAACGTTACTGATTGCCGATGAACCGACCACCGCACTGGATATGACGGTGCAGCGCCAGATTTTGCAACTGCTGGCTCAGCGCCGCCGGGAAGGGCATGGTCTGCTGCTGATCAGCCACGATCTGGCGGTGGTGGCGGAACTGGCGGATCGCGTGCTGGTGATGCGCGATGGCGAAGTGGTGGAGCAGGGCCACAGTGGCCCGCTGCTGCAGCGTCCGCAACATGCCTGGACACAGCGCCTGCTACGCGCGGTGCCAACCCCCGCCACGCGCGGGATGCGTTTGAGTACCACCGAACCCACACCGTTACCGCCGCGTCCAAAGCCGGGCACCACGCCGTTGCTGGAAGGCATCAATCTGAATAAAGCCTATGGCGATCGCCTGGTGCTGAACAATATCAATTTTCAGCTACATGCGGGTGAGACGCTGGGCGTGGTGGGCGAATCCGGCTCGGGGAAAACCTCGCTGGTAAAAGTGGTGATGGGCTTAACCGAACCCGACAGCGGCACGCTACAGCTGGAAGGTGAACGCTGGGACCGCCTGCCAGAGAAAGCCCGTCGCGCACGCCGTGCCAGGCTGCAGCTGATCGCGCAGGACCCGTTTAGCTCTTTCGATCCACGCTACACGGTGGAAAAAATCATCGGTGAAAGCCTCGACAGTGTTGGCATCTATGGTGATGCGCGTCGACAGCGCGTGCGCCAGTTGCTGGATGAAGTGCAACTGGGTGACCACTTCCTGCAGCGCTATCCACAACAGCTTTCTGGCGGGCAGCGCCAGCGCGTGGCGATTGCGCGCGCCTTTGCGCCGAATCCGGCACTGCTGGTGGCCGATGAGCCGGTGAGCGCACTGGATGTCTCAGTGCAGGCACAGGTGCTGGATCTGCTGGCGGAGATGCAGGCCGAGCACGGCACCGCACTGCTGTTTATTTCCCACGATCTCGGCGTGATCCAGCATCTGGCGGATCGCGTGCTGGTGATGCAAAACGGACAGATCGTCGAGAGCGGGGCACTGACCCAGGTCTTTGCCGCACCGCAGCATCCGTGGACGCAAAAACTACTTCAGGCGCTGCCGGCGATACCCGACTGGCAGCCCGCACACGCTTAACAGGAGCATGTTATGAGTCAGACACAACGCCAGCTGCGGCTGGGTGCCATCATTCAGGGTGTATCCGGCAATATGTCGGCATGGCGCCATCCTGATGCGGTGGCCGATGCCAGCATTAATGTAGATTACGTGCTGGATCTGGCACGCAAAGCGGAGCAAGCGAAGATCGATTTTCTGTTTGTTGCCGATGGTTTGTACATCACACCTCAGTCGATACCGCATTTCCTTAACCGTTTTGAGCCGATCACCTTGCTGTCCGCACTCTCGCTGGTGACGCAGAAAATCGGCTTAGTGGCGACGCTCTCCACCTCATACAGCGAGCCATTTACCGTGGCACGTCAGTTTGCCAGCCTCGATCATCTTAGCCATGGCCGAACCGGCTGGAACGTGGTGACCTCGCCGCTGGAAGGCTCAGCGAAAAACTTCTCGCGCGCCACCCATCCCGAGCACGATGAGCGCTACCGCGTTGCCAGCGAATATTTGCAGGTGGTGAAAGGGCTGTGGGATTCGTGGGAACAGGATGCGTTCGTGCGTGACAAACAAAGCGGACAGTTTTTTGATGCAGATAAGTTGCATACGCTCAATCACAAGGGCAAATATTTTGCCGTGCAGGGGCCGCTAAACGTCGGCCGCTCGCCGCAGGGACGCCCAATCGTGTTCCAGGCGGGTGCATCTGAAGCCGGCAAAGCGTTTGCGGCTGAAGCGGCAGATGCCATTTACACCCGGCAGGAGACGCTGGAAGAGGCGCTTGAGTTTCGTGAGGACGTGCGACGTCGCCTGGTGGCACGTGGCCGCGATGCTGATGATATCCGCGTGTTCCAGGGCATCAGCGTGATTATCGGGGATACGGAACAGGACGCCGAGCGCCGCTATCAACACACCGCTGAGCTGGTGACCGTTGATAAAGCGCTAGAGTATCTGGGACGCTACTTCGAACATCACGATTTCACTCAGTATGCGCTGGATGAACCCTTCCCGGAGATTGGCGATCTCGGAGCGAACAGCTTCCGCAGCACCACCGATAAGATTAAGCAGAATGCGCGTGAGCGTGGGTTAACCTTGCGCCAGGCCGCGCTGGAGGAAGCCACACCGCGTCCGAGTTTCCTCGGCACTGCACAACAGGTGGCAGACGGATTAGCGCAATGGTTCCTGTCGGGCGCAACCGACGGTTTTATCGTGCGTGGCGGCACACCGACTGCGTTTGATGATTTCGTTGAGCAGGTGATTCCACTGCTGCAGGCGCGCGGGATCTATCGCAGCGAATACGAAGGGGAGACCCTGCGTGAGAATCTGGGATTAGCCGAGCCAGAAAACCAGTTTGCCGCTCAGCGCCGTCAGCAAGTCGTGGCTTAACAGGACAATCCGCAGTTTAGGCGAACAAAAGGAACACCCACTTTGGCCACAGCATCTTTACATCAGTAAAGGTGCTGTGGATTGCAGGCTCGCATCATCAAAAAAATCTGCCGCTGCAATCAAAGTGCCGTCACACCATACTCCGCAGCCTGAACTTCCCACGCTTGCACCTCATCGTAAAACGCCCGCTCTGGCACCGCAAAACTGCTGATTAGACTCGCTGCCAGCAACTGCTGATGCTTCTTATCAGTAGTGAGTTCGGTCAAGGCGCTGCGCAGACGCTCAAGCGTTTTGGCATCGGTTTTTGCTGAGGTGATTAACGGCAGTGCGGCACACAGCGGGGTTTCACCAATGATCTCTAACCCGGCCAGTTCTTCAGGGTGATGAGCACGCAACAGCGCCCAGGTGATGCAATCGATCGCCGCGATATCCGCTCGCTGTTCACGCAACGCGGCCAACGATTGACGATGACTGCCACTCTGCAGCGCTTCACTGAAGAAATGCCCGTCGTGTGCCAGAGGGGCGATCACATAACGCAGCGAGTTGTAGCCCGAGTGCGAGTCATCACTGTTGCACACCGCGCGGCGACCACGAAAATCGCTCAGGGTGAGATTTTCATCCTCTTTGCGCGCCACCAGCCAACTGCGATAGCGCAGTCCCTCACAGCCTTGCGCGCTGGATTGAAATGCCCCAACCAGTTGGACATCAGGCAATAAAGCCACCAGCGGATAGCCGCAGGTCTGGCTTAACAGCAAATCAGCGTCGCGCCAGTGGGGTAAGAGATCGCTGTGCCACTCAACCTCAGCCTGCACGCCGCGTTGTTGGAGCAGCGTCGTTAGCGCAGCGGTCAGGCCAAGCGTCGTCGGATGGTGGATATCGTACATCGGCAGTGAAATGATCGGCATGCTGTGCATCCTTGTGCGTTCCCGGATGGGCGTTAACGTTGACCGGTTTGCGCCAGAAGCGCAGCAACCACTCGCCATAACCCGCGACGCGGAAACCGTGATTGCGCTGATGGTAGCCGTCGCGATACAGCAGATAGACTTTGCGCAAGCCGTACCAGGGCAAACCGGGCAGATCGTGATGTACAGAATGATAGTTGAGATTCAGAAATAGCCAACGCCACGGCCAGGCGGCTTCATTGTTCACGGAGCGTGCCAGCGGGGCTTCTTCTGCGCGATGCTCGTAGAAAGAACGTATTTTGGTCAACGCCAATGCCGGATAACTCACGGCAACCACGAACCACAGCGGCGACAATCCTTGCTGCTGCATCCAGTAGAAAAGCCCAGCCAGCAGCGTCAGATGAATCACCCACATCGAAATAGCGGCACGGTCACGCGCCAAAAGCATCATCTTTAGGGTCGCCACGATATCCAGCAGCGGACCTAACAGCAAACGGCCGGGAAACGTATTACGCAGGTGAATCAAGCGTTGCTGCCACGGCTTGAGCTGTGCCCAGCGTTCCGGTGACAGGTAATAGGTTTCCGGATCTTCATCCGGTTCGGTGAGGGTGTGATTGCGGTGATGTGCCAGATGGGAATCGCGATACAGCCCATAGGGATACCACACCGCCAGCGGCAGGGTACCAAACAGCTGATTGAGCCCTGGAAAACGCGTGGGATGGCCATGGATCAGCTCATGCTGCAGCGACATATACCAGGTGGTGAAAACAATCAGCAGCAGAGTGGTTAAAAACAGACCCAGCGTTTGCCAATAGATGACGCAGCCAAACCAGCCGCCATACACCCCGACCATCAGCGCCCAGGTGGGCAGTTCACTGCGCCACAGCCAATTGCGGCCCAGTTGATGCACCACTTCACGCTGCTGTGCGTTGATATAGTCGTTTGCCATGCGGATGCCATAAACCTGTGAATCGGATGAATTCCCCGCAAGATGATTGATCACCGTGATAAACACAAAGACCGTGTTTTTATGACTTATGCAAAAAAGTTGATGAAGCGAGCGAAAACTATTGGCTATCAGTCACCTCTCGCCTGGCGTAACCTTTCTCCATCGAAACCTAATGCATCATGTGCGGGCCAGTGCGGTCCCCCTGGAGAATTTCACCATGAAAAAGATTGGCTTCTTATCCTTTGGTCACTGGACCCCGTCATCGCAGTCAGCTACCCGTTCCGCTCAGGACGTGTTACTGCAATCCATCGATTTAGCCGTGGCGGCAGAAGAGCTGGGCGCGGATGGCGCTTACTATCGCGTGCACCACTTTGCGCGTCAGTTAAGCTCGCCGTTCCCGCTGCTGGCGGCAGTCGGTGCCAAAACCAATCGCATTGAGATTGGTACTGGCGTGATCGATATGCGTTATGAAAACCCGCTGTACATGGCAGAAGATGCCGGTGCGGCAGACCTGATTTCTAACGGTCGTCTGCAACTCGGTCTCAGCCGCGGCTCCCCGGAGCAGGTGATTGAAGGCTATCGCTACTTTGGGTTTAACCCGAAAGAGGGTGAAACCGATGCCGATATGGGACGTCGTCACACCGAAGAGTTGCTGGAAGTGCTGCGCGGTGAGGGTTTTGCTAAACCGAATCCACAGCCGATGTTCCCGAATCCACCGGGCTTACTGCGTCTGGAGCCGTTCTCAGAAGGGCTGCGTGAGCGTATCTGGTGGGGTTCCGGTTCAAATGCGACATCAGTTTGGGCAGCACAGCAGGGCATGAATCTGCAAAGCTCCACCCTGAAGGATGATGAAACTGGCGAACCGTTCCACATCCAGCAGGCGAAACAGATTCGCGCTTACCGTGAAGCCTGGAAAGCCGCCGGACATCAGCGCACGCCGCGTGTGTCAGTGAGCCGCAGTATCTTTGCGCTGACCAATGACATCGACCGTGCTTACTTTGGTCGCAGTGGTCAGGATCAGGACTCCGTGGGCTTCCTCGATGAGAAAACCCGCGCCATCTTTGGCCGTAGCTATGCCGCAGAGCCAGAGCAGCTGATCAAACAGCTGGCTCAGGACGAAGGGATTGCCGAAGCCGATACGCTGCTGCTCACCATCCCGAACCAGCTGGGCGTGGATTACTGTGCGCACGTGATGGAAAGCATCCTGACCCATGTGGCACCGGAACTGGGCTGGCGTTAAAACTAAAGAGGCGCACTTCATTCGCTAAGTGCGCCCTTTATTTATCCCTGACTCTACTCAATGTTCAAGCAGACTTTAATTAACAGATAACCCCAGTAACTCCAGGTGTTGCAATTCGGGGTTATTGGGGTTATCTTTTTGCTTTCAGGATGAAGCCGGTAATGGACATGGATAGCAGGTCATTAATGGCTGAGATCAAGGCCGCTGGTTGGGAGCTGATTCGGGTTAACGGCAGCCATCATCATTTTGTGCATCCTACTAAGAAAGGTTTAGTGACAATTCCGCACCCTAAAAAAGATCTGCCGATAAAAACGGTAAAAAGCATCCGCAAACAGGCCGGGCTTGCAGTCCATTAAATTGAGAGAGGTGTTAACAATGTTTTATCCGATTGCGATTGAAGCGGGCGATGAAAGCACGGCGTTCGGTGTCACGGTCCCTGATTTACCTGGCTGTTTTTCTGCTGGAGATACGCTGGAAGACGCGGTGAAAAACGCGAAAGAGGCTATCATCGGGCATCTGGAGTTGATGGTTGAGCTGGAGCAGGATATTCCAGCAGTTTCAGAACTTAAAAGCGTGATGAAAGATCCTGCCTATACAGGTTATGTTTGGGTGCTGGTGGAAGTGGATGTGACGCGTATTTTAGGTGGTTCGGAGAAGATTAATGTCACTCTGCCGAAGCTGTTGATTGACCGTATTGACCGTTGTGTCGCTACTCATCCTGAATTTAAAACTCGTTCGGGTTTTCTGGCTCAGGTGGCACTGGAGCGTATTGCCAAAACGCGTTGATAACGTGTTTGCAGATTTATAGCCTCAGCGTTTTTGCGGAGGCCCGCATTAATGAGTAGCTGCCTCAGGCGTTGTGAGGCAGCTACTCAGTTAACGTTAATTAACCCCTAACTCCCACCACAGCTTATCCAATGCGTAGTAGCGGTCGCGTTGGTTTTCGGGTTGATTGAGGTCGCGCTTCCACGGCTTAGCCAGAATAAAGTGCAGGTTTTTTACATCCTCTTCACGCCACATAGCGCTGTGCTGGAATGGCAGCGTTTTCAGTGCGTTGTAAATATACGGCAGCGGCAGCCAGCGATTCTCAAACACTTCATTAAGTAAATCCTGTTCAGAGAACGGATAGCGGCGTAGATCAGTGATAGCAGCGACTTTCTGCTGTAGCCAGCTAAACACCTCTTGATCCGGTTCGAGCACTAAAAAGCCACCATTCAGATAGCGGTCCAGGCTGGCAGGAGCCGCTTCACCGCGATCCTGCCAGGTGTAATGGCAATTTTCCGGCTGCCAGCTGGCGGGATAACTGGCGATTTTATTCGGATTGCAGCGACAGGCGTGGCACGCTGCCAGCGCATGATCGCCGAGATCCAGCGTAAACAGCTCATCCATATTGCGCAGCACCAGCATGTCGGCATCGAGAAACACCACGCGATCGCAGCCGGTCAGTTCCCATGCCCGCAGCTTGCTCCACACTTCACCAAATTGCGCAGAGGCATAATGCTGCTCCAGTTCGGCATTCGGCATCAGAGGCTCGACCGGATGAATCACACAGCCTAAAGCCTGCAAAGCTTCACGCGTTTCGATGTCAATGGCATCGGTCACCATCACAATCAATGGCCATGCGGTTTCGCTGCGTTTCAGTGAACGGTGCAGCGCTTTCACGCCGATAAAATAATCCGGTTGTGTCAGTAGTGTTACCCAGGCGTACATAAATCCTCCCCCGTCAAAATTCAGTCAAGCAAAGCCGTGACATAGTCATTGCTAAAACGACGCTGCGGATCGAGTTGTTCCCGCACCGCGCGGAACGCATCCCACTGTGGATAGATATCACGCCAGCTGTAGCGCTGCGGATCGTAGTATTTGCCCCAGTGCGGTCGTCCGCCTTCTGCTGCCAGCAATTTCTCCACCTCGGTGAGGAAATGGAGACCGTCCTGTGACAGCGAACCGTCATCGGCATAATAGACCACGAAGCCAAAGAAACAGGTCGGCTGCTGATAAGCCGGACTGAGCCAGGCTTCTGACGCGCCCGTGCAGCGCAGAATGATGGGGTAGTGCATGTGCGGATGATTCTCCGCATACCAGGCTTTGATTTTGCCGATAATTTCCGGTGTTTTATCCAGCGGCACGCCAATTTCCACGTTGATTTGCGGCACGGCAATGCCGCGACAAAACAGCTGGTAGATATCGCCACTGAGGTCGGTGAAATCGCGGAAGCGCGTGACGGTGCGAAACTGCTTGCCACCTTTGCCTTCTATTTGTGTATCACGATGCATCTGCGCCAGCGTCTGATCGATGGTGTCATTCAGACTGCTGTCGGTATCATCGCCATGTTCAATCACCTCGCCGCCATTGGCGTGCCACGCCTGAACATCTGCTTCACTGGCAGGGTTGGCATTCCAGACGTGCATCAGGTTGTCATCAACAAACCACCAGGCTTTGCTCAGCTCATACTGTTGATTCCAGCGCGGCAAATCCTGCTCCAGCGTATCGGCGGACTCGGCAAATTTATGGCAGGTAAACAGGCGAAACGGCTCGGTGCGCAACGTTATGGCGGTCACAATCCCCAGCGATCCCAGGGAGGTCTGCGTGGCGGGGAAATCGGGTTCTCCTCGCTGAAATTCCCGCACGCTGCCATCGGCCATCACCATGCGGATACGCAAGGCTTCATCTGCCAGAGAACTCTGATTCAGGCCCTGACCATGGGTGCCGGTGGCCATGGCACCGGCCAGTGTCTGCACGGATATCACGCCAGGCGAACAGGCCAGCATGCGATGGCGTTCGGTAAGCGCATCGAACACCTGTTGCAACACCGTACCGGCTGCGAAGGTGATGCTGGTATCATCTTCGCCCAGCACGCCTTGCATCGCGCTGAGATCCAGCAACAGTTCGTCAGCGTTCACACACAGCATGCGCCCAGGTGAAAGGCGGCTGCCAATCACCCGCACTTTGCCGCTGGAGGATTTCAGGCGTTGTTGCAGTTCCGCTTCATTTTGCGGCTGAAAGACTTGCTGGCGTCGACCCACCACGGTGTTTTGCGCCCAGTTCCACAGTGCGCTGTCTTGCTCAGTGTTACCTGTGTTGCGTAAAGGATAAAGATGGGAATCTCTGTTCACTACGGCGTTCCTTAGACTGAGGTCTGTGACGGTCCCAAGGCTTTAAGCGTAGACCATCACAGCGGAGTACAGATCTAAGGTGTTTTGCGGATATAGCGCAGGGTGGCAGTGACAGCCAACTGGCGGTTAC
Source organism: Candidatus Pantoea communis (assembly GCF_011752685.1). Lineage (NCBI taxonomy): Bacteria > Pseudomonadati > Pseudomonadota > Gammaproteobacteria > Enterobacterales > Erwiniaceae > Pantoea > Candidatus Pantoea communis. The sequence continues at coordinate 92,457 of NZ_VWXC01000002.1, forward strand.
GGCGGATGCTATCTTCTTCCGTATCCTCTGGAGTGAACAGGAAGTGGAAGGTGTAGCGGTTGGCGACGTGGTGCACACAGATACTACTTAGCAGGCGGTGCACGTCCACGGTGTTCAGGCCATCAATAAAGATGCCTTGCTGCTGGCCGCGCGTCAGGATGTCATCCAGCAGATCCAGGGTACTTTTGTTCAACGCTTTGATGCGCTCAGACTGCACAATGTAGCGGCCGCGCAACAGGTTTTCCGTACACACCAGGCGCATAAAATCCTGATGGGTGGCGTGATAGTCAAAGCTGGCTTCGACCAGTTTAATCATCGCCTGCTCGGGTTCCATTTGTGCAAGGTTCAATCCGGTTTCGTGTTCACGAATCGCCTGATAGACCTGCTCCAGCACCTCGATATAGAGCTTCTCTTTATTGACGAAGTGATACACCACCATACGTTTGGTGGTTTGCGCGTGTTCAGCAATCTGCTCAAGGCGTGCGCCCTGCATACCGAACTCGGCGAAGGTTTTCAGGGCACCGGCAAGGATGCGTTTTTTCAGCCCTTCCGGGTCATTTTTACGTTTCGTTGTAGTGTCCGACATAGCGCTCAATAACAGGTCAATCAAAACGGCATGGTATCACAGCCGTCCGTTCACTTGTGGCGATGCGAGCGGCTGTGTGTCTTTATTCTTTTCAGGAATAGCATTCCCGGATAAATCATAATGCAGGAATAAGCATCTGCGTATACTGCGGCTATCTGTTCATCACGACAGTGTACTTTGACCGCTGCAATTATAACTATGAGGAAATAACTATGCACACACGCCTGGCATCCGCCAAAACGACATTCTTGTTAACCGCCGGCGCTTTGCTGCTGGCGAGCACCGTATTAGCACCGCTGTCACTGGCGCACGCCGCCGATAAAACCTCAGTCAAAGTCGGCATCATGAGCGGAGAAGATGAAGACGTCTGGCGCGAAGTGATCAAGCAAGCCGCTGCCAAAGGACTGACGGTGAAAACCGTGATTTTTAACGACTACCACCAGCCGAATGAGGCACTGCAAAATGGTGAGGTGGATGCCAATGCCTTCCAGCATCAGCCGTTCCTCAATAACCAAATCAAAGTGAATCATTACGATATCGTGCGCGTGGGCGATACGGCGGTATGGCCGATTGGTCTCTACTCGAAAAAAGTGAAGAAGGCGGCTGAGTTGAAAGACGGTGCAGTAATTGGTGTGCCGAACGATCCTTCCAACGAAGCGCGTGGCTTAGTGCTGCTGGAACAGCAAGGTCTGATCAAGCTGAAGCCTGGCGTCGGCATTGCCGCCACCACGGCAGATATCACCGCCAATCCTCATCATCTGCAAATTAAAGAGCTCGACTCCGGCATCATTGGCCGTTCAGTACCGGATCTGGATGCGGCGGTGGTGAACACCGACTGGGCATTGAAAAGCGGGCTGACTGCCGCCGATCGTATCGCGCAGGAGCCGGTGAAGGACAACCCGTACAACAACTTTATCGCCGTGAAGAAAGAGAACGTGAGCGCGCCGTGGGTGAAAACCCTGGTGTCCTCCTATCAGAACGACGCTGTGAAGACCGTGTTTGATAAGGTCTATAAAGGCACCGGCGAAACGGCCTGGTAAGGATTAAGCATGACGATTTTCTCAGGAGTCGAAGCGCCGTTAAACGCGTTAACGCGTGGCGTGGTAGAGAATGCGCAAGACCGCGAACGTGTTGCTCGCGAAAGCGGCAGCGTGGTGCGCTTGCAGGGCGTTTCACGTCGCTTTGGGCAAACTCAGGCGCTGCGCGATATTTCACTGACGGTGCCGAAAGGTGAAATTCTCGGCCTGATTGGCCGCAGTGGCGCGGGCAAATCGACGTTGATTCGCTGTCTGAACGGGCTGGAGCAACCTGACGAAGGCGTCATTGAAATCGAAGGCCGGAAAATTACCGGCCTGTCGGAAAAACAGCTGCAATCTGTGCGTAGCCGCGTCGGTATGGTGTTCCAGCACTTCAACCTGCTGTCGGCGAAAACCGTGGCGCAGAATGTCGCGCTGCCGCTGAAAATTGCCGGTCTGGATAAGGTGCAACGTGCCCAACGCGTGGCGGAATTGCTGGAATTGGTGGGGCTGGCGGATAAAGCGCAGCACTATCCAGCGGCGCTCTCAGGCGGTCAGAAACAGCGTGTTGGCATTGCTCGTGCACTGGCGGCAAGCCCGGCACTGCTGCTGTGTGATGAAGCGACTTCAGCACTGGATCCTGAAACCACCCGTTCTATTCTCGCGCTGCTTAAATCGCTCAACCAAAAACTGGGTATCACTATTCTGCTGATCACCCATGAAATGGAAGTCATCAAGTCGGTGGCGCACCGCGTGGCGGTGATTGACGCGGGTGAGATCATTGAGCAAGGCCTGGTGTGGCAGGTGTTCGCCCATCCGCAATCCGAACTGACGCGAACCTTATTGCGTGGATTGCTGCCGCAACTGCCAGAAGCGCTGGCTGCACGGATTACCGAGAGGAGACAGGGCGAGGCAATTTACAGCGTTCACTTCGCTGGCGAAGACGCGCAGGGTGATCTGCTGACCCGTTTTGCCGCAGCGTTGCCGGGCAAGTTCCGCTTACTGCAAGGCGGCATCGACCATATTCAGCACTACGCTGTGGTGCGCTTCTTTATTGCGCTTCCGGTCGCCAACGTGACCGATGAGCAACAGATTCTCAGCTGGCTGCGCGGGCAGCAGGCGCAAGTGGAGTTAGTGGGTTATGTCGCCAGTGATGATTGATTTATTGCTCAATGCGTTGGGCGAAACGGTATTAATGACGCTGATTTCCGGGCTGTTTTCGCTGGTGGCCGGTTTGCCGTTGGGGTTGATTCTGGTGATGACCAGTGCAGGCGGCATCGCAGAACATCGCGGGATTAACCGCGTGCTGGGGCTGGTGATCAACGGCTTCCGATCGCTCCCTTTCATCATTTTGCTGGTGGCGCTGATTCCGTTTACCCGCTTTCTGGTCGGTACGTCACTGGGGACCTGGGCGGCGATTGTTCCGCTATCGATCACCGCAACGCCGTATTTCGCTCGCGTGGCCGAAGTGTCACTGCGCGATGTGGATCGCGGCTTGATTGATGCGGTACGCGCGATGGGTGCCAGCAAGCTACGTATCGTCTGGGATGTGCTGATTCCTGAAGCGCTGCCCGGCATTCTCTCGGGATTTGTGGTGACGCTGGTGGCATTAATCGGCGCATCGGCGATGGCGGGAGCGATTGGTGCGGGCGGATTAGGCGATCTGGCGATTCGCTACGGTTATCAACGCTTTGAAACCTCAGTGATGATCGCGGTGATCGCAGTATTAATTGTGCTGGTATGTGGCATTCAGTGGGTCGGCGATCGACTGGTGCAGCACATCGATAAACGGCACTAACAAAGGCGCGCCGCTATGGGTATGTGCAAACGATGGGAACGAATTCGATCAGTTGCACATAGCATAGCGGCGCACTTTATCTGCGCTTTTACTTTACTAGTAGTTGTGCCTTTTCCCGCAATCCTTATCACTATTTCTTGATAAACATCAGCAGCTAACGCGCTTAGAGTGATGGCATTGACTTGCCCTGATTCAGGAGAATCCGTTATGCCGCTGAACACGCTTCAGCTCACGCTGGAAAACCATCTCGAACAGCACAGCGCCTCATATATTGCGGTGGCTAAATCGATCTTTGCGAAACCGGAAACCGGTAACAACGAATACTTTGCCAGTGAGCAGCTGACGCAGTTGCTCACTGAGCAGGGATTTGAGGTCACACGCAACGTCGCCGGACATGAAACCGCGTTTTACGCGGTCAAAGCCAGCAGTAAACCGGGCCCGACCATTGCCTTCCTGGCGGAATACGATGCGCTGATTGACATTGGCCATGCCTGCGGACACAACCTGATCGGTACCACCAGCGTTGCGGCGGCCATCACGCTGTCTCAGGTGCTGGAACAAACCGGCGGCCGTGTCGTGGTGTTAGGAACGCCAGCGGAAGAGGGCGGGTTAGCCGGCCCCGGCGGGCCTAAAGGCAACGTGAAGAAGCGTTTTGTCGAAGCCGGATTACTCGACGATGTCGATGTGGCGCTGATGGTGCATCCATCCGGTAAAACGCGCCTCACTGAATCGACGCTGGCGAACAATCATCTCTATTTCCATTTTTATGGCAAACCCTCACACGCTGCCAGCGCGCCGCATGAAGGCATCAACGCATTGGATGCACTGGTGTTGCTGTGCAACGGTATTAGCGTATTGCGCCAGCAGCTGCCGGACGGCGTGCGTGTGCACGGGATTATCACCAATGGCGGTCAGGCACCGAACGTCATTCCAGAGTTCGTCTCGGCGCATTACTACATTCGTGCCGATAGCCGCGAGTTGGTGGAATCCTTAGAGCCGAAATTAAGAGCGATTGCCGAGGGTGTGGCGCTGGCGACCGGTGCACGTGTGGAGATTGATCATCAAATCGGTCCGCGTGATTTCAAGCTTAACCCCGCGCTGGATGCGGTGCTGCTGGAGGAGTTTCGTGCAGCAGGTGAGCAGGTCGATCTCTCGGCGCAGCGCAACAAAGTCTCAACTGATGCCGGGGACATCAGCCATGCGGTGCCCACCGCGCATCCGTGGCTAAAAATTGGTCCGGATGATCTGATTTTTCACACTGTGCCCTTCCGTGAAGCCGCCAACTCTGAACGCGGCTATCAGGCGTTGCTGATTGGCGCCCGCGTGCTGGCACGCACCGGGTTGCGTCTGCTGATTGATGCAGATGCCCTTCAAGCCGTTAAAGCGGATTTCACGCGCCAGCCCTAAAGGAGAATATGGTGTCGCAAACGTATCGTCGTAAACTCAAAACCTTAGTCGGTGCCAGCAGCGTGATTTCCGCGGGCAATGACAGCCAACCGGGCGTGGGTATCGCACGCGCCATTGAACTGGCGAAAATCGCTGAACGCGAGAAAATCACCGGCCTGTTCACTGCTGATTTACTGCAGGCCGATCCCGCTGGATTAGCGGGCACCACCGGCACGCAGGACCCGCTGATTGCCTTAGCGGCGTTAAGTCAGGTGACGTCGCAGATTGGCTTGATCGCTACGGTCAGCACTAGTTGGCTACATCCTTATAATCTGGCGCGCCAGGTCGCTACACTGGATCACATCAGCGGCGGCAGAGCAGGGTGGAATGCGGTGACGTCCTCCGTCGGTGAGGAGAATTTTGGTGAAAGCCAGTTGCCACCGCCGCAGGAACGCTATGCACGCGCCACCGAATTTATTGAGGTGATGAACGCGCTGTATGACGCCAACGAACGTGCAGCAGTGCAGCGCACGGCAAGCGGTGGCATTCGTGTTGATCATCGCAAACTGCATCCTATCCACTATCGTGGTGATTTCTTCCAGGTTGCCGGACCGCTTAACGTACCGCCGCCGCCGCAGCGCCGTCCGGTGCAGTTTCAGGCCGGGCAATCTGAGGCGGGTGTCACGCTGGGTGCGCGCTATGCCGAGGTGATCTATACCTCGCAGCCCACTTTTGAAGCGGCGCAGACATTTGTGGCAGATGTGCAGCAGCGGGCACGACGTTTTGGTCGCGAACAGAATCCGCCGCTGATCATGAACTCATTCCATTCCATCATTGGCGAGAGTGATGCGGATGTGGCACGCCGCCTGCGTGATAAGCACGATCGCATCGATTTCGAACAAGGTAGATTGCGCGTTGCGGATATGCTGGGCGGTGAGGTGAATCTGTCTGACTTGCCGCTCGACCAGGCATTGCCCGCTTCGCTGATTCCGCAACTGGAGCAGGTGCATCGCCGCCAGGGCCGCGCCGCCATCTTCCGGCAGTATGCGCTGGAGGGGTTGACGCTACATGAACTGATTATCAAAGCAGAAGAGACCGGCCACTGGTTTGTGGCAGGCACGCCAGAACAACTCGCCGATGCCATCGAACAGCGCTATCAGGCGGGTGTGCTGGACGTCATTTCCCTGCACGGCCTGGGTAGCCCCGACCAGCAGGATTTGCTTCTCAACGGACTGCTCCCGGAACTGCGTCGCCGTAATCTGCTGGATAGCGACTATCAAGGCAGCGATTTCCGCAGCAGCCTGGAGCTGGCACCTTTACCGCCTGCCGTGGATTAACGTCTTTGTTAATGAGGGCCATGCCCGCTCAGGATAACTGAGCGGGCATTTTTTTTGGAATCCCTATCGACACGTCATTGCAGATAAAGTGCGTGACTCGCCTTGTTTCGTCACACTGATTATCGACTTTAACCTATATAGCATTTGACCTATATCGCAAGGAGCGTATCATGTGGCAAATAATGACAACGGACACGTTTGATGATTGGCTTGTAGCGCAAGACGACACTGATCGAGCATGCGTTTTGTCCGCAATGATCGTATTACAGCAAGCTGGCCCCGCATTATGCAGGCCCTACGCCGACACCCTCAAAGGCTCTCGTTTTAGCAATATGAAAGAGCTTCGCATTCAAAGCAAAGGTGATCCTATTCGGGCATTTTACGCATTCGATCCCCGGCGCAGCGGTGTAGTGCTTTGTGCGGGTCATAAGAGTGGCAATGAAAAGCGTTTTTATGCTGAGCTGATCCCGCTCGCAGATAAAGAATTTACCCATCATCTTCAACGCGAAGAGACAAAGGAGTAACGACATGGGCAGAACACTCGAACAGATTCTTGCGGCCGAGAAGCCAGAGGTGGTGGCTAAAGCTAACACCATGGCTGAAGAAGTATTGTTAAATATTCACCTTGCTGAATTGCGTGAAAGAGTAAACAAAACGCAGGTAGAGATAGCGCAGCAATTAAATATTAAACAACCCACCGTTGCTGGAATGGAAAAACCTGGACGGGATTTAAAACTCTCGACGCTGAAGCGCTATGTTGAAGCCGCGGGCGGAAAACTGCGTCTCAACATTGAACTCCCCGATGGCTCGCATTATGAGTTTGTTGTTTAATTCCCTTCTTTGACTTTCTATCCGCGAAAAAACAGTGCGATCTGGCGCACTGTTTCGCGTACTTGCACGCCGACTCATTTCCCCTTCCTGGCTTCCCAACCCAAGAAAAACCATCCCACCACGTAACTTTTTGCATACATGAAAAATACAAAGGAAATACAATTAAGTAGTATGATTTTACCATCATGTAAAATTAATTTATTAAATTTCAATCAGTTATACGTATAACTTTTTCGAATTATTTTTCCAGATGAATTTTGGAGATGATCACAATCTCAAGTTTTGGGTGTCCTGGGCATGTTTACACCACCTGAAATTCAGCATAGTTTGAACATGGAGTTAACCTGTGATTAACAGACAAAAGCGAACAAATGCGTATTGGGTCAACACACCGCTAAACAATGATGAAGACAGACGATCTGCAAGTGGGTCATGCTTAATTTCATTATTTATGTTCAGGGATTAAACGCAGGGTTTTTCAATTTCGAGGTCAATTTCTTTTTCAAAGAAATACCTAAATCAGTCAATGATGTTTTTTCTGTTTCTTTAACGTTCCGCCAAATCATCTTTGATTTGGACAGATCGCTGCGCCTGCAGAGAAATGAATAATTCAGGAGAGACCCTGTTATGAGCAACACCAATATATCCATTGAAGATGTCCCGCTTAATAATTTTCACCAGTTAATGTCGCTGCGCGCGGGTGGCGGTTGGATCCTCGATGGCTACGTGCTGAGTATCATCGGCGTGGCGATCGTGCAATTTTCCCAGCATCTGCAACTTGATACTTTCTGGCAGGGCATGGTGGCCGCTTCAGCGATGCTTGGCACTTTCTGCAGTGGTTTTCTCGGTGGATGGTTGACCGATATTGTGGGTCGTCGTCGTCTGTTCTTTGTCGGGCCAATTCTGTTTATCCTGGGTTCGGTCGGCACTTTCTGGGCGGAATCGGCCCTCACGCTGTTTATCCTGCGTTTCCTGGTGGGTGTCGGGGTGGGGCTGGAGTACCCGGTTGCCGGATCACTGCTCACCGAATTCCTGCCGCAAAAGCATCGTGGTAAACGTTTGGCCGGTTTGACCATTCTCTGGTTCGCCGGTGCAGCCCTGGCTTATATCGTGGGTAACCTCATTCTCTCGATTGGCGGTGATGCCGCATGGCGTCTGGTTCTGGCCAGCCCGGCCGTGCTGGGGGTACTCCTTTTCGTTCTGCGCATCGGCACGCCGGAATCGCCACGCTGGTTGGTCAGCAAAGGTCGTTTCAATGAGGCTGAGCAGATCATCAAGAAAGTCTACGGTCCGGAATTCTCGCTGAAAAATATGCCCGCGGAGTCAGTGGAAGCCAAAGTCACATTGAAAGATCTGGTGCGCTCTGGCTATGGCAAACGTATGTTGTTTGTCTCGGTGTTCTGGAGTGCGGCCGTTGTGCCGATGTTTGCGGTGTATTCGTTCGCACCCGTAGTATTGAAAGCCCTGAATCTGGATGGCGAATGGGCCTCACTGGGTTCGATAGCCATCACCTTGTTGTTTGTGGTGGGCTGTGTTGTGGCAACCCGTTTGATTGATAGCATGGGCCGCCGCCGTCTGATCATCCACAGCTTTTTATGGTCAAGCCTGGCGCTGTTGGCATTGGGGATGTTCTCCCACGGTTCTGAAATGCTGGTTCTGGTGATGTTTGGTGCTTACGCGGTATTTATCGGCGGAGCGCAGGTGCTGGAGTTAGTGTATCCGAATGAGCTGTTCCCAACGGAAGTGCGTGCCTTCGCCGTCGGTATGGGTTCATCCATGTCACGTATCGGTTCTGCTGCGGGAACCTGGCTGGTTCCGATTTCCCTGCAAAATCTGGGTATCGAATACACCATGTACGCTGCCGCGATTGTTTCCTTTATTGGTCTGCTGGTATCGGTATGGCTGGCACCGGAGACGCGTAATATGACATTGAGTCAGGCGGCTTCGCTGGCGCGGTAATATAAAGAAGATAAAAACAGAAATGCGAAGGCCGCTCAGTGAATTCTGAGCGGCCTTTTCGTATTGAGCGTTCTGCAATACAACAAGCAATCAGCCATTAGGAAGACTGGCCGAATAATTCATGATCAGGCGTCATCGTCTATCATCAACAAATCATAAAAAACAAAAAGCCCGCTCAGGTTTCCCTGAGCGGGCTTCTCTAAATATGGCTCCTCTGACTGGACTCGAACCAGTGACATACGGATTAACAGTCCGCCGTTCTACCGACTGAACTACAGAGGAATCGTGTGAACGAGGCGCATATTAGCGATGCCGATCCCCAATGTCAAAGCCCGATCGCACACTTCTGGTTTAAGTGCGCGTAAAAGCAGCGGAATGCTGTTTTTCTGCCTTGAACGTTCAGATTTCAAACTGCCAGCAAGATCTCACTTTAAGCGCATTTCCTTTGAGATGTTAGATGCATGTCAAAGTTTTGTTATTTGCCGATTTTAAAACAATCATTTCAGTGCTTTTATGATGAAAATTTCAAATGCTGATCAGATGAAACAAATGAACTGCTTATCATCACGGGTGAAATCAGTTTTGGCGTCTGAAACAGCATTTCGAAAATAACCTTTTGATAAGTAGATAGTTGCAGGAAAGAGCAGTACCGAAACGATAGCGTTAGACCAGAAGCCTTACCTCTACAACCAGATAAATAACGCCAGTGCCGTTGAGTGAATGTAAAAAATATTTTTCATTCGTCGTATCAGCCCAACTGAGCATGTTAACGAATAAGAAGGGTTACCTATGAAATTCAAAAAAGCGTTAGTGACTTCCCTGTTAGCTTGCATGTTACCTGCCGCTGTTATGGCAAAAGACCTTCAGGTGGGCGTCTCTATGGCGCTGTTTGACGATAACTTCCTGACCATTCTGCGTACCGCGATGCAGAAAGAGATGACCAAAGATGGCGTTAAGGGGCAGGTCGAAGATGCGAAAGGCGACGTCTCCCAGCAGCTGCAACAAATTCAGAACTTCATCGGTCAGGGCGTTGACGCCATTATCGTTAACCCAGTGGATACCAATGCCGTCAAACCTTTGATGGATGCGGCCTCTAAAGCGGGTGTGCCGCTGATCTTTGTTAACCGCAAACCGGCAGGTGAATTGACCGACAAAATGGCTTACGTCGGCTCTGACTCCGAATTAGCGGGCCGTCTGCAAATGGAAGCGCTGGCAAAAGCGATGAACGGTAAAGGCAACGTCGCCATTTTGATGGGCGATCTGGCTAACGAATCCACCCGTGACCGCACCAAAGGTGTTGAAGCGGTTGTGGCTAAATATCCTGGCATCAAAGTGGTGCAGAAACAGACCGCGAAATTCACCCGTAATGACGCGGTGGACGTAGTGAGTAACTGGATGACCGCAGGCGATGACATTCAGGCGATTGCTTCAAACAACGATGAAATGGCGATCGGTGCGCTGCAGGCGCTGGGCAAAAACCCGAACCACATCCTGATTGCGGGCGTGGATGGTACACCGGATGCGTTGCAGATGCTGAAGAACGGCAAGATGGTCGCCACTGTATTCCAGGATGCTAAAGGTCAGGGTGAAGGCGCCGTACAGACTGCCGTGAAACTGGCGAAAGGCGAGAAAGTGGAGAAGGTGATTAACATCCCTTACCAGCTGATCACCAAAGACAACATGGCGCAGTTCGAATCTCGTAACCAGAAATAATCGTTCCCGACTCAGCCGTACGGAGGTGATGTATGACCGCTTTTGCGCTTGAAGCCGAAGGCATCAGCAAGTTCTTCCCCGGAGTGAAGGCACTCGACAATGTCTCACTACGCATTAAACCGGGGTCGGTACATGCCCTGATGGGTGAAAATGGCGCGGGCAAATCCACTTTAATGAAATGCCTTATCGGGATGTATCGTCCCGATAAGGGCACCATTCGCATTAAAGGGGAGCCGGTGCAGTTTCAGGACACCATGGATGCGCTGCGTTCTGGCATCTCCATGATCCACCAGGAACTGAATCTGGTGCCTTACATGACTGTGGCTGAGAACATCTGGCTCGGTCGCGAACCGATGAAGTACGGCTTTGTTGACCACGCGTTGCTGAACAAGCAAACGCAGGAATTACTCAACAAACTCAATATCCGTTTAAAAGCCGATCGTATGGTTGGCGAGCTGAGTATCGCTGCTCAGCAGATGGTGGAAATTGCTAAAGCGGTGTCCTGGAACTCCGACATTGTGATTATGGACGAACCGACCTCGGCACTGACGGAAACCGAAGTGGCGCATCTGTTCACTATTATCCGCGACCTGCGTGCGCAGGGTAAAGCCATCATCTATATCAGCCACAAGATGGATGAAATTTTCACTATTACCGATGAGATCAGCATTTTCCGCGACGGGACCTGGGTCGGCAGCAACAGCACCTCTGAATTTACCCGTCAGTCATTAATTACCCAGATGGTGGGGCGTGAACTGACGCAGCTGTTCCCGAAATTCAATGGTGAAATCGGTGAAGAAGTGCTGACGGTGCGCAACCTTACCTGTAAAGACCGTTTCACCGATATCAACTTCACGGTACGTAAGGGTGAAATCCTCGGTGTTGCCGGTCTGGTGGGGGCGGGACGCAGTGAAGTGATGGAAAGTTTGTTCGGGATGGAAAGCTTCGACAGCGGTGAAGTGCTGATCGATGGCGTGCCGGTCAAAATCGATTCGCCTTCCACGGCGATTGAGAAGGGCATGGCGTTCCTGACCGAAGACCGTAAAAAGTCCGGCTTATTCCTGGTGTTGTCGGTGATGGAGAACATGAGCATCGTCAACATGCCGGATTATGTCAGTAAAGCCGGTTTCGTTAGCCACATGAAGATGGCACAGGACTGCATGGAGCAGATCCGCAAGCTCAATATTAAAACGCCGACCATGGATCAAATCATCAACAACCTCAGTGGCGGTAACCAGCAGAAGGTGCTGATTGCGCGCTGGCTGCTGGCTCAACCGAAGATTCTGATCCTCGATGAACCGACGCGCGGTATTGACGTCGGGGCAAAAGCCGAGATTTACCGCTTAATCAGCGAACTGGCAAACCGTGGCGTGGCCATCATTATGGTCTCGTCGGAGTTGCCGGAAATTCTGGGCATGAGCGACCGCGTGATGGTTATGCACGGCGGACGTATAACTGGCATCCTCGATAAAGAAGAGGCCAATCAGGAAACCATTTTGTCGTTGGCATCCGAGTGAGGCGCGAGACATCTATGAGTAACGTAAAAATTACGGCCCCGCAGGCCGCGGAATCGACATCCTTCTTTGGCAACCTGCGCCATAAGTTGCCGAAAGATACCGGCATCTTTGTGGTGATGTTGGGTATTGCCTTAATCTTTGAGATTGCAGGCTGGTACGTTCGTGACCAATCTTTCCTGCTCAACACCAACCGTCTGGTATTGATTGTTTTACAAGTGGCGATCATCGGCATCATTGCGGTGGGCGTGACCCAGGTCATCATCACCACGGGGATTGACCTGTCGTCTGGTTCGGTGATTGCACTGACGGCGGTAGTGGCGGCCAGTCTGGCACAAACCTCTGACAGCCTGACACCGATGTATCCGTCACTGGTTAACCTGCCTGCCGTCATTCCGATTGTGGCCGGTATCGGTGTGGGTTTGCTTTGCGGGGTCATGAACGGTTTCCTGATTACCAAAACCGGTATCCCGCCATTTATCGCCACACTGGGCATGATGGTGTCGGCGCGTGGTCTGGCGCAGTATTACACGCAAGGTAACCCGATCAGCTTCCTGTCAGATGGTTTTACCTCCATCGGCCAGGGCGCGATGCCGGTGATCATCTTCCTGGTGGTGGCCTTCCTGTTCCACATCGCCCTGAAGCATACCCGTTACGGTAAGTATGTGTATGCAATTGGCGGCAACATGACTTCGGCCAAAGTGTCAGGGATCAACGTTAATAAATACCTGATCATCGTCTATACCATCGCGGGTGCGCTCTCTGGCCTGGCGGGTGTGGTGCTGGCGGCGCGCGTCAGTAGCGGCCAGTCAAGTATGGGTATGGCGTACGAGTTGGATGCGATTGCCGCAGCCGTTATCGGCGGTAGCAGCCTGATGGGCGGCGTGGGTCGCATCACCGGAACGCTGATTGGTGCTGTGATTCTGGGTCTGATTAAGAGCGGATTCACCTTCGTGGGTGTGGATGCTTACGTGCAGGACATCATTAAAGGCATCATCATTGTCGCCGCAGTGTCCATCGATATGCATAGAAACCGTAAAAAGAGATAGTACTTCCTGATTGCAGGGCGCACTGTGTGCGCCCTCAAGGACATTTTGCTCCGTTGTTCACAATAAGTTTTCCCACTGGTTGATCCTGCTCCTTTCCCCGCGTTTGCTTTCGTTCTGACCGTTTTTGGTCATTTTCTGTGAGTTATGCACCACTGCGACGCTTTCGGTCATCACTTTTTTGCACATCTGCCACGCAAGTTGTGCACCATGGTGGTGCATTTCGATTTATTTTTAATCACTCTGTGTCATGTGCTCAGCTTATTAACTCTTAAGAGGTAATCAGAAAGGCTTATTTTCCGTGCCGTTAGGAATATTCTGGCACTGCTTTTTCACGCTCCGAATAAACCTGGCCTGCATATTGCAACTTCATGAACACAAGCCAGCAGGCTGAGACACCCAAACGGGTTATTCGGGGATTGACGGAGGCAATATGAATTTAAGACGACTGAAGTACTTTGTAAAAATCGTCGATATCGGCAGCCTGACTCAGGCAGCAGAAGTGCTGCACATCGCGCAGCCTGCGCTTAGCCAGCAAGTTGCGACGCTGGAAAACGAACTCGATCAGCAGTTACTGATTCGCACCAAACGTGGCGTAACACCAACCGAGGCGGGCAAAATTCTTTATGCTCATGCTCGTACTATTCTGCGCCAGTGTGAACAGGCGCAAACGGCTGTCATCAACGCGGGCCAGGCGTTAAATGGTCAGGTATCAATTGGTCTGGCACCGGGCACCGCCGCTTCTTCGTTGACGATGCCGCTGCTGCAAACGGTGCGGGAACAATTCCCGGATGTACTGGTGTATCTGCATGAGAATAGCGGCACCTCTTTAAATGAAAAAGTGATGAACGGTCAGTTGGATATGGCGGTGCTGTATGACCGTGCGCCGACAGCCGGCATTAACAGCATTCCATTGATGAAAGAAGAGTTGTATCTGGTCGGTGCGACCGCATGCCCGGGCGCTACCGTTGATCTCGCCGACGTGGCGCAGATGAATTTGTTCCTGCCGCGTGACTACAGCGCGGTGCGCAAACGTGTTGATGAAGCATTCTCGCTGCGTCGTCTGAGCGCAAAAATCATCGGTGAAATCGAGTCAATCTCAACCCTGACTGCCGCAGTTTCCAGCGGCATGGGTGTGACCGTTCTGCCGGAATCAGCGGCTCGCGCCCTGGTGAGTTCAACTCACGCGTGGATGGCACGTATTAACAGCCCATCGCTGAATCTGCCGCTCTCGCTGAATATCTCTGCGCGCTTGCCACTGTCACCTTCTGCGCAGGCAGTGAAAAACATCCTGCTGTCACTGCTGAATAAGCCGATGACGGAAGAGCGCGAGTTGATGCTGGTCGGTTAATCCCTTCTTCTTTACCCCAGCTATCTACGGCTGGGGTAACCCCTTCACGCTTTAACACCCGCAAACGCGTCGAGATAAATCACCCTCCTTATTACTATTCCGCATAACACACCGTTTTTTATTATTTCCTGCAATGACACCAACTTCATAACATGGACGAAACAGGGCAGGGAACAGGAGAAAAGGGTGTGAATTTCCAGCAACTTAAAATTATACGTGAAGCTGCACGTTGCGAATTCAACCTGACAGAAGTGGCGAACACGCTGTTTACCTCACAATCTGGGGTCAGCCGCCATATTCGTGATTTGGAAGATGAACTCGGCGTCGAGATCTTCATTCGTCGCGGCAAGCGATTGCTGGGCATGACGGAACCGGGCAAGGCGCTGTTAACCATTGCTGAACGCATTCTTGATGAAGCAGGCAAAGTGCGTCGCCTGGCGGATGTGTTTACCAATGAAACCAGCGGCGTGCTAACGATTGCTACCACGCATACGCAGGCCCGCTATAGTCTGCCGCGTGTGATCAAAGCATTCCGACAGCTCTATCCTAATGTTCGACTTGAACTCAATCAGGGTTCACCGCAGGAAATTGTGGCCATGCTGTTGGCGGGTGAAGCTGATATTGGTATTGCCTCCGAGCAACTGGTGAACAACAGCAGCCTTGCGGCTTTCCCGTGGTTTAGCTGGCACCACTCGTTATTGGTGCCGCACGACCATGAACTGTTACAGCATCAGCCGATCACGCTGGCTAGCCTGAGTCGCCATCCCTTGATTACCTATCGTCAGGGGATCACGGGTCGCTCGCGTGTTGACCGTGCGTTCCAGGCGGCGGGACTTAAGCCGGATATCGTGCTCAGCGCGCAGGATTCTGATGTCGTGAAAACCTATGTAGAGCTGGGTCTCGGCGTCGGCATTCTGGCTGATCAGGCGTGTGACATCTATGAAGGTGAAGATTTGGTGAAAATCGACACCCATCATCTGTTTGATGCCAACACCGTATGGCTGGGATTGAAGCGCGGCCAGTTGCAGCGCAATTACGTCTGGCAGTTTCTGGAACTGTGTAACGCCAATCTGTCGCTGGAGGAGATTAAGCGTCAGGCGCTCTCCTATGAAACGGAGTCTGAACCTGCTATCGATTTCCAGATTTGATGCAGTGGTCGCCATGATTGGCGATGCTACAGGCCATACAGGGGGCGCATTGATGCGCCCCTTGCTGTAAAGTGCGCAATAACGGGTAACGTATGGCTGTGCGCCCAGCACAGCATAAAATTTCTTTTCCCGCCGCAAAACGCCCCCCTGATGAGTTTCCACCCCGTAGAAAAACATCCTGCACTGCTTCACCACGTTACAGTGAAATGAACAGGATAAAGGGGATGAAAATGTCGCGGATTCAACTAAAAGATGCAGAACTGTTACGCCAGCAGGCGTTGTTTGGCGGGCGCTGGCAGGACGCGCACGCCGGGGCCACGCTGCCGGTGATCGATCCCTCCACTCAGCAACAGATTGCCACTATTCCGGCACTGGGTGCAGCCGAAACCGAGCAGGCAATAGATTATGCTGAGTCGGTGCGTGTCAGCTGGGGCAAAACCCCGAACGCGTCACGCGCGGCACTGCTGGATAAATGGCATCAGCTGATTCTCGACAATGCTGACGATTTGGCGATTATCATGACCGCCGAGCAGGGCAAACCGCTGGCAGAGGCCAAAGGTGAGGTGTTGTACGGTGCCAGCTTTGTTAAATGGTTCGCTGAAGAGGCACGCCGCATCTATGGTGATACCATTCCGGCGCCCAGTGAAGACCGCCGCATTCTGGTTCTGAAACAACCCGTTGGCGTGGCCGCAGCGATTACGCCGTGGAATTTCCCGATTGCGATGATTACCCGCAAAGTGGCACCGGCGCTGGCCGCCGGTTGCCCGATCATCGTGAAACCTTCTGAGTTGACGCCGCTGTCGGCTCTGGCACTGGCGGTGCTGGCAGAGCGGGCAGGTTTTCCCTCTGGCGTACTTCAGGTGCTCACCGGATTACCCACCGAGATCGGCAGCACGCTGACTGCCAGCCGCACGGTGCGCAAAATCTCCTTTACCGGATCCACGCGCGTCGGCCAACTGCTGATGCAACAAAGTGCCGACAGCATTAAACGCCTTAGCCTGGAACTGGGCGGTAATGCGCCACTGATTGTGTTTGATGATGCCGATCTCGATGTCACTATCCCTGGTGTGATGGCGAGTAAATTCCGTAATGCCGGTCAGACCTGCGTCTGCGCCAATCGCATTTTGGTGCAACGCGGTATCTATGAGCGTTTCAGTGAGAAACTCCTGGAGGCAGTGGCAACCCTTAAAGTGGGGGATGGCTTTGAACCCAGTAGCACGATTGGGCCACTGATTAACGATCGCGCTGTTGAGAAGGTGAACAGCCATATTGATGATGCGCTTAGCCAGGGAGCGACCTTGCTGCGTGGCGGGATCAGTGCAGCGAATGGCACCTTTGTTGAGCCGACCGTGTTGGGTAATGTCACCAGCAGTATGCGTATTGCGCATGAAGAAACCTTCGGCCCGGTCGCACCGCTTTTTGTCTTCGATACCGAAGAGGAGGCGATACGCATGGCGAATGACACGCCTTATGGATTAGGCGCATATTTCTTTACGGAGAATATACGTCGAGCCTGGCGCGTGGCGGAATCATTAGAATTTGGCATGGTCGGTTTTAATACCGGTGCGATATCTTTAGATGCGGCACCTTTTGGCGGAATTAAATTATCCGGTTTAGGACGTGAAGGTTCGCGCTATGGAATTGAAGAGTATCTGGAGCAGAAAACGTTTCATATGGGCAGTTTATAAATGCAGCAATGCGTGTTAAATCGTACCGCTCCAAATAGGTAATCGCGCAATTCATTGCGCATAATGACTTTCATCACCAATTACATAAACAGCGCCGGCAACCTCAGGTTCACGGCGCTGTTTTATTTTGTGCGCGGCGTCATACTTTTCCGGCCCATCACCGTTTTAGTGCAAGTTTCGTGCGAGCTGCACCGTAGGGATGCACGAATTTTGTGAAGTAAATCATCTGTTTATTCCTTCGGCAAATCCGCAAATTTTCCCTCTTCAATACGGCAGAAAATTTTTCTGGACTGTTTTTTACGCATTTTTATTTTTTACTGGGCTGGCATACTTTCTGCATTAGCTTATTAACGTGACAGATAAATGTTGTGCAAATCGTTAATTGGCGCACATGTGATGGGTGTAACAAATAAGGAATTTTCCATGTTAAGTTTCGACCCTGAAAAAGTTTCTCTCCCGATTGGCCATTATATTGGTGGCCAGCATGTTTCCACCCAGGGCGCGCGTTTTGCCGTTAAAAGGCCATCTGATGGCAAAGTCTATGCCGAGCTGAGCGAAGCCCAGGCCAGCGATGTTGATAGGGCTGTCACCCTGGCCCATGAAGCGCTGAAAACCAGTGGCTGGCGCAGCTGCCCACCACGGCAACGTGGAAAAGTGTTACGCCGCTGGGCGGATCTGATTGAAAGCGATCCGTTACTGGCTCAGCTCGAAGCGCTGGGGTCGACGCGGCCGATCAGCGATGTGGTACAGCATGAGATTCCGTTTACCGCAGAGGCCATCCGTTTCTACGCCGAGTGCGCAGACAAATACAGTGGCGATCTGTTCCCGACGCAGGAAAGCAGCCTCAGCATGCTGATTTCGGAGCCATACGGCGTGATTGGCGCGATTACACCGTGGAATTTCCCGCTGTCGATGGCCTCGTGGAAATGCGGTCCTGCACTGGCAGCCGGTAATGCCGTGGTGCTGAAACCTTCGGAGCTGACACCTTTCTCTACCGTACGCATGGCAGAACTGGCGGTGCAGGCCGGTTTACCGGCGGGCATTCTGAATATTGTGCAGGGCAGTGGTGCAGTGACCGGCAGCGCGCTGGTCACCCATCCGCTGGTACGCAAAGTCTCGTTCACCGGTTCCACGGTGACGGGTGCACGCATCATGAGTGACGCAGCACAGCATGGCATGAAGCCTGTCACGCTGGAGTTAGGTGGCAAAAGCCCACAGCTGGTGTTCGATGATGCGGGCGATATCGATGTCCTGGCACAGCGCATCCTGCGCGGCTTCACCGCCAACGGTGGACAGGCATGCGTCGCGGGTACTCGCTTGATTGTGCAACGTGGTATCGCTCAACCGCTGCTGGATCGCCTGGTGGCGCTATGTCAGCAGCCGCAGCCGGGTGTCACCTGGCAAGACAGCAGCCGTTATGCGCCGCTGATCGATGAGCGCCAGGGCAACAAGGTGGCATCGGTGATCGCTGAAGCCAAAGCGCAGGGCGCAGAAGTGTTAGTGGGCGGCGAACGTTTTGCGGACACCGACGAAGGTTGGTTCTGGCAGCCTACGCTGTTATGTGGTGTGGCGGCTGATAACCCGGCGGTGCAGCAGGAGATCTTTGGCCCGGTGCTCACCGTGCAGGAGTTTGACAGCGAAGAAGAAGGGCTCGCGCTGGCGGCGCACGAAACCTATGGGCTGTGTGCCGGCGTGCATACGCTGAGCCTGCCGAGAGCCATGCGAGCGATGCGTGCCATTGAGTCCGGCACTGTATGGATCAACCGCTACGGTCGCTCCGGCGATTTCATTATTCCCACCGGCGGCTTCCTGGGCTCCGGTATTGGCAAGGATCTGGGTCGTCAGGCGTTTCAGGCCTGCCAGCGCCAGAAGAGTGTATTAATCGATTTCTAAATTCACGTATCAGACAACGACGAGGTCGCGTCATGGCACTGTTTAAACCGAAATTCATCACCTTTGATTGCTACGGCACCCTGATTAATTTTGACATGGCAGGAGCGGCAGAGCGCTGCTTCAAAGATCGGGTGTCAGCGCAAGAGATGCTGGCCTTCACCACCGATTTCGCCAACTATCGCCGCGATGAAGTGCTGGGGGCGTGGAAACCTTACTACGACGTCGTCAGCGATGCGTTGGAGCGCACCTGTAAAAAATGGGGCGTGCAGTGGAGCAAAGCCGATAGCGACTTTATCTACACCGATTGCGCCACCTGGGGGCCGCACCCAGACGTGCCCGCAGGACTTGCTAAAGTGGCGAAAGAGTTCCCACTGGTGCTGCTCACCAACTCAATGAACGATTTGATTCCCCATCACGTGCCGCGTCTTGGTGCACCGATCCACATGACCATCACCGCAGAAGAAGTGGGTGCGTACAAGCCGCAGATGAAAGGCTTCGAGTACATGCTGGACAAGCTGAATTGCGGTCCCGAAGAGATCCTGCATGTTTCGTCGAGCCTGCGCTATGACCTGATGACCTGCTACGACATGGGCATCAAAAACAAAGTGTGGGTCAACCGGGGTCACGATCCGGCCAACCCAGCTTATGAATACACCGAGATTAAAGATATCGGCGGTCTGCCCGCTGTGGTTGGACTCTAAGCCCGGAGGCGGCGATGAAACTCGAATCATTCTGGCAAGCCACGGCACCGGCATTTACTGGCGCAGCGAGTGGCGCACTGCCGTCGGTTGCTGACGTGGTGGTGATTGGCGGCGGATTTACCGGCATCTCAACCGCGCTGAATCTCGCACGACAGGGTATCAACGTGGTGGTGCTGGAAAGTGGCAACGTGATGAGTCAGGCCTCCGCACGTAACGGTGGACACTGCAATACCGGCGTATCGCAAAACTTTGCTTCGCTGGTAGCCAGCCAGGGGATCGAGCAAGCCAGTCGCTTCTATCGGGCTTTTGATGACGCCGTGAGTTATGTCCAGCAACTGGTGCGGGAAGAGCAGATTGATTGTGATTTTCGCCTGTGCGGAAAGCTCAAGCTCGCCAGCAAAGCGTCGCATTTCCCCGGACTGCGCAGTGCATGGCAACTGATGCGTGACACAGTTGACCCGGAAATCGAGTTGATCAGTAAAGATGAGATTCGCCGTGAAGTGGGCAGCGATGCCTTTCACGGTGGCTTACTGCAAAAACGCGGTGGCCAGATGCATATGGGCAAGTTCGGCATTGGTCTCGCCAATGCCGCTGCCCGCGCGGGAGCAAAGATCTTTCCCCATCACGCGGTGACCGGCTTGACGCGTCTGGATGGCTACCGTCATCGCGTCACCACCGCCCAGGGCGAGATCATCGCGGAAAAAGTCATGATGGCCACCGGCGTATCGAATGAAGGGCCGTTCCCGTGGTTCCAGCGCCGCATCGTGCCGGTAGGCAGCTTTATCGTCGTCACTGAACCACTGGGTGATGCGCTGATTGAACAAGTGCTGCCTAAAGATCGCACCTATGTGACTTCGCTGAATATTGGCAACTACTTCCGCACTACTGCGGATCGTCGTCTGGTGTTTGGGGGGCGTGCACGTTTCGCGGTGAGCAATCCAACCTCGGATTCGCGCAGTGGCGACGTGTTACGTGCGGCGATGACCGCGCTGTTCCCACAATTCGGCAAATCGCGCATCGATTACTGCTGGGGCGGCATGGTGGATATGACGTCCGATCGCCTGCCGCATGCGGGTGAGCACGATGGCGTGTTCTATTCGCTGGGTTACAGCGGCCACGGCACACAGATGTCGGTGTGGATGGGGCGGGTGATGGCCGATTTACTGGCAGAAAAGCGTAACGAAAATCCCTGGCAGCGCGATACATGGCCTGCGCTGCCCGGTTACCACGGGAAACCCTGGTTTTTGCCTCTCGCGGGGCTGTATTACAAGGCTAAGGATCGGCTCTCCTGATCGTTAATCCGGTGCGCATCAATGTGCACTCTACGATGGGATTCTTCAGGTCGCTATTGATGCGCGCCAGGGGGATGCTTTCGAGGGGGGACGCATAAATGCACATCCTAAGGTGTCATTGATTTGGCATTCATGCGGGCGCTATCCGGTTTGGAAGGGGCCACATTAATGGCGATCTGATTGACGCTCGATTATCAAAACAAACCACTTTTCATATTGAGGGTGTGCAGATGAGTAAATTCGATAAAGAGTCTGACGCTGTAAATCCGGCCCTGACACGTATGCTGACTGAGGGATCCCTGTCACGTCGTGGCCTGATGAAGTTGTTGTCTGCGGGTGCAGTCATGAGCAGCGGCTTGATAGGTTTTCCGCAGATGAGCTTTGCGGCTGAAACACCGGTGAAAGGCGGCAAGATGCGCGCAGCCATGTCCAACGCCTCCGCTACTGACACACTCGATCCTGCCAAAGGCAATAACAGCGGTGACTATACCCGCCAGTTTATGGTCTACAGCGGCCTGACCGAACTCGACCAAAAGTTGGCGATTCAACCGGGGCTGGCGGAGTCCGTGGAGTCTTCGGATGGTGTCACCTGGCACATTAAATTGCGCAAAGGGGTCACGTTCCACGACGGTAAACCTCTCACCGCGAAAGACGTCATTTACTCACTCAGCCGCCACAAAGATCCCGCCGTGGCTTCCAATGCCTTTAAGCTGGCCGATCAGTTCAAAACCTTCACGGCGGTGAACGATAACGAAGTCACTCTTGAGCTGAGCAGCGCCAACTTTGACGTGCCTTATATGCTCGCCAGTGCCCCATTCCTGATTGTGCAGGATGGCACCAAAGACTTCAGTAAGGGTATTGGCACGGGGCCGTTCAAATTGAAAGAGTTCACGCCGGGCGTACGCTCTGTTGGCGTGAAGAACCCAAACTACTACAAGCCCGGCCTGCCACATCTCGACGAAATCGAACTGCTGGGCGTCACCGATCAGGCGGCACGTGTCAATGCGCTAATGTCGGGTGACTTACATATCGTTTCGACCCTGAGCGCAGCCGACAGTAATCGTTTGAAAGCCACGCAAGACTTCGCCGTGCTGGAGAGCAAGGCGGGGATGTACACCAACCTGATTATCCGCACCGACATGAAGCCGGGCAGCAGCGAGGATTTCGTGTTGGCGATGAAATATCTGCAGCCGCGTGACATCGTGCTGAAAACCGTGCTGCAAGGCTACGGTGATATCAGTAACGACACCCCCGTGCCGCCGTGGCATCCGCTGTTTAACGCCGATCTCAAACCGCGTCCGCTGGATGCCGAAAAGGCCAAATTCCATATCGAGAAAGCCGGTATGAAGGGCGCAACGGTAGAGATCATCACCACGCCAAACATCGAAGGTGCGGTGGAAGGGGGCCAGTTAATCCAGCAGGTGGCGCGTAACACCGGGTTGAACGTTAAGGTGCGTCGCGTGCCGTATGACGGCTACTGGTCAACGCACTGGACCAAAGACCCGGTGGGTTATGGCTCGATCAACCCGCGTCCAACGCTGGATATGCTGTTCTCTCAGTTCTATATGTCGAGCGCGGCCAACAATGAATCGGGCTGGAAGAACGATCAGTTTGATCAGTTGGTCGTCGCCGCACGCGGTGAGCGCGATCAGGGCAAACGCAAGCAGATGTATGGCGATATGCAGAAGCTGATCTATGACCACTGCGGCACCATCATCCCCACCTTTATCAGTACCCTCGACGGGTACAGTAAAAAAGTGGGCGGTGTTGAAGCCTGGCCAAGCGGCATGATGATGGGTTACCGCTTCCATGAGTTCGCCTGGCTGAAAGCCTAATCCGTCATCCGTCAGAGGAGAACGCCGATGAACCGATACATGTTGTTTCTGATTGCCCGGCGCGCAGGTGCGGGCATCCTGACCTTGCTTATCGTCTCGGCGGTGGTGTTTTTTATCACCAGCCTGCTGCCCGGCGATGCCGCGCAGATGATCCTGGGGCAAAACGCCACGCCGGAAACGGTGGCGGCGTTACGCCAGCAGCTGGGTCTCGACCAGCCGTTATTGATGCGCTACTTCAGCTGGCTCGGTGGAATGTTGCAGGGTGATTTTGGTACCTCGTTTGCCAGTCATCTGCCAGTGACGCAACTGGTGGGGCAGCGTATTCCTGCCACGCTGGAACTGGCAGGCATTACTACGGTGATCTGCGTCCCTCTGGCGCTGGTGATCGGCATTCTGGCCGCTATGAATCGTGGTTCAGCGCTGGATCGTTTCCTGGTGATCGCCACCATGGCGACAGTGGCCGTACCGGAGTTTCTGGTGGCCACCGTGGCGGTGTTGATCTTCGCGGTCAAACTGCATTGGGTCTCGGCAATGTCGTTTGGCAGCCCCGATATGGATCTCGTCAGTTATTTGAAAGCCTATGCACTGCCGGTGCTGACGTTGTGCTGCGTATTAGTGGCGCAGATGGCACGGATGACGCGTTCGGCGATCATTAATCAGCTCGACAGCCCGTATCTTGAGATGGCGTTGCTGAAAGGGGTCTCGCCGCTGCGTGCCGTGTTGCGTCATGCGCTGCCGAATGCGGTGGGACCGATTGCCAACGCCATTTCGCTCAGCCTGTCTTACTTGTTTGGTGGCGTGATCATTATTGAGTCGATCTTCAGCTACCCCGGTCTCGCCAGTGCGCTGGTGGATGCCGTGAGTAATCGCGATCTGCCAGTGGTGCAGCTGTGCGTGATGATGTTCGCCGCCTGTTATCTGGTGCTGCTGCTGATTGCTGACATCCTGACTATCGCCTTTAACCCAAAATGGAGGAGCTGATGAATAGCTTGCTGCTTCCTGTACGAATTTTTCAGTCGCTGTCGATCTCCGGTCGCATTGGCCTGGCAATCTCTCTGTTTTGGGTACTGATGGCGCTGTTCGGCAATCAACTGGCGCCGCATAGCGTAGAGGATATCGGTGGTGGCCCGATGCTAGGAGGGATGACCGCTGACAACCTGCTGGGCACCGATTATCTCGGTCGCGATATCCTCAGCCGCATCTTATACGGTGCGAAGTTCTCCATTGGTCTGGCGTTAACCGCTGCGCTGGGTGCTAGTTTAATCGGCACCTTGCTGGCGCTGCTGGCCGCCGTTGCAGGACGCTGGCTCGAAGAGTTGCTGGGCCGCATCAACGATGCCATGTTGGTGCTGCCAGGCAAAGTGCTGTCGCTGATGATTGTGGCCGTGTTTGGTTCCTCGCTGCCGATGCTGATTCTGACAGCCATCTTCACCTACTGGCCCGGTGCGTTCCGTATCGCATTCGCTATGGCCAGCAGTTTGCGCAATATGGATTATGTCCGTGCTTCACGACTGCGTGGCGAAAGCCGCTGGTACGTGGCTATCCATGACATTCTGCCGAATATGGTGCATCCGATGCTCACCGATTTTGGCCTGCGTTTTGTCTATATCGTGCTGTTACTCAGCGGCTTGAGCTTCCTGGGCTTAGGCGTGCAACCACCTTATGCTGATTGGGGCACGCTGGTACGTGAAAATCTACAAGGCCTGTTTAACGGTTCGCCTGCGGTATTGATGCCGGCAGTGGCGATTGCCAGTTTAACCATCGGCGCCAACCTGTTTATTGACAGCCTGCAACAGATGCGTCCGCTGACGCTGGCGAAGGAGGGAGCATGAACGTGACACCCCATACAGCCATGCCCGTGATCTCCGTTGAAAACCTGCGTGTCACCGCCGAGACGGATAAGGGCGAAGAGATCGATCTGGTTTCAGATATCCGTTTTACCGTACAAAAAGGCGAAGTGTTGGCGCTGATCGGTGAATCCGGTTCGGGTAAAACCACTATCGCCATGGCGCTGATGGGCTATGCGCGCCACGGCTGTCGCATCGCCGAGGGCAACATTCATCTGGCGGGCACCGACGTGCGTAGTCTGTCGCCCGGCCAGCTGCGCGAATTTCGCGGCAACAAAGTGGCCTACATCGCCCAAAGTGCGGCAGCCTCCTTCAACCCGGGGATGCGTATTCTCGACCAGGTTATCGAGCCAGTGGTGATCCATGGCACCATGAAACGCAAAGCCGCCAAAGAGAAGGCGATCACGCTGTTTCGCGAGCTGGCATTGCCGAATCCTGACACCATTGGCGACCGTTTCCCGCATCAGGTCTCTGGCGGACAGCTGCAACGTCTGATGACGGCCATGGCACTGATTGGCGACCCGGATGTGGTGATCCTTGACGAGCCGACCACGGCACTGGATGTCACTACCCAGGTGGAAGTGCTAAAAGCATTTCGTCGCGTAGTGGCTCAGCGCGGCGTTACAGCCATCTATGTCAGTCACGATCTGGCGGTGGTGGCGCAGATGGCGGATCGAATTCTGGTGCTGCTGCGCGGAAAAATGGCGGAATATGGTTCCACAGAGCGGCTGATTGGTGCGCCGCAGGCTGAATATACCCAACTGCTAATGGATGCCGCTCGTCAGAAAGAGCGCGAGAGCAGCTGGACCTGTGCAGAGGCTGATGCACAGCCGCTGATGGAAGTGCGCGATCTCAGCGCTGGTTATGGCCCGCGTGACAGTGAGGGCAAACCGAAAACGCTGATTCTGGAAGATATCAATCTCAAGCTGTGGAAAGGGCAAGCGATTGGCATTATCGGCGAGTCGGGTTCGGGTAAAACCACGCTGGCGCATGCGATTGCCGGCCTTAATGCCCCGAGTCACGGTCATATTCTGTTTAATGGTCACTACATCAATGGCGACATGCACAAACGCCCGGATAACGAACTGCGGCGGATCCAGTATGTGTTCCAGATGGCGGATACCGCGCTGAACCCGGCTCACAACGTGGAACGTATTCTTACTCGCCCGCTCGTGCTGTTCCACGGTCTGAAAGGGGCCGATCTTGAGCGGCGTCTGCATCAGTTACTGGACCTGGTCAAATTACCGCGCTCAGTGTTGTGGCGCCGCCCATGGGCGCTGTCCGGTGGGCAGAAGCAGCGTGTGAATCTGGCTCGTGCCCTTGCGGCGGAGCCGGATCTAATTCTGTGCGATGAAGTGACATCGGCATTAGATACGGTGGTCGCCGCCGCCGTACTGGATTTGATCAGCGAACTGCGTCGTGAGTTGGGACTGTCGGTGCTGTTTATCAGCCATGATATGCATGCCGTGCGCGCCGTTTGCGATGATATCGTGGTGATGAAGTCAGGCCGCATCGTCACGCAGATTTCCCGCGCTGAATATGATAAGCCGACCAGTGAGCTGTACTTCGAACGTCTTAAACGGGCGGTGCCGGAGCTGCGACAGGGTTGGTTGGATGAGCACGAAGAAGTGCTTAAAGCAGAATAAATATCACGGCATTCGTAGCGATGCGATAAATCGCACATCTTAATGTTAATGGCGAAACCGCTCGCGCAGCAGATTGCGCCGCTACGTCGCGGGTATGTTTTACAAGAAAGGAGCAGCAGATGATCACATTACGCGCCATGACGCAGGACGATATTGAACACGGCTATGCCATCACCCAACAGCTCAAGTGGCCGCATCGTCGTGAAGACTGGCAGCAGGCGTTGGCATTGGGTGAAGGCGTGGTCGCTGAAGAACAGGGCAAATTTGTTGGCAGCGCCTTTGGCTGGCGTTGGGGTGAACACGCCGCAACCATTGGTCTGGTGGTGGTGAATCCCACCTGCCAGGGGCGCGGCATTGGTAAGCAGCTGATGCTGGCCGTGATGGAAAAATTCCCGGACGCCGTGATTCGTTTACATGCCACGGAAATGGGGCAGGGGCTGTATCAGAAGCTCGGCTTTAAGGTGACGGGCACCATCCAACAGCACCAGACACGTGAGCTGGCAGCGGTGCCAGCGGTGAGTCTCCCCACCGGTTTAACGCTGCGCAATGCCGAGGCGAATGACGTCGATCTACTCACCGAATTAGACCATCAGGCTCACGGTATGTGGCGTCCACAGTTGATGCAAACGCTGATCGCTGACCATCAAACGGTATTGCTGCATGACGCGCAGCAGCGGGTGCAAGGGTTTGCCAGTCTGCGCCGATTTGGTCACGGCTGGGCAATTGGCCCGGTGATTGCGCGCGATATCGAGGTGGCACAGGCGTTAATTGCCGCGCTGATGCAGGGTTTACGCGGCGAGTTCGTGCGCATTGATACCGATGCGGCTTTACCGCTGGCGAGCTGGCTGGAAAAGCTGGGGCTGGTCAAGGTTGACGCGCCCACCACCATGTATCGGGGAACGCCTTGGTCACCGCAAGCCGGTGAGATGCAGGCGTTTGGGTTGATGACCCAGGCGATGGCGTGATGCATATCGTCTATAAATCGGAAGCCACGCGTGGAGCCCACTGGCAGCGCTGGCTGGCTGAACATGCACCGGATGTGCAGCTGCATATCTGGCCGGATGTGGGTGACGCAGAACAGGTTGAACTGCTGGTGGCCTGGCAACCGCCAGAAGATGTCATGGCGACCTTCCCTAATCTCAAAGCACTACTGTCGGTGGGCGCGGGGGCCGATCAGTTCGATCTCAGCCAACTGCCGCCCGATTTGCCGGTGGTGCGCATGATCGAACCCGGCCTGACGCAAGGCATGGTGGAGTACGTCACTTTTGCCGTGCTGGGGTTACATCGTGATATGCCGCGCTATTTCCAGCAACAGCGCGCAGCAACGTGGCAAACGCACCCGATTCGCACCGCCAATCAGCGGCGGGTGGGCGTCATGGGCTTAGGCGAACTCGGCCAGGCATCTTTGCAGCAGCTGGTGTCATTAGGGTTTGAGTGTGCTGGCTGGAGCCGGACACCGCGTGAACTCGAGGGCGTGCGCTGCTGGCATGGCGCTGAGCAATTGGCTGAGTTTCTGGCACTCAGCGACATTCTGGTGTGTTTGCTGCCGTTGACTGACAGCACGCGCGGTTTACTCAACTCTGAGCTGTTTGCGCAGTTACCTGCCGGAGCCGCACTGGTACAGGTGGGGCGTGGCCCGCAGTTAAATCATGACGATCTGCTCACGGCGCTGGCCAGCGGACAATTGAGCGCTGCCGTGCTCGATGTGACCGATCCCGAACCTTTACCGCCAGAGCATCCTTTCTGGCAGCATCCGGCGATCTGGCTCACACCGCACATTGCCAGCCAGACGCAAACCGACAGCGCAGTGGCGGCGCTGCTCGATAACCTGCGCCGCTATCAACGTGGCGAACCCATGGTCGGCCTTATCGATCGTAACCGGGGATACTGATATGCAACTGGATCAATTAGTCGCTCTGCGACGGGATCTGCACGCCCATCCCGAACTGGGCTATCAGGAAACGCGCACCAGCGACATCGTGGCGCAGGTGCTGCAAGAGCACGGCATTAAGGTGCATCGCGGCCTGGGTAAAACCGGCGTGGTCGGTGTGCTGAAACGTGGAAATAGCCCGCGCATGATAGGTCTGCGCGCGGACATGGATGCGCTGCCGATGCAGGATAACGGCACCCAGCCGTGGAAAAGTGTGCATGACAATGTCTGTCACGCTTGCGGTCACGATGGTCACACGGTGATGCTGCTGGGCGCGGCTATCCAGTTGGCTCAGCAGGGTGATTTTAACGGCACGCTGGTGTTTATCTTCCAGCCAGCGGAAGAAGGTTTAGCCGGCGCGAAAGCGATGATCGATGACGGCCTGTTCCAGCAATTTCCTTGCGATGCGGTATTTGCCCTGCATAACTGGCCTGAACTGCCTCTGGGCGAAGTGCAGACGCGGCCGGGTGCCATTATGGCGGCGGCGGACCGTTTTGATATCACGGTAAAGGGCGGTGGCGGTCATGCGGCACAGCCACACCTGACGCGTGACACCTTGCTGGCCACCAGTGAATTGGTGGTGCAACTCAATACGCTGGTGGCGCGCGCACTTGACCCGTGCGAGCCGGGTTTGCTGACGGTGACGCGCATGCAGGGCGGTTTCTCACACAACATGATTCCGGCGGAGGCCAGTATCACCGGCACGGTACGTACGTTCAGCCCAGCGGCGCAGGACATCATTGAAAGCCGCCTGCGTGAAATGGCGCAACATGTCACGGCGGCGCACGGTCTGCAGGCAGAGGTGAGCTATCTGCGTTATTACCCGGCCACGGTCAATCATGCGGGTGCTGCGCAACTGGCGCTGGATGCCCTGCGTGAGGCGGGCATCCCTGCTGATCAAGCCAGACAGCCTGCTCTCACCTCGGAAGATTTTGCCTTTATGTTGCAGGCCAGAACGGGGGCTTATCTGTGGATCGGATCGGCACCCAGCCAGCCGTTGCACCATTCCTCTTACGACTTCAACGATGCACTGATCCCGCACGGTATTCAGACTTTGACGGCCATCGCCCGCCATGCGCTGCGTGCAGAATTTCCCTGCTGATTGGCAGATGATTTTGAAACGAAATGCCGCTGCTTTGCTGATTACGGCAGCGTGAGAAACCAACGGGTTGCGATACTTGAGCCAACCGAACGTTACGTGGATGAGGATTTTGAAAATGCAGAATGTCATGGCGGAGCAGCAAACGTATAGCGATAACGGCCTGTTACTGGATGCACGTGAGCAGAACGTGCCGCGTGGTGTGGTCACCGCGCATCCGTTGGTGATTGAACGGGCAAAGGGCAGTGAAGTGTGGGATGTTGAGGGCAATCGCTATCTCGATTTTGTCGGCGGGATTGGCGTGCTCAACGTGGGTCATAACCATCCGGCAGTGGTGAATGCGGTGACGAAACAGCTTGGACTGGTGTCACACGCATGCTTCCAGGTCGTTGCCTACCCGGGCTATATCGAGCTGGCGCAGCGGCTGAATGCGCTGGTGGGCAAAGGTGAAGATTTCAAAAGCGTGTTCTTCACCAGCGGGGCGGAAGCGGTAGAAAATGCGGTGAAAATTGCCCGTGCGCACACCAACCGCAGCGGCATTATCGCCTTCGACGGTGCCTTCCATGGGCGTACGTTGCTAGGCTGTACCCTGACGGGGATGAGCCAGCCATATAAACAGAACTTCGGCCCGTTCGCCTCAGAGGTGTATCGCCTGCCTTATCCTAATGCCTTCCATGGCGTCAGCGATGATGACTGCCTGCAAGCGCTGGAACAGTTGTTCGCCGTGCAGATCCTGCCGGAGCGTGTGGCAGCAATCATCATCGAGCCAGTTCAGGGCGACGGTGGCTTCCTGCCAGCGGGTTCGAACTTTATGCAAGCGCTGCGTCGCATCACCGAAAAACACGGTATCGTGCTGATTCTCGATGAAGTGCAGACCGGATTTGGTCGCACCGGTACGCTGTTTGCCTTCGAGCAACTGGGCATTACACCGGATCTGGTGACGGTGGCGAAGAGCCTCGGTGGCGGTCTGCCGATTTCCGGCGTGGTAGGTAAAGCAGCCATCATGGATGCGCCACTGCCAGGTGGTCTCGGCGGCACTTATGGCGGTAACGCGCTGGGCTGCGCGGCGGCGCTGGCGGTGTTGGATCTGCTGGAAAACGACAATCTGTTGGCGCGCAGCAATCAGCTGGGTGAACAGCTGAATGCACGTCTGCAACAGCTGGCGGAGAAATATGCCTGCATTGGTGAAGTACGTGGCGTGGGCTTTATGCAGGCGGTGGAGATCATCGACTTCGAAACCAAGCGCCCTGACGCAGCGATGACGCAGAAAATCCTCGACTGCGCCTGCCAGGAAGGTCTGTTGCTGATCAAATGCGGCCTGCATCGCAACGTGGTGCGCTTCCTCGCGCCACTGGTGACCACAGATTCTCAGTTGGAAGAAGCGTTACATATCTTTGATATTGCGCTGGCCCGCGCCAGTGGTCGCCTGGGATAAATCCGGCTTCCTCATTGATATCTCTGGAATTATTGACTCGACCAATGAATGACGTGGCGTGCGGAAGTCGCTAGCGCCGTCACGTCAAAGCGTGATATACCATCGTATCAGCCTGCGCGATTGGTCAACAATGAGGGGTGCTATGAACGGCTTAATGAAACTCGACCGCATCGACATCAACATCCTGGTGCAACTACAAAAAGATGGCCGTATCAGCAACGTCAATCTCGCCGACGCCGTAGGACTTTCGCCCAGCCCTTGTTTGCAACGGGTGAAGCGCCTGGAGCAGGCTGGATTTATTACCGGCTATGAAGCCCACATCAATCTGACCAAAATTACCGATTCCGTTACGGTGTTCACCGAGGTGACGCTCTCAGGCCATCGACGCGAAGATTTTATGAAATTCGAAAATTCGGTTCGCGACGTGGATGAGCTGATGGAGTGCCATCTGATTACCGGCGGCTACGACTATTTGCTACGCTTTATTACCCGCAGTATCGAGCACTACCAGGAAGTGATTGAGAAGATGCTGGACGCGCAAATCGGCATCGATAAGTACTTCAGTTATATCGTGATTAAGTCACCGATTATGAAAAGCACCGTGCCGTTGCGCTCGTTGATTGCCAAACATAATTCTGTGGATTTTAGTGTGTAATTGACCCCATCCTGACCTTCTCCCAGACAGGGAGAAGGTATTGTTTCAACACCGCTATTTGCCCCAGAACCTCCGTACGCCTCTGCCACAGCATAAAATTTCTTCTCTGCCGTAAATTCCCTTTATCTTTACTGTTCCGGTCGTGGCTTCACGCGCGTCCTGTGCCTGCATATCCGTACACTCAATTTATCGCTTTACAAGGAGTTGCCATGACCGCTTTAACCCTTGCCGATCATCAATGGCAGCGCGACGAGTTCACCATCTCTACCGACCGCCAGCGCCTTGATATGGATTACATCCACCAGCAATTGACTGAGAAGTCTTACTGGGCCAACGCGCAGCCACGCGCCAAAACCGAGCGCGCATTTGCCGGCTCGTTGCCGTTTGGTGTTTACCATCAGCAACAGCAGATTGGCTTCGCGCGACTGGTGACGGATTACACCCGATTCGGCTGGTTGTGCGATGTGATGATCGACGAAAACTGGCGAGGCTACGGCCTGGGCAGCTGGCTGGCGACCTGTGTGCGTGCGCACCCGGAGCTGGCCACGGTGCACCGCTGGATGCTCTCTACTAATGATGCCCATCAGCTGTATCAGCGCCTTGGCTGGCGTGTGGTGCAGGATCCGCAAAAACTGATGGAATTTCCTCTCTCCTGATAACGGAGCTTGCTCACCATGGGTTACCGCGTTGGCGTTGATATTGGCGGATCCTTTACGGATTTTGCCGTGCTGAATGAACAGACTCATCAGATTCATACCTTAAAAGTCCTGTCGCGACCGGATCAGCCCGGCAGCGAAATCCTCACCGGGCTGTCGCAGTTGCAGCAGCGTGACGGGATTGAACCCCAGCATATTGACTATTTTACCCACGGCACCACCGTGGGCATCAACGCGGTCATCCAGCGACGTGGCGTGCGGCTGGCGCTGTTTGCCACCGAAGGATTTTGTGATGTGCTGGAGCTGGCGCGTCTCAAAATTCCTCATATTCACGATCTCTTTTCGCGACGTCCGGCACCATTGATTACCCGCGATCGGGTGTTTGCCATCAAAGAGCGAACGGACCGCCACGGCACCGTGTTGCAGCCAGTGGATCGGCAAAGTGTGCTGGATGCCATTGATCAGGCGCGTGCGGCGGGTTGTCAGGGCATTGTGGTGTCGCTGTTACACAGTTATCGCAATCGCCACAACGAAGCAGCAGTCAAAGCCATTATCGACGAGGTGGCGCCTGAACTGCTCACCTCTTGCTCCGCCGACATCTGGCCGATCATTCGCGAATATGAACGGACTATCACCGCCACCATTAATGCCTATGTGCAGCCGATGGTGATTCAGTACCTGGAATCGTTTGAACAGGCGTTGCACACCATGGGCGTTAAGCCGCCGCCGCGTATCACCAAGTCCAATGGTGGCGTGATGGGCGTGGAGCAGGCGAAAAGTGAATGTGTGCAGATGGTGTTGTCCGGTACGGCTTCAGGCGTGATCGGTGCCAGCTTCCTTGCCAGCGCTTGTGGTTTCGACAAGATCCTGAGTCTTGATATTGGCGGCACCAGCGCGGACGTGGCGGTGATCGTCGATGGGCAAGTGGCGCAGGGCAACGGTGAAATCATCGGTGATTTCCCGATTTATATTCCGTCAGTGGCAGTCACCTCGGTGGGGCAGGGTGGCGGCTCGCTGGCGTGGATCGATAACCAGGGCGTGCTGCAGATGGGCCCGGAGAGCGCCGGATCGCTGCCCGGGCCGGTGTGTTTCCAGCGTGGAGGGACGCAACCGACGGCGACCGATGCTTTTGCCGCCTGTGGCATGATCGGGCATGGCGATCTCGGTTACAACGCGGTGAAAGTCGATGTTGCTGCTGCACGTGCTGCCTGGCAGCCGCTGGCAGATCAACTGGGTATCACGGTGGAAGAGACGGCGGAAACCGCCATCGAGCTGGCGATCTCCAGTATGTACGGTGATACCAGCGGACTGCTGTCGCGCTTTGGGTTGGATCCGCGTGAATTTTGGTTCCTCGCCTTTGGCGGCGCGGGCCCGATGATGGGGTGTTTCCTCGCCCGCGAACTCAATATGAAAGGGGTGATCGTGCCGCCTACGCCGGGCGTGCTGTCTGCGCTGGGAGGGTTAGTGGCGGATATCCGCAATGATTTTATCCGTACGCTCTATAGCGATCTGGACACGACGCTGGCGGATGCGCTGGCAACGGAAGCGGAAGGCCTGAGCCAACGCGCACGTGGCTGGCTGTGCGAGCAACACGGCACTGATATGCCATTCACCTTGCACTACAGCGCTGATATGCGCTATCGCGGTCAGTCGTTTGAGATCGAAGTCGCGCTACAGCCAGAGTGGCTGGCGCAGGCCAACGTGGCGGCCTTGCACGAGGCCTTTGACCGCCAGCATCAGCTGCTATTTGGTCACTGTGATGCCAATGCACCCGTGCAGATTATCAACCTGCGTTTAGTGATCGCCTCGCCCACACCGAAGCCAACGCTCAACATCTTACCCGACGCGACCGAGCCCGTTGCCGTTGCGAAACGTGTCAGTGCCTGGATTGATGGCGCATCGCATCAGGTGGATGTGGTGGTGCGTGCCAGTCTGCGGGCCGGGCATCATCTCAACGGACCGGTGATCATCGCACAGGATGACTGTACCACCTGTGTTCCACCGCAGATGCAGGTGGATGTCGATACCTTTGGCAACTTGCTGATTACGCCTGTGGAGGCAAACTAATATGGCCATTAACGGACGTAACCTGCAAATTCTCGCGAACTATTGTGCCGCTGCGGCCGATGCGATGGCGTTTACGCTGATGCGCACCGCGCACTCCACTTTCGTTAAAGAGACCGAAGATTTTTCCTGTCAGATTGTCAGCCGTGACGGCATGGCGTTCGCTTCGCCACGCAGCTTTGGCGCGCCCTGGTACAGCGGCATCGATTACGGCCCGGTGCTGGCGTTAATCGATCATTACGAAGAGGGCGATATCTGCATCACCAATGATTCGTATGCGGGCAATGTGGCAACGCACTCGCCGGATATCCACATCTGGAAGCCGGTGTTCCATAACGGTGAAATTGTCTGTTTTGTGGTGGGTCATATTCACAACACCGACGTGGGCGGTGCGGTGCCGGCTTCGCTGTCGCGCTCGCTGACCGATATCGTGCAGGAGGGCATTCGCATTCCGCCACTCAAGATTGTGCGCAACGGTGAGTTGAATGAAGAAGTCGCCAGCATTATGCGCCTCAACGTGCGTGTACCAGAGCAAAACTGGGGGGATTTCAAAGCGCAGATTGCTTCGGTAAACGTGGGCGAGCGTAAGATCCATGACATCATCGCGCGTTTCGGTATTGAGGATTTCCTGCAGGGCATTGAAGGCATTCTGGACTACGCCGAAGCGCAGGCGCGCAGCATTATCGCCACCATTCCGGATGGTGAATACTTCTATGCTGACTTTGCCGACGAAGATGGTGAAGGCGGCTATCCGTGCCGCGTGGCGATCAGGCTGCGCATTAGCGGCGATACGCTGGAACTGGATTACACCGGCAGCGATCCGCAGCTGGCCTCCTCGCTGAATATGCCCACCGGCGGCCGTGAACGGCATCCGCTGGCGCTGGTGGGTGTGACATATGTGCTCTCAACGCTGGATCGCCATCTGCTGCTTAATGCGGGCACCTTACGCCCGACGCGCGCCATCCTGCCGCCGGGCACCGTAATGAACTGTGAAGCGCCTGCAGCGGTAGGCATGCGTTCGCTGACCTGCGCGTTGTCGCAGATCGCCACCATTGGCGTGTTCTCCCAGGCATTGCCCGATCGCTTACCGGCTAACTCTCCCGGCGGCAACTCAATCATGAATATCCGTACCAGCGATAGTCAGAACCGCAGCGTCGTGGCCTCGCTAGGGCCTGTCGGCGGTGGCGCGGGCGGAACGCCACGTCATGATGGCCCGGATGGTTCAGGTGGGTTATCGGCGTTTCTGAAAAACACGCCTATTGAGATCAACGAGGCAGAAGTCCCCATCCATTTCCATCGCTATGGGTTGGCGGCGGACAGTGCCGGTGCCGGGCGCTATCGCGGCGGTCTGGCCACGGAGATGGCGTTTGAAATTACCGCGCCCAACACCACGGTAACGGCGCGCAATCGCAACCGGTCAGTGTTCGCCTCGGCTGGCGTGCTAGGCGGTGAGTCAGGGGCATTGTCACACTTCCGCACGCTGCGCAACGGCAAGGTCATTGAACACGGCAACACCGATGTCATTCGTTGCCAGCCGGGCGATATCGTTGAGGTGCGCGGGCCGGGCGCGGGAGGGTATGGCCTGCCGGTGGAACGTGACGCGGCGGCAGTGCTGCAGGATGTGCGCTGCGGATTTGTTTCAGTGCAAGTAGCACGTGATAGCTATGGCGTGGCGATCATCGATGATGAGGTGGATGAGGTCACCACTGCGCGTTTACGCGCTGAGATGCAGCGCGAAGCCCGGCAGCATTTTGATCACGGCCCAGCCCGCACTGCGTTTGAACAGCAGTGGACACCGGCGCGCTATGCGTTGCTCACCGCGTTTCTGGCAGAAGCGCCGGTCAGCTGGCGCCACTTCCTGAAGCAACAGGTGTTTGACGCCGTGGCGGCACAACCCGTTGCATTTAAGCCAGCCATAGCAGATACACAGCTGGCAGCACTTGAGGCGCAGATGCAGGCTATCTTTCAAAATCTGCACCAGCGCTATCCGGCGATGATGAACCGGTCGCACTAAGCGCTAATATTCAGCTTCAGGCTTTGCCATAGTCTTTTGTTGCCCGATGACGGTTCATCAGGCGCATTTAAGAGGATGTCACTATGGCTTCAGCAAACACGCCCGTTTGGTTTATTTCTGGTTGTTCAACCGGCTTTGGCCGGGAGCTGGCGCAGCAGACCATTGCGCGCGGCTTTCACACCGTGGTGACCGCGCGTGACCCGGCGAAAGTGCAGGATTTGGTGGCGGGGCATGACAACGCCCTTGCGGTGGCACTGGATGTGACCGATCAGAACAGTATCGATCGCGCGGTTCACGCGGCGCTGGAGAAATTCGGTACCATTGATGTGCTGGTTAACAATGCGGGTTACGGCTATCAGAGTTCAGTCGAAGAGGGTGATGATCGCGAGATCCGTGATCAATTCGATGCCAACGTCTTTGGCCTGTTTGCCTTAACGCGTGCGGTATTACCGGCGATGCGCAAACAGCGTCGCGGGCACGTGATCAATATCACCTCAGTGGCCGGATTTATTGGCTTTGCCAGTTCAGGCTACTATTCGGCCAGCAAACACGCGGTGGAAGGCTGGTCTGATTCCCTGGCGGTGGAAGCGGCGCCTTTAGGCATCCATGTCACTTGTGTCGAGCCGGGGCCATTCCGCACGGATTGGGCGGGGCGTTCACTGCACCAGACGCCAAGCACCTTACCGGAATATGCCGATACGGCGGCGGCGCGCATGAAAGCCACTTCCGAATACAGCGGCACCCAGGCGGGCGATCCGGCTCGCGCGGCCACGGCGATGATTGCCATCACCGAACACGCCAATCCTCCGCGCCATCTGGTGATGGGCGCATGGGGTTATGAGGCGGTGACCAATAAGTTGAAAGAGCGCCTGGCGCAGATCGAAGACTGGAAACAGACGTCGATTGATACAGATTTTCCGTCATAACCCTGGTGCAGGGTAGATCGCGCCGCCACCGCTAACCGGATTAAACGCGAGCGGCGCGGTTTTGACGTCAATGCCCGCAGGGCGGAACACTCTCCTCCCGCTGGGCATTTATATCATCTTTTCAATCTCTTCAAACGGTACGGCCTGGCTGAACAGATATCCCTGCAGCTGATTACATCCTGCATCGGCCAGCGCCATTTTCTGGCCTTCGGTTTCGACCCCTTCAGCGGTGACGGTTAAGCCCATGGCGTGACCCAGACGCACCACGGATTCAACGATTGCCGCAGAATTTTGCGCCACGCCCAGTGATTGGGTGAAGGAGCGATCAATCTTAATTTTGTCGACCGGGAACGTGCTGAGATAGTTGAGGCTGGAATAACCGGTGCCAAAATCATCCAGCGCAATGCGGAAACCGGCTTCACGCAGCGCGATGATGTTATTGCGCGCTTCGTGCTCATCCTCAATCAATACGCCTTCGGTGATCTCCAGTTCCATATGATGCGGATTGGCGCCTTCTTCACGCACAATTTCAACGATGCGCTCCACAAAGCCACTGGCGCGGAACTGCACGGGAGAAACGTTGACCGCCACAATCACCTGCGGCAATTTCAGTGAGGTTTTACAGGCTTCACGTAATACCCATTCGCCCAGCGGAATGATCATCCCGGTCTCTTCGGCGATGGCGATAAAGTCACCCGGCGAGACATCACCACGTACCGGATGCTGCCAGCGCAGCAGGGCTTCTAATCCCACCACACGCTGTCCGCTGATCTCCATCAGGGGTTGATACCACACGCGCAGGCCATCGAAATTGACCAGCGCCTGACGTAAATCCGTCGCCATCTGCTGGCGGGTGCGCAGCGATTCATCCATCACTTTTTCGAACTGGCGATACTGGCCGCGACCACTGTTTTTCGCCTCATAGAGCGCGATGTCCGCTTTACGCATCAGCTCCATACGGTCAATGCCATCTTTAGGGGCCAGCGCCAGCCCGATGCTGACCCCAACCCAGACTTCGCTGCCTTGCAGCTCATAGGCTTCACTCAGCTCACTGATAATGCGTTTTGCCAATGCCTGCACCTGACCGATGTTATCGACGTCCGGCATCATCACAATAAATTCATCCCCACCGATGCGTCCTACGGTATCGCTGGCACGCAAGATGTGCGTGAGGCGGCGCGCCACCTCAATGATCAACTCATCACCCGCATGATGACCATAGGTATCATTGATGTTTTTAAAGCGATCGAGATCAAGCAACAGCAGCGCCACACGCTGATCGTGCCGGGCGGATGCCGCCAGCGCCTGGGTCAGCCGATCTTCCACCAGCGCCCGATTCGGCAGCCCGGTCAGCACATCGTGAAAAGCCAGATGCTGCGCTTGCGCTTCACTGGCACCGAGCTTAAGCAAAGATTGCGACAGATTGAGAGAGGAGGTCCAGATGCGCCTGACCATAAACAGACAGAGCAGGGTAATCAGCAGCACGGATAACAGTGTTGAAGGGCCGAGCATGCGCAACATCTGCGCACCGGGTTTATCCGGTAGCCAGCTCAGGTAACCCACGGCATCGCCTTGCTGTGAATTCAGTTGATAGAGTGCATCTGTTCCGGGCTGCGGTGCGCCATCGCTAAAATGCAGCTGCTGCAGCTGGCTGCGATCCGCCAGATTACGTAAATAGCCATCATCGAGGAATTTGATACTCACTAATCGATAGCGGCCTGCTTCACGGGTGCTGCTGATATCGCCAACGGCCAGGGCCGCGGCACGTTGCCCAATGCGCACGAAATCGGCACGATCGCTGGGACCCGCCACCTCATCGCTGCTCACCACGAGCGGACTGGCCAGCATGTCTTTAAGGTATTGCCCTACGCTGTCACTGGATACGCGTTTACCCTCACGCCAGACCGCCAGTGGCTGATTGTTACGATCCATCAGCAGAATCAACTGGTGGTCAAACATGTCATAAAGCCAGCCGCCGATATTTTGATCTAACCAGTTCTGATCCGGCACGCCCAACGCCAATTGGTCAGCGAGAGGCGACCAGCGAGTCAAACTGCGCAGCTGACGCAAATGTTCATTCAAACTTTGGCTAAAGGAGGCCCCAATCATACGTTGCTGTTGATCGCGAGCCTGTTCATTGCTCAGCGAGGTGCCCCAGAACAAGCCAACACCTGCTCCGGCAAAGGTTAAAACTAAAATCGCCACCAAAGGCAAAATCACTTCCCGAACGAAATTGCGTCTGAATCCATCTGACAGTTTGATTGTATTAATCATTTTAAGGTTCGCGTGACAAGGAGGGCTCATCAATAACGTTAGCAGACTTTACGCAAGCTGCACCCAGTAAGGAAAGCGATAAAGCGGTGAAAATAAGCGATAATTTTTTGAACACTGTCACAAAGGCAACAGTTAAAAATTTTTTATTAAAACCGCAGCCGTTTCGCTTCGATCCTGCTGCCCTAAAGCAAATTCATCCTCACGTCATTGAGTCGTCACGGCGCTGTCATCTGGCTCGCGCACTGTAGTCGCCATCTCGCAGCACTTGTCGCTGCGTTCCTCAACCATAGCGAATGAGGTATTGAACGTGATGGAGATATCCAGACATCCGACCACTGTTTACCAGGCGGTCGCCGCCCAACTGGAGCAGGCACTGCAAGAGCGTTATCGCTGCGGTGACTATCTGCCTTCCGAACAGCAGTTAGCCGACCACTATGAAGTCAACCGCCATACGTTGCGCCGCGCGGTGGATGAACTGGTGAATAAAGGGCTGCTGCAACGCCGTCACGGCGTCGGCATCCTGGTGTTGATGCGTCCGTATGATTACCCCTTGCATGCGCAGGCGCGCTTTAGCCAAAACCTGCTGGAGCAGGGCAGCCACCCCACCAGTGAGCGGTTACTGGCGGTATTGCGTCCCGCCAGCAGTGATGTGGCCAGTGCGCTGGCCATTAATGAAGGCGACAACGTGATTCATCTGCGCACGCTGCGCCGCGTCAATGGTGTGCCAGTGTGTGTCATCAATCACTTCCTGCCGGAACTGAGCTGGTGGCCAACGATACAGCAGTTCCAGAATGGCTCGCTGCACGACTTTATGCAGCAACATCTCGGCCTCGATTTAACCCGTTCGCAAACCCGAATCAGCACCCGCCGCGCCCAGGCTAAAGAGTGTAAACAGCTGGAGATTGCCCTGCAGTCACCGCTGCTGTGCGTGCGCACCCTGAATAAGCACCGTGACGGTCAGGTAGCGGAATACTCCGTCAGCCTGACGCGTGGCGACATGATTGAACTGACTCTGGAGCATGAATGAAACAGCAAACCGCTCGCCAGCATTGGCTATCGGTACTCGCGCACAGCGAAGCCAGCCAGCTAAATGCCCACTGGCAGTCGCTGCACCTCAATGCACAATTTGAAGCGATTCGTCCCGCCGAAACCGGTTTAACCCGTTTGCAGGCGCGCATGGGCGGTAGCGGCAAACGCTTCGTGATGGGCGATGCCACGGTCACGCGTGCCGTAGTGAAACTGCACGATGGCACCCTTGGCTTCAGCTATGTGCTGGGCCGCGATAAAGCCCATGCCGAACGCTGCGCCGTGATTGATGCGCTGCTGCAACAGCCAGAAACCCATGCGCTGTTGCAGGAAAAATTAATTGCCCCGCTGGCGGCCTTGCGTGAAGAGCAGCGTCAGCTGCGTGCACGTGAAATCGCCAGCTCTAAAGTGGACTTCTTTACGCTGGTACGCGGAGATAACTAATGACATTACTGGCCAGTTTTAACCATCCGGTTGCCGATTCACAGCGTGCTTTTCGTCGCATCCTGAAAGCCATGAGCGAGCCAGGCGTCATGGTCTCACTGCCGCTGGAACAGGGCTGGGGCGATTTGTCTCCTGCCGCGACGGCGGTACTGCTGACGCTGGTGGATCAGGAGAGTGTGCTGTGGCTGGATAGCCGTGTAGACAGCGAAATCGTGCGTAACAACCTGCGTTTCCACACCGGTGTGCCGATTGTGGAAGAGCGCCATGCACCGTTTGCCTTAACCCATGCAGCGTCAAATCCGGATCCTGCGCAGTTCGCGCCGGGCGACAATATGTCACCGGAAAAAAGCACCACGCTGATCATTGAAGTGCCTTCCCTGAATGGGGGTTTAACCCTGCGCCTGTCCGGCCCTGGCCTGCGTGAATCACGCGCCATCGCGCCACAGTTGCCGGAAGCGATTCTGACTTATCTGCGCGAGCGTCCGCATCCGTTCCCACTGGGCGTGGATCTGATTTTCACCTGCGGTGAAGCGATGATGGCCTTGCCACGCACCACTGACGTGGAGGTGTGCTGATGTACGTTGCGGTGAAAGGGGGCGAGAAGGCGATAGCCAGCGCCCATGAGCTTCAGGCCGATCTGCGCCGTGGCGACCGTGACGTGGCGGAACTGGGTTGCGATCAGGTCGCGCAACAGTTGGGATTAGCAGTGGATCGCGTGATGACCGAAGGCGGCATTTACGATCCCCAGCTCGCGGCCTTAGCGATTAAACAAGCCAGCGGCGATTTGGTGGAAGCCATCTTCCTGCTGCGCGCCTATAGCACCACCTTGCCACGTCTGGCTGATAGCCTGGCGCTGGAAACCGACGAGATGCGCATCGAACGTCGTATTTCGGCGGTCTACAAGGATTTGCCGGGCGGTCAGGTACTCGGCCCCACTTACGATTACAGCCACCGTCTGCTCGATTTCACTCTGCTGGCGAATGGTGAAACCCCGGCGGCACCGCGTGACGATCAGGCACTGCCTGAGCGCTGTCCGCACGTGTTCAGCATGATGACCAAAGAAGGTCTGGCGGCGCGTGAAGAGGATGATGGCAGCGAGCCGTGCGATATCACCCGCGAGCCGCCCGGTTATCCAGCGACGCGCGCGGCCCGTTTGCAACAGCTGGTGCGCGGCGATGAAGGTTTTCTGCTGGCACTCGGTTACTCCACCCAGCGTGGCTACGGGCGTAACCATCCGTTTGCTGGCGAAATCCGCACCGGCTATCTCAGCGTATCGATCTGCCCGGAAGAACTGGGCTTTGAGATTGATATCGGTGAAATCCTGCTGACCGAGTGTGAAATGGTTAACGGCTTCACCACGCAAACTGAGGGTGCGCCGCACTTCACCCGTGGTTACGGC
Source organism: Candidatus Pantoea communis (assembly GCF_011752685.1). Taxonomy (NCBI): domain Bacteria; kingdom Pseudomonadati; phylum Pseudomonadota; class Gammaproteobacteria; order Enterobacterales; family Erwiniaceae; genus Pantoea; species Candidatus Pantoea communis. The sequence continues at coordinate 134,966 of NZ_VWXC01000002.1, forward strand.
CTGGTGTTTGGGCGCTCAGAGCGTAAAGCGATGGCGATGGCGCTGGTGGATCGTGCCCTGCAAGCACCCGATTACGATGAACGTATTGCCGGTCCGGCGCAGGACGAAGAGTTTGTGCTGTCGCATGCCGACAACGTGGAAGCGGCGGGCTTTGTTTCGCATCTAAAACTGCCGCATTACGTCGATTTCCAGGCGGAGCTGGAGTTGCTGAAACGGCTGCGTGAACAGGTTCAGGAGCAAAACGATGAGTGAGTTAACCGGCTATAACAACGGCTATCTGGATGAGCAGACCAAGCGCACTATCCGTCGCGCGATCCTCAAAGCGGTAGCGATTCCAGGTTATCAGGTGCCGTTTGCCGGACGTGAAATGCCGATGCCTTACGGCTGGGGCACCGGCGGGATCCAGATCACCGCCAGCATCATTGGCGACAGCGACGTGCTGAAGGTGATTGACCAGGGCGCGGATGACACCACCAACGCCGTATCCATCCGTCGTTTCTTCCAGCGCGTCAGCGGGGCCGCCACTACTGAAGCCACCAAAGACGCCACGCTGATCCAGACGCGCCACCGTATTCCGGAGACGCCGCTGCAGGAAGATCAGGTGCTGATTTTCCAGGTGCCGATTCCTGAGCCGCTGCGCTTTATCGAACCACGCGAAACGGAAACTCGCACCATGCACGCACTGGAAGAGTACGGCATCATGCAGGTCAAACTGTATGAAGATATCGCCCGCTACGGCCATATCGCCACCACCTATGCCTATCCGGTCAAGGTCAACGATCGCTACGTGATGGACCCTTCGCCGATTCCGAAATTCGACAACCCGAAGATGCACATGATGCCCGCACTGCAGCTGTTTGGTGCTGGCCGTGAAAAACGCATCTACGCGCTGCCGCCGTACACCAAAGTGGAAAGCCTCGACTTCGACGACCACCCATTCACCGTACAAAGCTGGGATGAACCCTGTGCCCTGTGCGGTTCACGCCACAGCTACCTTGATGAGGTGGTGATGGATGATGCCGGTACGCGCATGTTTGTCTGCTCCGATACCGATTTTTGCCACCAGCAGCAGGAACAACAACATGCACAGTGAACAGCCGCTGCTTGCGGTCAACAATCTGACGCACCTCTATGCGCCAGGCAAAGGTTTTGAAGACGTCAGCTTTGAACTCTATCCAGGGGAAGTCTTGGGCATTGTGGGTGAGTCTGGTTCCGGCAAAACCACGCTGCTGCGCAGCCTGTCGGCGCGTTTAGCGCCACAGCAGGGCAACATTCTCTATCGCGCTCAGGATCTCTATCAGCTAAGTGAAAGCGATCGCCGCCGCTTATTGCGCACGGAGTGGGGCGTGGTGCATCAGCATCCATTGGATGGATTGCGTCCGCAGGTCACGGCAGGCGGCAACATTGGTGAGCGCTTGATGGCCGTCGGCCAGCGCCATTACGGCGATATCCGTAAAGAGGCGATGCGCTGGTTGCAGGACGTCGAAATCCCCGCCAACCGCATTGACGATTTGCCGACCACCTTCTCCGGCGGTATGCAGCAGCGTTTGCAGATTGCCCGCAACCTGGTGACCCAGCCCACGCTGGTGTTTATGGATGAGCCGACCGGCGGACTGGATGTATCCGTGCAGGCGCGACTGCTGGATCTGCTGCGTACCCTGGTTCGTGAACTCAATCTGGCGGTGGTGATTGTCACGCACGATCTCGGCGTGGCGCGCTTGCTGGCGCACCGTCTGTTGGTGATGAAGCAGGGCAAAGTGGTGGAGAGCGGTCTGACCGATCGGGTGCTGGACGATCCGCACCATCCCTACACCCAACTGCTGGTTTCATCGGTGCTGGCTTAACTTCATCAGGACATCAACATGCAACCTTTATTGCGCGTAGAGAAACTCAGCAAAACCTTTGTGCTGCACAACCAGAGCAGCGCCGAGCTGCCGGTGCTGCAGGATGCCAATCTTGAAGTGTGCGCCGGTGAGTGCGTGGTGCTGCACGGTCGCTCCGGCAGCGGAAAATCCACCTTACTGCGCGCGCTATACGGCAACTATCAGGCCAACAGCGGTCATATCTGGCTGCAACATCAGGGTGAGTGGATCGATATGGCACAGGCTCCCGCGCGCCAGATACTGGCGATTCGCCGCGAAACCGTTGGCTGGGTCAGCCAGTTCCTGCGGGTGATCCCTCGCGTCCCGACGCTGGAGATCGTAATGCAACCGCTGTTAGAGCGCGGTGTGGAGCGTGCTTTCTGTGAGAAACGTGCCAAAGAGCTGCTGACGCGCCTCAATGTGCCGGAGCGTTTATGGTCACTCGCGCCATCCACTTTCTCCGGTGGTGAACAGCAGCGCGTCAACATCGCGCGTGGTTTTATCGCCGACTATCCAGTGCTGCTGCTGGATGAACCTACCGCTTCCCTCGACAGTGCCAACAGCGCAGCGGTGGTGGAATTGATTGAACAGGCGCGCACCCGTGGTGCCGCCATTGTGGGTATTTTCCATGACGAAGCGGTGCGCGCACGCGTGGCCGATCGCCTGCACGTCATGCAGCCGGTTAAAACAGGAGCAGAAGCATGATCGTCAATAACGTCCGTTTGGTGCTGGAACATGAAGTTGTCACCGGTTCGCTGGAAATCCGTGAGGGTCGCATTGCCAGTTTCAGTGACAGTACCAGCCAATTAGCGGGCGCACTCGATGGCGAAAACGCCTTCCTGCTGCCAGGTCTGGTCGAGTTGCACACCGATAACCTCGATAAGTTCTTCACGCCGCGTCCGAAAGTGGACTGGCCGGCACACTCAGCGATGAGTAGCCACGATGCGCTAATGGTCGCCAGCGGCATTACCACGGTGCTGGATGCCATTGGTGTCGGCGATGTGCGCGACGGCGGTCATCGCATTGAGAACCTGAGCAAGATGATCAACGCGATTCAGGACAGTAACCGCAAAGGCATTAACCGTGTCGATCACCATCTGCACCTGCGCTGTGAGTTGCCCCATAACACCACGCTGCCGCTGTTCGAAAAGCTGATGAGTACGCCGGAGCTGTCGCTGGTGTCGCTGATGGATCATTCGCCAGGCCAGCGTCAGTACGCTTCGCTGGAGATGTATCGCACTTACTATCAGGGCAAATATTCGCTCAATGATGAGCAGATGGATCAGTTCGAGCGTGAGCAACTGGCGCTGGCCGCCGAGTTCTCCACCCCGAACCGCAACGCCATTTCCGGCCTGTGCCGTTCGCGCGGCATTCCGATTGCCAGCCATGATGATGCCACAGCGGCACACGTTGCCGAATCACACGATGTAGGCAGCACCATTGCTGAATTCCCCACCACGCTGGAGGCCGCACGCGCCTCGCGGGAATGCGGTATGCAGGTGTTGATGGGCGCGCCGAATATCGTACGCGGCGGCTCGCATTCCGGCAACGTGGCAGCCTGGGAGTTGGCCAGCCATGGCCTGCTGGATATTTTGTCATCCGACTACTACCCGGCGAGCCTGCTGGACGCGGTGTTCCGCTTAGTGGCGGATGAACGCAACAGCCTGACGTTGCCCCAAACCGCCGCGCTGGTGACACGTAATCCGGCTCGCGCTATTGGCTTGCACGATCGCGGAGTGATTGGCGAAGGCATGCGTGCCGATCTGGTGCTGGCGCATACCGAACATGGGCATCCTCACATTCGCCACGTCTGGTCGCAGGGCAGGCTGGTGTTCTGATGGCGCGCCTGATCTGGCTAACCGGGCCTTCGGGCTCGGGTAAAGACAGTCTGTTGAATGCGCTACGCGAAGCGCCGCCGGATAACCTGGTTATCGCCCATCGCTACATTACGCGTCCGGCCGATGCCGGGGGCGAAAACCATGTGGCGCTGAGCGAGGCGGAGTTTCGGCGGCGTCAGGCACTGGGATTGTTTGCCATCAGCTGGCAGGCACACGGCCTGTATTACGGTCTGGGAGAAGAGATCGATCACTGGCTGGCGCGCGGGTTGAATGTATTGGTCAATGGTTCACGTCTGCATTTGCCGATTGTTGAGCAGCATTACGGGGCACAACTGTTGCCGCTGGTGCTGCAAGTCTCTCCGGCGGTGCTGGAAATGCGTTTACGGCAGCGCGGACGTGAAAGTGAAGCCGAAATCGGTAAACGGCTGGTGCGTGCGGCAGAACCGCTGCCTGCGCACTGCCATCCGCTCAATAACGATGGCGCACTGAGCGACACGCTCGACACACTGCGTCAACTGCTGGAGCATCCGCCATGAACCTCACTTTTCTCGGAACCGGTGGCGTGCAATCTGCACCGCTGTTTGGCTGTGATTGTCACGCCTGTGAACGCGCCCGCCTTGAACCGAGACGCGCACGTGCCGCCACCAGTGCGCTGATTGACACCGGCAGCGAACGTATTTTGCTGGATGCCGGACGCCACGATCTGCATCAGCGGTTCCGCCCTGGCGAGTTGAGCCGCATTTTACTGACCCATTTTCATATGGATCATGTAGCGGGACTCTTTAGCCTGCGTTGGGGATTGGGTGAACCGATTCCGGTGTGGGCGCCACCGGATGAGAAGGGCTGTGATGACCTGTTTAAGCATCCGGGCCTGCTGGATTTCCGTTCTGCGTTAACGCCTTTTGTGCCTCACAGTTTCGGGGCGTTGCAGGTCACGCCGCTGCCGTTACAGCACTCAAAACTCACTTATGGCTACCTGTTCGACTGGCACGGTACGCGGCTTGCCTGGCTGTGTGATACCTGCGGACTACCCCCGGACACTGCAGATTTTCTTGATGGTCAACCGCTGGATCAGCTGGTGATTGACTGCAATGACCCGCCGCGAGAAAGCGTACGCAATCATAATGATGTGACGCGCGCATTGCAGATTATTGAACAGCTGGCGCCGCGCCAGGCCTGGCTTATCCACCTGAGTCATGAGATGGACAGTTGGTTACTCAATAATCGCTTACCGGACAATGTGCTGGCGGCTACCGACGGTCAGACCATCACGGTCGGTTCCTCACACGCTGTCACTGTTTAATCATTTTACTGTCATCAAGACTTCATCGGATTTGCCCGTAATAACGGGCAATCAAGACCTCAGCGAGATGGAGTGCAACATGGCACAGGCATTACTGAAAACCGTTATCGACAATCCTTATGTTCCGCACGCCGGGCAAGGCAACAAGGTGCTGTCGGTGCAGGGACTGTGCAAGGCGTACGGCGAAAACCGCGTACTGGATAATGTCAGCTTCGATCTGCATGCGGGCGAGCTGGTGGCCGTGATTGGTCGCTCAGGCGCAGGCAAATCGACACTGTTACACATGCTGAACGGCACCATCAGTGCTTCGCAGGGCGCGATTCTCAGCAATCGTCAGGGTGAAGCGGATCGTGATGTAGTGACGCTCAACAGCCGCCAGATGCGCGAATGGCGCAGCGAATGCGGCATGATCTTCCAGGACTTCTGTCTGGTGCCTCGTCTTGATGTACTGACCAACGTCCTGCTGGGACGCCTGAGCCAGACCTCAACCCTGAAATCCTTCTTCAAAGTGTTCTCCGAAGCGGACCGTGCGCAGGCCATTGAGCTGCTGCAGTGGATGAACATGCTGCCGCAGGCGCTGCAGCGTGCGGAGAACCTGTCAGGCGGACAGATGCAGCGCGTGGCGATTTGCCGTGCGCTGATGCAGAACCCGCGCATCCTGCTGGCGGACGAGCCGGTGGCTTCGCTCGATCCGAAAAACACCAAACGCATTATGGATGTGCTGCGCCAGGTGAGCGAGCAGGGCATCAGTGTGATGGTGAACCTGCACTCGATTGAACTGGTGAAGCAGTACTGCACCCGTGTTATCGGCATTCAGCGCGGCAAAGTGCTGTTTGACGGACATCCTTCTCAGTTGACTGATGGCTTGCTGCATGAGCTATACGGCGACGAAATTAACCAGCTCCACTAACTTCCACGGCAAGAGAAAAAACACGAATGAAACTGACCTCTTTAGCTTTATTGACTGTTGCAATGACTTTTGGCGTTAACGCAGCGGATGCACCAAAAGAATTGAACCTCGGGATTTTGGGTGGACAGAACGCCACTCAGCAGATCGGTGATAACCAGTGCGTGAAAGATTTCTTCGACAAAGAGCTGAATGTCGATACCAAAATGCGCAACTCGTCTGACTACTCAGGCGTGATTCAGGGCCTGCTGGGTAACAAAATTGATATGGTGCTGAGCATGTCTCCAGCATCTTACGCTTCCGTCTATCTGCAGAACCCGAAAGCGGTTGATGTTGTCGGCATCGTGGTAGATGACAAAGACGGTTCACAGGGTTACCACTCAGTCGTGATCGTGAAAGCGGACAGCCCGTACAAAAAACTGGAAGACCTGAAAGGTAAATCTTTCGGCATGGCCGATCCGGATTCAACTTCTGGCTTCCTGATGCCAAACCAGGCGTTCAAGAAAGAGTTCGGTGGCACAGTTGACGACAAGTACAACAACACCTTCTCCAGCGTCACCTTCTCTGGCGGCCATGAGCAGGACATCCTGGGTGTGCTGAATGGTCAGTTCGAAGGCGCAGTGACCTGGACCTCTATGATCGGCGATTACGACAAGGGTTATACCTCTGGTGCCTTTGGCCGCATGATGCGCATGGACCAGCCTGACCTGATGAAGAAAATCCGCATCATCTGGCAGTCCCCGCTGATCCCGAACGGTCCAATCCTGGTGAGCAACAACTTGCCCGCTGACTTCAAACAGAAGCTGGTGGCGGCGATCAAGAAGCTGGATAAAGAAGACCACAGCTGCTTTGTTAAAGCGGTGGGCGGTGCTCAGCACATCGGCCCGGCAACCGTTGCCGATTACCAGAACATCATTGATATGAAACGTGATCTGATGAAAGGCTCACGCGGTTAATTTCGCGTCTGACCGTCAGGGTCGCCCGTGATGGCGACCCTTTTCACATCTGCACCATCCTCTACCACAGGACATTCCCCTTGACCGATTTCGAACACTACTACCAACGCATTCGTCGCCAGCAAAAGCGCGACACCGTGCTCTGGTCGCTGCTGTTGGTGGCGCTCTACCTCGCTGCGGGCAAGATGGCGGAATTCAATCTGGTCACCGTCTGGCAATCACTGCCACACTTTTTCGATTACATCGGCGAAACCGTGCCGGTGTTGCGTCTGCCCGTGCTGTTCTCCGATGGGAAAACCGAGGGCTCGCTGGCCTACTGGGGCTACCGTCTGCATTTCCAGTTGCCGCTGATCTGGGAAACCCTGCAGCTGGCGCTGTCGTCGACCATTGTGGCGGTGATGGTGGCTGGGGTACTGGCGTTTTTCGCTGCTGATAACACCCAGACGCCGCGCAGCGTCCGCATCGCGATCCGTGCTTTCGTCGCTTTCCTGCGCACCATGCCAGAACTGGCGTGGGCGGTGATGTTCGTGATGGCGTTTGGCATTGGGGCGATTCCCGGCTTCCTCGCACTGGCGCTGCATACCGTGGGCAGCCTGACCAAACTGTTTTATGAATCGATTGAAAGCGCTTCAGACAAACCGGTGCGCGGCCTCGCGGCATGTGGAGCGACCAAATTACAGCGCATGCGCTTCGCCTTCTGGCCGCAGGTGAAACCAACGTTTCTCTCTTACAGCTTTATGCGTCTGGAAGTGAACTTCCGATCTTCCACCATCCTCGGATTGGTGGGGGCGGGCGGTATCGGCCAGGAGCTGATGACCAATATCAAACTGGATCGCTACGATCAGGTGAGCATCACACTGCTGCTGATCATTGTGGTGGTGTCGCTGCTGGATACCGTATCCGGCTGGTTGCGTCGTCGCGTGGTGGAAGGGGAAATCAAATGATCGCATTAGCACCGGATGTGGCAAAGCTGAAGCAGGAACACCCTGCACTGTTCGCCGCACAGAACCGTTATCTGCGCCGCGTGGCTTTAGTCGCCCTCGCCGTGGTGCTCTATTACCTGTTCTTCTTTGAATTTTTCGGCATTGAGTGGAGCCGGTTCCTGATCGGTTGCCAGCAGCTGGGCCGTTACTTCCTGCGCATGTTTGTCTGGCAGGATTTTATCAACTGGCCGTTTGCTTATTACTTCTCCCAGATTGGCATCACGTTGGCGATTGTCTTCGCCGGGACGCTGACCGCTTCCATTATTGCGCTGCCGGTGTCTTTCCTTGCCGCCCGCAACGTGATGCACGATCCGATTGCCCGTCCGATTTCCTTAGTGGTGCGCCGTTTGCTCGACATCCTGCGCGGTGTCGATATGGCCATCTGGGGCCTGATCTTTGTGCGTGCGGTTGGCATGGGGCCGTTGGCGGGTGTGTTGGCGATTGTGGTACAGGACGTGGGCTTACTGGGCAAACTGTATGCGGAAGGGCATGAAGCGGTTGAGCGTTCGCCGAGCCGGGGTTTAGGTGCGGTGGGGGCCAATAGTCTGCAGAAACATCGCTTTGGCATCTTTACCCAATCCTTCCCGACCTTCCTGGCGTTAAGCCTGTACCAGATTGAATCCAATACCCGTTCGGCGGCGGTACTCGGCTTCGTTGGCGCAGGGGGCGTCGGCCTGGTTTATGCCGAGAACATGCGCCTGTGGAACTGGGATGTGGTGATGTTCCTGACCATCTTGTTGGTTGGCGTGGTGATGATCATGGATGTCATCTCCAGCAAACTGCGTAAGCGCTACATCACGGGGAAACCGTTGCCGCTGTGGCAGCCTGCCGTGCGCGATTAAGCCGTTCACTGCGTTGCCAGGCGCGCTCCAGCGCCTGCGCTAACTGTGCCTGTTGCCAGGGTTTTGCCAGCCGTTCACACAGTGGCAAAGTGACCTGGCTCTGGCGCAAATCCTGACCGCTGATCAGCAGGGTGGCCAGTTCTGGCCACTGCTGCTGTGCCTGGCGAATCACATCCGCCCCGTTTAACGCGCCGGGTAACATCAAATCACTGATCAACAACTCAATATCTGGCGTCTGCCGCAGCAGCGTGAGTGCGGATTCGCCATCGCCACACTCTAAAGTGAGGTAGCCGAGTTGATGCAGATGCTCACACAATGTCTGCCTGACGGCGGGTTCATCATCCAGCACCAACACCAGCCGGTCACTGCTGGCACCCGGCGTAAACTCGGGAAGAGTCGGCGCGGGCTGGACCGCTTCCGGTGCGCGCGGCAGCAACAGCCGCACAGTAGTGCCCTGGCCGGGGGCGGTTTCCACCTCGATCTGCCCGCCGGATTGACGCACAAATCCATATACCATCGACAACCCCAGTCCGCTGCCGCTGCCGGTCTCTTTGGTGGTGAAAAATGGCTCAAACACCTGTTCTCGCACCTCGGCTGACATGCCGCAGCCATGATCGATAACTTCAATGGTTACGCGATCGCGTTTACCATCCGCTTCCTGCATTCGCTGATTCCAGATGCGCAGGCGAATTTCTCCGCTCTGTTTCTCCATGGCATCACGTGCATTGACCACCAGATTCATCAGCGCATTTTCCAGTTGCCCGGCATCGATCCACGCGGGCCAGCCGGGGCGTTGCGCATCAACCACTAATTGCTGACCGGGCAACAGTGCATGCTGTAACAGTGAGTGCAGATTATCGACCAGCTCAATGACTGATACCGCACGCGGATAAAGCGACTGTTTACGTGAGAAGGCCAGCAGCCGCTGGGTAAGCTGCGCCGCGCGGTCGGCCGCCAGCCGCGCACGCTCAATCCGACTGGCTAGCGAACCAGAGGGGAGCTGGCCCACGGTAAGCGCCAGACTGCCAATAATCACGGCCAGCAGGTTGTTGAAGTCATGAGCGATGCCGCCGGTGAGTTGGCCCACCGCTTTCATTTTTTGGCTGTGCAGCAGCGCTTCTTCCAGCGCCTTACGTGTGGTGCGCTCCAGCACGGTATTGACCATGCCACGGCGTGGTACCGGGCTAAAGCGCAGTTCCAGCGTGCGGCCGTCGGGCAGGCGAACTTCCTGCGCATCCTGCAGGCTGGTGAGCTGCACATCCATTCGCTCTAGCAGACGTTGATAATGCAGGCCGCGATGCAGGTCGCGTGCCGTAATGCCGAGTAACTCGGCGTACTGCGCGTTCCACACCACCAGTTGCCCACTGTTATCGAACAGCGCAAAGCCATCGCGCATCGCGAGGAAAGTGGATTCCAGCTGATTGCTTTTCTCTTTTAACAGACGTGAAGTGTGGGCCAATGAAGCGGTATTGCGCGCAAACACGTTAAAAGCACGAGCCAGATCGCCTAACTCATCGCGCCTGGCTAAACCCGGCACATTGACGCTCTTCTCGCCCTGTGCCAGACGCGTCATGGCGTGGGCGATGGCGGTCAGGCTGGAACCGAGATTGCGATAGATGTAGTAACCCGCGTAACCGGTGATCAGCAGTGCCAGCAGCATAAACAGACCAATAAAACCGATGATGGAGTCCAGTTCCTGATGCGTGGCGGTACTGCGCGCATCGCTCTGCTGCGCCACCAGTTGCACATAATGAGTGATGTCGCCATTCAGCATCGCCACCAGCGCTTTGATGCGATAGGTCGCGTAGGCAATGGCGATATCGCTCTGCTCAAGCTGATCAGCGATGGGTTGTAAGCTGCGCGTGGTGTCGACCAATCGGTCACGCTGCATCGCCAGCGCATCCTGTAACGGTAGGGCGGACCAAATGGGCAGCACCTGCTGTAATTGCTTTTCAGCGGCTTGCGGTGCCGTGGACTGGATTGCCACCTTTAACAGGGCATCCGTTTGCTGGCGCAGCGGCAAAAAAGCGCCGTCGCTGGCAAGCACATCAATGCGATTCAGCAGCAGTTGCGCCTGCCACAGGCCACTTAACATCACGTTGCGTTGTAAGTGGCGTTGATGGCCAACACGCAGCAGCTGATTGATGCTCTGTTCCAGCATCTGGCTGCGTTCACGAATGCGCGCCAGCAGCGCGGGTTGCTGTGCGGCCAATGGCGCGTTCGCCAGCAGGGATAAGGACTGCTGCAAGGCTTGCTGCGTCTGCTGCAGACGAGCCGACTCGCTTTGATACTCCAGCGCACCCACCACCTGCGCCAGTCGTACGGCGGCGGTGGCCACGTTGGCAGTATCCCGCGCCAGCGCCAGGCTGCCGTTCATATCCGCCAGGGTTTGCGCCTGTGCCTGCTCCTGAATGTGACCGGCGTGGCGAAATCCAAAAATAGCCACCAGGCTCACCGCCAGCGTGACACTCACCACTAACAGGTTAAACAGCAGCAGGCGACCCCGCGCGCCAGCATGCCAGTGCAGACTCTGACTCATTGCGGTCACTCCTTACCTCTCAGCTCCCGGCGAGTATAGAAGCGTGACCGGGGCGCAATATGACAAATATGAATGGCCGCTGACATTTTCCATTTATCTGGCGTTGCAACACTCGGCGACAACTTCAGAAAGCAGGAGCCAGGCGATGGCGGCGACACCGATATTAGAAATGCGCGAAATCACCCGACGCTTCGGCAGTTTCTACGCGTTAAAGGGCGTGGATCTGACCGTGTGGCCGGGTGAAGTCCATGCGCTGATGGGTGAAAACGGTGCCGGGAAAAGTACGCTGATGAAGATTCTGGCCGGTGCTTATACCGCCAGCAGCGGGGAAATTCTTATCGACGGTAAACCCTACGCCATCAAAGGCCCAAAAGAGGCGCTGGCAGCAGGCATCACGCTGATTTATCAGGAAATCAATCTGGCGCCCAATCTGACCGTGGCAGAGAACATCTTTCTCGGCAGCGAGATCACGCGCGGTGGGCTGGTGAAACGGCGGCAGATGGCGGAAGAGGCACAGCAGGTGATTAATCGTCTGGGTGCCCAATTCAGTGCCAACGATCTGGTGAGCAAACTCAGTATCGCTGAGCAGCAGCAGGTGGAGATTGCCCGCGCGCTGCACCGCAACAGCCGCATTCTGGTGATGGATGAACCCACGGCAGCACTCTCCAATCGCGAAACCGAACAGCTGTTTGCGCTGATTAAACGCCTGCGCAGCGAAGGCATGGCGATCATTTACATTAGCCATCGCATGGCCGAAGTGTATGCGCTTTCGGATCGCGTCAGCGTGCTGCGTGATGGGCAGTATGTTGGCAGCCTGACGCGCGATCAGCTTAATGCCAGTGAACTGGTGCGCATGATGGTTGGCCGTCCGCTGAGCGATCTGTTCAATAAAGACCGCAACATTCCCTTCGGCGAGGTCCGTCTCGCCGTCAATCACCTGACCGATAACCGCAAACTCCATCCCAGTAGTCTCTCGGTGCGTGCCGGGGAGATTGTCGGATTGGCGGGATTGGTTGGTGCCGGACGCAGTGAGTTGGCGCAGCTGATTTTTGGCGTGCATCAACCCAGGGGAGGCGAAATCTGGATCGATGGCGAGAAAGTCAAAATTCATTCGCCGCGAGATGCCATCGCACGTGGTATTGGCTTCCTCACCGAGAACCGTAAAGAACAGGGGCTGTTCCTGGAAATGGCCGCACAGGAAAACATCGTGATGGCGACGCTGGAACGCGATGCCAGCTACGGCCTGCTTAATCGGCGTAAAGGGCAAAAGATTGCCGGTGATGCCATCGAATCACTCAACATTCGTGTGCCGCACGCCCAGGTACGAGCCGGGGGGCTATCGGGCGGTAATCAACAGAAACTGCTGATCTCACGCTGGGTAGCGATTGCACCACGCATTCTGCTGCTAGATGAGCCCACACGCGGCGTGGACGTCGGCGCCAAGAGTGAAATCTACCGCATGATGAACCAGATGGCGCAACAGGGCGTGGCGATTTTGATGATCTCCAGCGAACTGCCGGAGGTGGTCGGGATGAGTGACCGCGTGTATGTGATGCGTGAGGGCAGTATTGCCGGAGAGTTGAGCGGCGCTGAGATTAGCCAGGAAAACATTATGACACTGGCCACCGGCGCGCAGCCGGTACAGGCCTGAGGAGACCACAATGACCAGTGAAACTGCTCGCGTAAAAAGTCCAACGCTTAAACGCGCCTTGATGAGCGACCTGCTGCAAACGGTAGGGATTTTGCCGATTTTGATCCTGATTGTGGCGGTATTTGGTTTTGTTGCGCCGAACTTTTTTACCGAAGCTAACCTGCTGAATATTACCCGTCAGGCTTCGATCAATATCGTGCTGGCGGCGGGGATGACCTTTGTGATCCTCACCGGCGGGATCGATCTGTCAGTGGGCTCGATGCTGGGCACCACGGCGGTCGTGGCGATGGTGGTGTCGCTGGATCCCGCCTTTGCGGGCCTGACCATCCCGGCGGCGCTCGGCGCAGGGCTGATTATGGGCCTGTTCAACGGACTGTTGGTGGCATGGGCTGGCTTACCGCCCTTTATCGTGACGCTCGGCACCTATACCGCCTTGCGCGGAGCGGCTTATTTGCTGGCGAATGGCACTACCGTCATCAACTCTGACATCAATTTCGAGTGGATAGGCAACGGTTATCTCGGGCCGATTCCCTGGCTGATCATTATTGCCTTTGCCGTCATCGCGCTGTGCTGGTTCATTCTGCGCCGTACCACCCTGGGTGTGCACATCTACGCCGTGGGCGGCAACGTGCAGGCGGCGCGCCTCACCGGGATCAAGGTCGGCATGGTGCTGGTGTTTGTCTATGCCATGAGCGGCATGTTGTCGGGATTAGGCGGATTGATGAGCGCCTCACGCCTCTACAGCGCCAACGGCAACCTGGGTGTGGGGTACGAGTTAGATGCAATCGCCGCGGTGATTCTGGGCGGCACCAGTTTTGTCGGCGGTATCGGCACCATTACCGGCACGCTCATTGGTGCGCTGATAATCGCCACGCTGAACAACGGCATGACGCTGATGGGCGTTTCTTACTTCTGGCAGTTGGTCATTAAGGGCGCTGTGATCATCATTGCCGTACTCATCGATAAGTACCGCACACGTCATCACGTGGGTTAAGGGTGTATTTGCAACAGGCTGTCACACAACGGCGATCTGCTGGATCGCCAACATAATCAAAAAAGCAGGAGAACATCGACTATGCGTTTTAATCCGATTCTGACCGGACTGCTGGCGGCGACGTTGTTGAGTGCGCCACTGGTGCAGGCAAAAGAACTCAAATCCATTGGTGTCACCGTCGGCGATCTCGCCAACCCGTTCTTCGTGCAGATCACTAAAGGTGCTGAGCTGAAGGCGCGTGAACTGGCCGGCGACAAGGTCAATGTGACGCTGGTCTCCAGCGGTTACGATCTTGGTCAGCAGGTGGCGCAGATAGATAACTTCATCGCCGCCAAAGTGGACATGATCATCCTTAACGCCGCGGATTCCAAAGGCATCGCTCCCGCGGTGAAACGTGCGCGTGATGCAGGCATCGTGGTGGTGGCGGTCGACGTGGCGGCTGACGGTGCCAATGCCACCATTACCTCCGATAACACCCAGGCAGGAGCGATGGCCTGTAAATACATCTCTGATCGCCTGAAAGATAAAGGCAACGTGGTGATCATCAACGGACCACCGGTGTCAGCAGTGCAAAACCGGGTTGAAGGCTGTATGAACGAGCTGAAAACTCATCCCGATATCAAACTGCTCTCCTATAACCAGAACGCCAAGGGCAGTCGCGATGGTGGCCTGGAAGTGATGACCGGACTGCTGTCTGCCAATCCGAAGATCGATGCGGTGTTTGCGATTAACGACCCAACGGCGATTGGTGCCGATTTGGCTGCCAAGCAAGCCCAGCGCAGTGAGTTCTTTATTGTCGGCGTCGATGGTTCGCCAGACGGCGAAGAAGCCCTGAAACGTAAAGGCTCGCTGTTTGTCGCCACCCCAGCGCAAGACCCGCAGGTGATGGCAGCCAAAGCGGTGGAGATTGGCTACGACATCCTGCAGGGCAAACCCGCACCTGACAAACCGGTGCTGATTCCGGTCACGATGATCGATCGCAATACTGTCAGCAGCTACAAAGGCTGGACGGTGAAATAACGTTGATTTCTTGAGGCGGTCTCTGGGCCGCCCACATTGGGAGCGGAGTTATGCATCGATCCGAAGTGAACGCCATTCTGCAACTCACCCGCGAATTCTTTATGCGACAGGATGTGCACCTGCCGCCCTGGGCCGACTATGGCCTTAGCCAATGGCGTGCGCTGGATAAACGCCGCGCCGAAGAGCTGCTGGCGCTGCATCTGGGCTGGGATGTCACCAGTTTCGGGGCTGATGATTTCTCTCAGACTGGCTTAACCCTGTTTACTCTGCGCAACGGGTCGCGCGGCGGTCAGCCGTGGGGAAAACCTTACGCTGAAAAAATCATGCACGTGCGGGAAGGGCAGGTGACGCCGATGCACTACCATCCACAAAAGATGGAAGACATCATCAACCGCGGCGGCGGAAATCTGATCGTGACTTTGCATAACCGCGCGGGCGACCGGCTTGATGATTCACCGGTTAACGTCACGTTGGATGGCATCCGCCAGACTCACGCGGCGGGATCGCAACTGCGTCTCTCTCCTGGCGAGAGCGTCACCTTGCTGCCTGGGATCTGGCACAGTTTCTGGGGCGAAGAGGGCTATGGCGATGTGCTGGTTGGCGAAGTCTCGATGCCCAACGATGACGAGCATGACAACGTCTTTCTCACACCGCTGGCGCGCTTTAATCCGATTGATGAGGATGAAGATCCGCGCTGGCTGTTGTGCAACGAATATCACCGCTGGCTGGCATAAAGGAGTTCACGATGGCACTGATTTCACTGGCGCAAGGCCTGGCCCACGCGCAGCAACATCAATACGCGCTCGGCGCATTCAACGTACTGGATACCCATTTTCTGCGTGCGCTGTTCCAGGCGGCTGAGCAACAACGGTCGCCTTTTATCATCAACATCGCGGAAGTGCATTTTAAGTATGTCAGCCTCGAGCATCTGATTGCGGCGATTCGCACAGAAGCCGCACTGCACGATATTCCGGTAGTGCTCAATCTCGACCATGGTTTGCACTTTGAGGCGGTGATGCAGGCGATTCGCCTCGGATTTACTTCGGTGATGTTTGATGGCTCAACTCTCAGTTATGAAGAGAATGTGCGCCAGACCCGCGAAGTGGTGAAGATGTGCCACGCCATTGGCGTTTCGGTTGAAGCGGAACTGGGCGCGGTGGGCGGTGATGAAGGTGGGGCGCTGTTTGGTGAGGCCGACAGCAACAAATTCACCGATCCTGCTCTGGCGGCGGAGTTTGTCCAGTCAACCGGGATCGATTGTCTCGCCGTAGCGATTGGCAACGCGCACGGCAAATACAAAGGTGAGCCGAAGCTCGACTTTGAGCGTCTGGCGGCAATTCGCTCGGCGGCAGGCATTCCTTTGGTGCTGCATGGCGGTTCAGGGATCAGTGATGCCGATTTCCGCCACGCCATCAGTTTGGGCATTCATAAAATCAATTTCTATACCGGCATGTCACAAGCCGCACTAGGCGCGATAGAAAAGCAAATTACTCAGCGTGATGCGCGCTACGACTCGTTTGCTGAACTGCTGATGGCGGTAGAACACGATATTGCCAATGTGGTGGCGCAGCAGATGCAGGTGTTTGGCAGCGCCGGGAGGGCCTGACATGGTGCAACGCAACGGTATTCTCGGTGCGGGCAGTATGCTGGTGGATCATGTACAACGTATCACGCATTGGCCAGAACAAGGCTGGTTAGCGGAGATCACCCACAGTGAGAAGTGCAGCGGAGGCGCTGCACTGAATGTGCTGTTCACCCTGGCGCGCATGCAGGTCAATTTGCCGCTGGCCGGTGTCGGCATGGTGGGCGGGGACAATGACGGTGATTACATCGTGCAGTTGCTGGACGATCATCAGATTGATCGTCAGTTTGTACAACGCACGCGCAATGTCAGCACGGCGATGACACAAGTGATGACCACGCCCGATGGTCAACGCACGTTTTTCCATGCCCGCGGCGCCAATGCCGAACTGGATTTGCCCCATTTTGCTGAAGTTGTCACTTCACATCGTATATTTCATCTCGGCTATTTGTTGTTGCTGGATAGTCTCGACCAGCCTGATGAGATTTTTGGTACGCGCAGCGCGCATCTGCTGGCACAAATGCAGCAACGGGGTTACCTCACTTCGCTGGATTTGGTGTCGCTAACCGGGGAGTATCGCCCGTTGGTGGTGCCGGCGTTACGCTGGCTCGATTATCTGGTGATTAATGAACTGGAGGCGCAGTCACTCACTGGCGTGACGCTGCGCAGCGCTTCGGGGCTGGCAGCACCCAGCGCGTTTGCCGAGGCCGCCGCCTGGTTACTGGAACAGGGCGTGCGCCAACGCGTGGTGATCCATGCCCCTGAAGGTGCCTGGGGACAAGAGAGCAGGGGTGAAGCAGGGTGGCAGCCGGCGTGGTGCCTGAAACCAGAGGAGATTGAGGGCAGCGTTGGGGCGGGAGATGCGTTTTGTGCTGGGGTGTTATATGCCAGTCATGAAGGTTGGCCCCTGCTGGAGACATTGAAGCTGGCACATACCTGCGCTTGTTTCAATTTGCATGCAGCGAATGCGCTGGACGGCACGCGGCCATTGGCCGAGATGCAGCGCTGGATGAATCAGGCAATCTGTGTTTCACGCGCGGCTGAAGCCGGACGCAATACATCAGCGGAAAATACGTAACCGAGGCCACGGATGGTGCGGATAAGGCTGGGTTGGTGTGGATTGGCTTCGATTTTCCGCCGCAGTCGCATGATGAGCACGTCTATGGTGCGGTCGAACACCTCAAGACTCTCATTGTGAGTCAGTTCCAGCAGTTGATCGCGCGTCAGCACTTTGCGTGCGTGACCCACCAGGGCGCGCAACAGGGTATATTCGCCTTGAGTGAGGGCGACACTTTCGCGCTGAGGATTAAACAACTGACAACGCGCATCATCCAGCCGCCAGCCATTGAATTGCCATCCTTCATCCTGCTGTGCATCAGCTTGTGTCAAACGTCCACAGCGGCGCAGTGCTGCACGCGCGCGCGCGACAACCACCCGAGGATTAAAGGGTTTGGCGATGTAATCATCCGCACCCATCTCTAATCCCACCACCATATCTGCTTCCGACCCCATCCCGGTCAGCATGATGACCAACAGGTCCGGCCGCTGCCGCTGCATCTGTTGCAGCACCAGTAAGCCGTTGGTGTCCGGTAGCATCATGTCCAGCATCACCAGGGAGATCTCGGGATGCAGGCTGAGCAGCGCAAGGGCATCTTTGCCCTGATGGCAGCTGTAGACGGTAAACACATGTTCACTCAAAACATCGTGCAGCAATTCACACACGGCACGATCATCATCAACGACCAAAATCGCGGGCTTCATTGCGCTGTCTCTTATGTTGCGAAAGGGTTAAAAGCAGTGTAACCCGATGTTTTTGAGCTGCTGTCCTGTGCTGCAGAAACGTGAGCGCCATCGCTGAGCAGTGTGCGAAAGCGTGCGTTGCCGCAATCTTTTTCCTCCGGAAGGCAGTAGAAGGGAAAACGATTGCGCAGCCATGGTGCAATGCACCATAATCGCGCCCTGTTCGGGTTCAGAATTATCCTAACCGTAACCGCATTTTGAAACGTAAACGATTGCGTACGGTGATGGCATAGCTATTGCTATGTGGACAGGGGAAAGCGGAAGGTGTGTCTGCCTTGGGTCCAGCGTGTGTCGCTTTCATCAATACAATAATTAGTTTGTTAACCACATTGGCAAGAGAGAACGTGCACCCGTGCCGTCTCCGCTCATGAGAGATGATGATGTTAGAAAAACTCTTCAAACTTAAAGCGCACAACACCACCGTGCGCACCGAAATCATTGCGGGTATCACTACCTTCCTGGCCATGGCCTACATTCTGTTTGTTAACCCGAGCATTCTCGGTGCGACCGGCATGGATAAAGGTGCGGTCTTTGTGGCGACCTGCTTAGCGGCGGCAATTGGCTGTGTGCTGATGGGGCTGATCGCCAACTATCCCATCGCGCTGGCACCGGGCATGGGGCTCAATGCTTTCTTCACTTATACCGTTGTGCTGCACATGGGCTACACCTGGCAGATCGCACTCGGCGCGGTGTTCCTGTCAGCGGTGATCTTCTTTGCGCTGTCAATTTTCAAAATTCGTGAGTGGATTATTGCCAGTATTCCGCTGCCTCTGCGCGCGGGTATCGCTGCCGGTATCGGCTTGTTCCTGGCACTGATTGCGCTGGAAGGCGCGGGCATCGTGGTGGATAACCCGGCTACACTGGTTGGCCTGGGCGATCTGACCAAACCGGGTCCGCTGCTGGCACTGTTAGGCTTCTTCATCATTGTGGCATTGGAAGCGCGTCGCGTGACCGGCGCAGTGTTGATCGGCATCCTGGTCGTGACCTTTATCTCGATGGGCATTGGTCTGACGCCATTTGGTGGCGTGTTCTCAGCACCCCCTTCTATTGCACCCACCTTTATGCAACTGGATATCGCCGGTGCATTTAACGTGGGTCTGGTGAGCGTTATCTTCGCCTTCCTGTTTGTGGATGTGTTCGATAACACCGGTACGCTGCTGGGCGTGACCAAGCGTGCGGGTCTGGCGGATGAGCAGGGTAATGTGCCGAAAATGGGCCGTGCGTTAATCGCTGACAGTGCGGCTGCGCTGTTTGGTTCACTGCTGGGTACCTCAACGACCACCAGCTATGTTGAATCGGCTGCGGGTGTCAGTGCTGGTGGTCGTACTGGTTTGACAGCGATTGTCGTCGCTGTGCTTTTTCTGCTGAGCCTGTTCTTCTCGCCGCTGGCGGGTAGCGTCCCGGTTTACGCCACCGCACCGGCATTACTGTTTGTGGCGGTGTTGATGGCATCTGGTTTGGCCGAAATTGACTGGAAAGACATCACCACGGCTGCGCCAGTGACCGTCACCGCGCTGACCATGCCTTTGACTTACTCCATCGCCAACGGTATCGCCTTCGGTTTCATTACCTGGACCGTGGTAAAACTGCTGAGTGGTCGTACGAAAGAGATCAATGCTGCACTGGTGATTCTCTCGATTCTGTTCGTCATCAAACTGGGCTGGCTGAGCGCTTAAGTTTTGGGTTTCCGGAAGCCCGCTCGGGCTTCCGTGTTTTCTGTTTCATCCCCACCAATATTTTATGTGCCATCTCTCGCAATCCCTCACTGTGACTGCTTTTGTTATTTCTCTGCCAGTTTTAGCCTGTGCGACGTATTGATGCCTGCCTGAACTTTTTTGCCGCGAATGGCGGGTTCGTGGAATGTTTAATCGGCTCGAATCTGTTTCACTACGCTGCAAGGTGAAGAGATAGCCGGGACTCTCTGGAGGTTTGTAATGGAATACGCCATGCGTACTGCCCCGTTTCTTCCACCACTTATCTATGTCGTCAGGAATATCGGAGATTCAAAAATGGAAGAGTTAACTCAACGAGTCGGGTTACTGGAAAAAACTACGCATCAAATTCAACAGGATGTTGCCGTCCTGACCGCGCGATCCGAGAATTTTGCGACTAAGGCCGATATCGGCACGCTGCGTACCGAATTGCTGGGAGAAATGGGAAAGTCGGAAAAGCGTACCGATGGTAAGTTCGAAAAGATGGCGCTGCACTTCGACGATAAACTGGGGACTATGGCGCTGAATTTCGACGATAAGTTGGGAAAAATGGCGCTGCACTTCGACGATAAACTGGGGACTATGGCGCTGAATTTCGACGATAAGTTGGGAAAAATGGCGCTTCACTTTGACGATAAACTGGAAAGGTTGGAAGTGCGCATCGACGACAAGTTGGACAAAATGGAACTGCGCATCGACGACAAGCTAGACAAAATGGAACTGCGCATCGACGACAAGCTAGACAAAATGGAACAACGCATCGATGTGAAGTTTGAACGCCTGGATGAAAAATTTGAGAAGAAGTTTGTCAGGATCGATGAGAAGTTTGAAAAACTCAATGTGAAATTTGAAAAGCTGAATGACCGACTCACCTGGTCCATTATGGTGCCCGCTATTCTGGCTGTGCTGGCCTGGTTTGTGAAAGACCTATTGGTTAAAGTTTGATCTGAAATCCAATGTAACTCCGGTCCCATTGGGACCGGAGTTAAACCTTTACCTGAAAGGGGGTTCATTAAAGGTGCGCAACTTCCTTGAATGCAACTTATCGCCCTCAGCACGCAGCAGTTCTACCGCACAAATGCCAATCTGCAGATGCTCAGAAATAGCCCCCTCATAGAAACGATTCGCCTGGCCCGGCAATTTAATCTCGCCGTGCAGTGGCTTATCCGAGACGCACAGTAAGGTGCCGTAAGGTACACGGAAGCGATAGCCTTGCGCGGCAATCGTGGCACTCTCCATGTCTACCGCCACCGCGCGGCTCAGGTTAAAGCGCAGTGCAGAAGCGGAGTAACGCAACTCCCAGTTACGGTCATCTGTGGTCACTACCGTACCGGTGCGCAGACGCTGTTTCACCTCTTCTCCCGGCATGCCGCTCACGGCTTTGGTGGCGTCATAGAGCGCGCGCTGCACTTCAGCAATGCTTGGGATAGGAATGTCCGGCGGCAGCACACTATCCAGTACATGATCGTCACGCAAATATGCATGCGCCAGCACGTAATCACCGATGGTCTGGCTTTCACGCAGGCCGCCGCAGTGACCAATCATCAGCCAGGCGTGTGGGCGAATGACTGCCAGATGATCGCAGATGGTTTTGGCATTGGACGGACCCACACCAATGTTCACAAGGGTGATGCCACGGCGATTCGGTGATGTCAGGTGCCAGGCCGGCATCTGGTGCTTCTTCCAGGCCAGATCAGACATCATTGCCGTGGGATCCTGGGTGTCAGCGGTGATCACCACATCGCCAGCACAGGCAAGGCTGTCATAGGGTGTGGAAGGATCCTGAACCTGCTCAATCGCCCAACGTACAAACTCATCGACATAGCGCGTGTAGTTAGTAAAGAGCACAAACGGCTGGAAATGCTCGACGGCTGTGCCGGTGTAGTGGCGTAAACGCGCCAGTGAGAAATCAGTGCGCAGTGCATCGAAGTGTGACAGCGGGAAAATGGCATTCGCATGGAACAGGCCATCTGCGGTTTCATCGCCAATCTGCGACAGTTCGGTGGTAGGGAAATGGCGCGCAATGCTGGCGCTCATCGAGCGATCCAGTGTCAGGCCATCAATGACGTACGGGTACGGAATCTCCTGCTGTGAAGGCACCACTTCAACCAGGACGTCGTACTCTTTCTCCAGCATCTGTAATTGCTCACTCAGGTAGTGACGCAACAGTGCCGGGCGGGTAATGGTGGTGCTGTAACTGCCGGTGTGGGTAAAACGTCCCCATGCACGAGTGCGGTTTTGCTGTGGGCCTTCACCCAGCCAGGTGATGCGCAGTTCCGGATAAACAAACAGACCTTTCTGTCGCGCATCTTCATCCGGCAGCGTGCCGGTTGTCGTGAAATCGCGAATCGCGTTGCGCAGTGCTTCCACTGCGCTTTCATACAGGCGCTCCAGTTCATCCAGTGCCTGCTGGCTACTCAATCCGTTCCGTTGCGTATTCATAGATTCTCCTTCAGGAAACGTGGACCGATTTGACCAGAGCATAGCGGATAAACACCCCAGCACGATGAATAATCTGTGATCGACCGCATTCTGCACCATCACGGTGCTGGTGTGCGGCTCAACTCTGGCTATGTTTATGATTAGCAGGGATGTCACCTCGCGCCTCGTCTGCCCTGGCGCGATGCCACTGCAAAAAGCTGCCACTGACCGTCTTCTTTGGCGAGTTTCTTGCTTGATCCTAAATCGTGGCCCTATCGGCTGCATAGAGTGCTGCAAAAGTTTCAGAAATTGATTTCTCCCAGGCCGTGGTATGGCTCCGTTCCTGACCCGTTGAGGATTGAAAGCATGTCTTTGAAATTCATGAAACACCCAGTGAAGGTGGTACTTGCAGGTTGTCTGAGCATGGCATTTTACGCTCAGGCGGATATCAAGATTGGTGTGGCAGGCCCGTTCTCTGGTCCAAATGCGACCTACGGGGCGCAATACTGGAAGGGTGCAAGTCAGGCTGCTGATGATATCAATGCCGCTGGCGGTATTAACGGCGAAAAAATTGTGCTGGTGCAGGGCGATGATGCCTGCGAACCCAAACAAGCAGTATCAGTAGCAAACCGACTCGTCGATCAGGACAAAGTGATGGCGGTGGTGGGCCACTTCTGTTCCTCCTCTACCATGCCCGCGTCAGAGGTGTATGACGAAGCTGGCGTGTTGGCGATCACCCCCGGATCCACCAACCCGCAAATCACCGAGCGCGGCATGAAAACCATGTTCCGCATGTGTGGCCGTGACGATCAGCAAGGCGCGATTGCGGCGGACTTCATTATCGACAAACTGAAAGCGAAAAAGGTGGCGGTAATCCATGACAAAGACACTTACGGTCAGGGGCTGGCCGATGCCACCAAAGCTGCGCTGGAAAAACGTGGCGTGAAAGAGGTGCTGTATGAAGGGCTTTCACGCGGTGAGAAAGACTTCAATGCGCTGGTCACCAAGATTGGCGCGGTGAAACCCGACGTGGTCTATTTCGGTGGTTGTCATCCAGAAGCCGGTCCGCTGGTGCGTCAAATGCGTGAGCAGGGTGTGAATTCCGCCTTCTTCTCCGGAGACTGCATCGTGACGGAAGAGATGGTGACAGCGGCAGGTGGCCCTCAATACACCAAAGGGGTTTACATGACCTTCGGTAATGACCCGCGCACCATTCCGGATGGCAAAGCGGTGATTGAGAAGTTCCGCGCCAGTGGCTTCGAACCGGAAGGTTACACCCTGTACGCTTACGCCTCTGTGCAGGCTATTGCGGCGGCTTACAAAGCGGCGGGTAAAGACAACGCCAAAGCCAGTGACTGGTTAAAAGCCAACAGCGTCGATACCGTGATGGGTAAAAAAGCCTGGGATGGCAAAGGCGATCTGAAAGTCTCGGATTATGTGGTTTATCAGTGGGATGACAAAGGCAAGTATCACCAACTGTAATTCGATACGCGGCCCCGCATCGCGGGGCCTTTCGCCATTGGGCGCGAGGTATGCGCTCCCTCTACGCGCGGGATGGATTTATGGACGCCTTTTTCTTACAGCAGCTGATTAACGGCCTGACGCTGGGCGCGGTGTATGGGTTGATCGCCATCGGTTACACCATGGTTTACGGCATTATCGGCATGATCAACTTCGCGCATGGCGAGGTGTATATGGTCTCTGCCTATTTGTGCGCAATAGGCTTAGCACTCCTGAGCTTCTTCGGTATTCACTCCTTTCCATTACTGATTTTCGGCACCTTGCTGTTCACCATTATTGTCACTGCGGCTTATGGCTGGGCCATCGAGCGTATTGCTTATCGACCCCTGCGTAACTCGACACGCCTTGCACCGTTGATTTCCGCCATCGGCATGTCGTTGATTCTGCAAAACTACGTGCAGCTTAGCCAGGGGCCCAACCAGCAGGGCATCCCGACGCTGCTCACGGGTGTGCTGCGCATGGAAGTGGATGGCGGCATTGTGCAAATCACCTGGACCAAAGTCTTTATTCTGATTGCCGCGTTCTGTGGCATGGCGCTGCTCACCTGGATCATTCAGTACACCAAACTTGGCCGCATCTGCCGTGCCGTTCAGCAGGATCGGCGCATGGCATCGATTCTCGGCATCAATACTGACCGCGTGATTTCGCTGGTGTTTGTCATCGGCGCAGCCATGGCCGGACTGGCGGGCGTGCTGGTGACCATGAACTACGGCACGTTTGATTTTTATGCGGGATTCATCATTGGTATCAAAGCCTTTACGGCGGCAGTACTGGGCGGTATCGGTTCTCTACCCGGTGCCATGCTCGGTGGACTGTTGCTTGGGGTAGCGGAAGCGCAGTTTGCGGGGCTGGTTAACTCTGACTACAAAGATGTGTTCTCGTTTTCGCTGCTGGTGGTGATTTTAATCTTCCGTCCGCAGGGACTGCTGGGTCGTCCGCTGGTCGCAAAAGTGTGAGGAAGCCACTATGAATGCAATGACGCAAAAAGCGGGCGTGCGTGAAGCATTGCTCGACACACTGCTGGCGGGAGTGATTGCGCTGGTGGTGTTTGGCCCGATCGTGGGCGTGGTGCTGGAGGGTTACAGCTTCACACTGTCGCCGCAACGTGTGGCGCTGTTAGTGGGATTAGTGATGGCAGGGCGCTTAATGCTCAGCCTGTTCACCCGTACCTCCTATGGACAACGCTTTACACGCAAGTTTGAAGGCAATGACGATGGCGTATATGTCCGCGAACCGGGTTATCGCTCGCGGATGCGCTGGATATTGCCGCTGTTATTGATTGCTGCATTTGCCTTTCCATTTCTATCGAGTAAATACCTGTTAACCGTGGCCATTCTGGGGCTGATTTATGTGCTGCTGGGGCTGGGGCTCAATATTGTGGTGGGGTTGGCGGGATTACTTGATTTGGGTTATGTCGCATTTTATGCCATCGGCGCTTATGGCCTGGCACTGGGCTACGAGTACCTCGGCCTGGGATTCTGGAGTATGTTGCCGATCGCGGCATTAATGGCGGCCTTTGCCGGAGCGCTGCTGGGGTTTCCGGTTCTGCGCATGCATGGTGACTATCTGGCGATTGTGACCCTCGGCTTTGGTGAAATCATCCGTCTGGTCTTAACCAACTGGTTGTCGTTTACCGGTGGACCCAATGGCGTATCGGTGCCTTCCCCGACATTTTTCGGCCTCGAATTTGCTCGCCGGGCGCGGGACGGGGGCGTGCCTTATCACGAGTTTCTGCATCTCGATTACAACCCCAATATGAAATTCATCTTCATCTATGTGGTGCTGGTACTCGTGGTGCTGCTGGTGCTGTTAATCAAGCATCGGTTAACGCGCATGCCCATTGGCCGCGCCTGGGAGGCATTGCGGGAAGATGAAATTGCCTGCCGCGCCATGGGGCTTAATCATGTACTGGTCAAACTCTCCGCCTTTATGTTAGGTGCCTCGACGGCCGGGATTGCCGGGGTGTTTTTCGCCAGCTATCAGGGGTTCGTGAATCCAACTTCCTTTACTTTCTTCGAATCAGCGTTAATCCTGGCGATTGTGGTATTAGGTGGCATGGGCTCGACACTGGGCGTGGTGCTTGCCGCTTTTGTACTGACAGTCGCGCCTGAACTGCTGCGTAGTTTTGCCGAATATCGTGTGCTGCTGTTTGGCATGCTGATGGTGTTAATGATGATTTGGCGACCACGCGGATTGGTTCGTACTGCACGTGTGGGTGTTCCGCTGCGGAAAGGAGTACGCCATGAGTGATGCTATTCTACAAGTTGATCATTTAATGATGCGCTTCGGCGGCATCAAAGCCCTGAACGATGTCAGCCTTTCTGTGGCGCGCGGTTCGGTTACCTCATTAATCGGCCCGAACGGGGCGGGAAAAACCACGGTGTTCAACTGCCTGACCGGGTTTTATCGCGCCACCGGCGGGCGCATCATACTCAATGCCCAACAGCGCAGTACCGATGTGATCCAGGTGCTGGGGCAAAAAATTCATCCGCAGGACTGGCTTCATCCGGCACGGCTGGGTTCGCGCGTGTGGTACAAAATGTTTGGCGGCGCGCACCTGGTTAACCGTGCTGGGCTGGCGCGTACCTTCCAGAATATCCGCTTGTTCCGCGAGATGTCGGTGGTAGAGAACCTGCTGGTGGCGCAGCACATGCAGGTCAATCGTCAACTGCTGGCCGGCGTATTGAATACCCGTGGTTATCGCGAAGCGGAAAATCGGGCGTTAGACCGCGCGTTCTACTGGCTGGAAAATGTGGATTTGGTCTCCAGCGCCAATCGACTGGCTGGCACACTTTCGTATGGTCAGCAGCGCCGACTGGAGATTGCGCGTGCCATGTGCACGCGACCGGAACTGATTTGTCTGGATGAGCCGGCCGCGGGATTAAACCCGGTCGAAACCGATGCGCTGAGTCAGATATTGCATCGTTTACGCGCTGATCACCGTATCAGCGTGTTGTTGATTGAGCACGACATGCCGATGGTCATGCGCATCTCCGATCACATTGTGGTACTGGATCATGGCGATGTCATTGCACAGGGGACGCCTCAGCAAATTCGCCACGATCCCAACGTTATCGCCGCTTATCTCGGCGCAGATGAGGAGAGCGACCATGACTGAACCGATGTTGAGTTTTGAACAGGTGGACGTGTTTTATGGTCCGGTTCAGGCGCTCAGGCAGGTTTCCCTGACGGTGAACCAGGGGGAAACGGTGGCGCTGATCGGTGCTAACGGCGCGGGAAAATCTACGCTGCTAATGTCGATTTTTGGCCAGCCGCGCATTGCCAGTGGTGACATTCGCTTACGTGGCGAGTCCATCAGCCATCGCAGCACCCATTTCATCGCCGCCAGCGGCATTGCACAAGCGCCCGAAGGCCGCCGCATTTTTCCCGATATGACAGTGGAGGAGAACCTGCTGATGGGCACAATTGCGGTGGGTGACCGCTTTGTGAAAGAGGACAAGGAGCGGATGTACCAGCTGTTCCCACGTCTGCTCGAACGCCGCAAACAGCGTGCGATGACACTCTCCGGGGGGGAGCAGCAGATGCTGGCGATTGCGCGGGCGTTGATGAGTCGCCCAAAACTGCTGCTGCTGGACGAACCGAGTCTCGGGCTGGCGCCGATTGTGGTGAAGCAAATTTTCAGCATCCTGCGTGAATTGACCCAGCAGGGCATGACGCTGTTCCTGGTAGAACAAAATGCCCGTCATGCGCTGCGACTGGCCGATCGCGGTTATGTGATGGTCAACGGAGAGATAAAACTGAGCGGCAGTGGGGAAGAACTCCTAAATAACGATGAGGTGCGCAGCGCTTATCTCGGTGGTGCAGCGGATCCTGCGGTGGTGGCGACAAAAAGTTTGTAATAATGATTAAATGGTGATGGGAAACACTTTGCATATTTCTCAGTGGCCTATCATCATTATTACTCTTCTTCCTCTCCAAAGTGATTTGGTACTCCCTTGCAAAATCCTGGCGTAGCAGTGATGCGGGCGGTCAGAAATACGGCGTGGTATCCGAAACGTCGCTCTTATCGCACGCTGTTGTGGCGTGAAATTACCCCATTAGCCGTGCCCATCTTTATTGAAAACCTCTGTGTGATGCTGATGGGCGTCCTGAGTACTTTCCTCGTGAGCTGGCTGGGGAAAGAGGCGATGGCGGGCGTCGGTCTGGCCGACAGCTTCAACATGGTGATTATCTCCTTCTTTGCGGCGATTGATCTCGGCACCACAGTGGTGGTGGCCTTTAGTCTCGCCAAGCGCAACGGCAAACGCGCGCGCGCAGCTACGCGGCAGTCGCTGGGCTTGATGACGGTGCTGGCATTCGTGCTGGTGATCGTGATTGAGATCTGGGGACATCTGATTATCGATGTTATCGCGGGCAGCGCGGAACCCAAGGTGAAGGAACTGGCGCTGAGCTACCTGCAAACGTCGGCGTGGAGCTATCCAGCCGCGGCGATCGCGCTGATCGGTAGCGGCTCGCTACGCGGAGCGGGAAACACTAAAATTCCGATGCTGATTAATGGCGGCATGAACATCCTTAACATCGTGATCAGTAGCGTACTGATTTATGGTGCGATGGGGTGGGAAGGGATGGGCTTCGTTGGGGCCGGGTTAGGATTAACCATCTCACGCTATATCGGCGCGGCGGCGGCCATTTATGTGCTGTATCGTGGCATTACGCCGGCGTTAAGAATCAGCATCGCCAGCTATTTCCGACGCTGGGATCGCAACATCCTGATGGAAGTGCTGGGGATCGGGGTGCCGGCCAGTATTGAGTCAGTGTTGTTTAACGGCGGTAAATTGCTGACGCAGATCTTTGTGGCAGGCATGGGCACCAATGAAATCGCCGGTAACTTTATCGCCTTCTCCATTGCCACGTTAATTAACCTTCCGGGCAACGCCCTCGGTTCGGCTTCCACCATCATTACCGGTAAGCGGCTGGGTAAAAATCAGGTGATGCAGGCGGAAAGGCAGATTAAACATGTGTTCTGGCTGGCGATGATTGGGCTGTGCACACTGGCCTTGATCACCGTACCACTGGCGGGCACGCTGGCTAAATTCTACACCCGCGATCCTGAAGTTATTGAAGTCACCAAACATCTCATCTGGCTTAATGCTGCCTTTATGCCAATCTGGACCGCATCCTGGGTGCTGCCTGCTGGTTTGAAAGGCGCGCGCGATGCGCGATACACCATGTATGTGTCGATGTTCAGCATGTGGGGTGCGCGCGTGGTTGCCGGCTACGTGCTGGGGATCATGCTCGGTATGGGCGTGGTCGGGGTGTGGCTGGGCATGTTCCTTGACTGGACAGTGCGCGGTGTGTTCTTCTGGTTCCGTTTGACCAGCGGCAAATGGCTCAATAATTACCGTCGTATGCTGGCGAAGAGCCGGGCATAACGGAGTGGGCCGTCGTAGCAGACGGCGGCCTTCAATATATGCATTAATTGGGATTCCATCGCATAACTAATCGTTTTGGTTATAAAGCAAATTAGG
This sequence comes from Candidatus Pantoea communis, assembly GCF_011752685.1. NCBI lineage: Bacteria > Pseudomonadati > Pseudomonadota > Gammaproteobacteria > Enterobacterales > Erwiniaceae > Pantoea > Candidatus Pantoea communis. The sequence continues at coordinate 164,386 of NZ_VWXC01000002.1, forward strand.
TTTTACTGTCAGGGTCAACCATTACTGGAGAACCTGACGATGAAAACGACGCTGTCACAGTGGTTCCATCGCCTGATCAACGCCACATCACAACCCGCTGAAGAGCGTGAGTTCGACCTCAGCAATCATATTGATTTGCTGATTCCGGTTAGCCAGCTTTATGGGATTGAATTCCATCCGTCGGTGTATCGCTACTATGAGCGATGAGCAACTCCATCACACCATGCGCTACAGTTACTGGAATGAACTGTGCGCTCTGCTTAAAAACCCGCTGCCCTGTCCAGCGGGTTTTTTGTGCCTGAATTTTGTCCTTTCCTGACCACTTCCTGAGCAAACCCTGACACAACCCTCCTGCTGGCACTGATTGTATTAATTATGTAAGGCTACCGTAAAGAAATGTATTCCCAAGCCGTTGCGCTTCATGCAAGAATAAAAAAGTAAATGATAACCATTGGCGTTATCGTTTAGGTGTTGCATCTCAAGGCAGTGGAGACCATGGCACCTTGAGTGTTTTGGTTTGCTTGATGCAATAAGCCCGTCAATAACGATAAGAAATTTACTTTTTAAAATGGATAACAATCGCAATTTGCCGTTTGGCAGTTTCAATTCGCTGACCCTGTTCACCGGGCTATGTATTGGTATTTCTCCTGCTGCTGCTCTGGCCGCTGATAATGCCAACAAAAAATCTGACGACACTTTAGTGGTGACAGCGCAAACGCCTTCTCTGTATGCGCCTAATACTTCTGCCGACCCCAAATTTACCCGTCCGCTGGTGGATACCACCCGCACCATGACGGTCATTCCGGATCAGGTGATCAAAGATCAAGGTGTCAATAACCTGACCGATGCGCTGAAAAATGTGCCGGGGGTGGGGGCGTTCTACGCCGGGGAAAATGGCAGTTCTTCGACCGGTGATGCCGTGTATATGCGTGGCATGGATACTTCAAACAGCATTTACGTGGACGGCATTCGTGATATTGGTAGCGTGACACGCGATACCTTTAATACTCAGCAGATTGAAGTGATTAAAGGGCCGTCTGGCACTGATTACGGTCGTAGCGCGCCGTCGGGTTCAATTAACATGATCAGTAAGCAGCCGCGTCTGGATACGGGCCTGGATGCGTCGGCCAGTGTCGGTAGTGCGTGGATGCGCCGCGGTACGCTGGACTATAACCAGGCTATCAACGACAACAGCGCGTTTCGCCTCAATCTTATGGGCGAGAAAACCCACGATGCCGCACGCGATAATGTGCAAAATGAGCGTTATGGTGTCGCGCCTTCACTGGCATTCGGTCTGGATACGTCAACGCGTTTGTATCTGAACTATCTGCATGTGCATCAGAACAACACGCCAGATGGCGGCATTCCGACCATCGGCCTGCCGGGATACTCGTCACCGACTGCAGCCACCTCTGCACTTAATCATTCGGGTAAAGTAGCGACCAGTAATTATTACGGCACCGATTCCGATTTCGACAAATCCACCACCGATAGCGGCACTATTCGCTTCGAGCACGATCTCAGTGACAGCACCACGATTCGCAACACCACGCGCTGGTCGCGAGTGAAGCAGGAGTATCTGCTGACCGCGGTAATGGGCAGCACCATTACCACGCCAAATCCTAATGATGTTGGCACCTGGACCTGGACGCGCAACGCAAACCTGAAAGATGTCAGTAACCGCATCCTTACTAACCAGACCAATATTACCTCGAAATTCTATACCGGTTCAGTGGGGCACGATGTCAGTGCTGGCGTGGAGTTCACGCGTGAAAACCAGACCAACTACGGCGTCAACGCCATTACTGCGCCTGCGGTGAATATCTATCATCCGATCAGCAGCATTTCCGTGGGAGGGCTGGATCGCAACGGCGCCAATGCCAACGGGCAGACCGATACCACCGGAATCTATGCCTTCGATACGCTGGCTATAACCAAAAACTTCGAGCTGAACGGCGGCATTCGTCTTGATAGCTATCACACCGATTATGACAGTGCTACGGCGTGTGGCGGCACCGGGCGCGGTGCGCTGGCGTGTCCAACGGGCATCGCACGTGGCACGCCGCTCACCACCGTTGATACCGCCAAGTCTGGCAATCTGGTGAACTGGAAAGCGGGTGCGCTCTATCGTTTGACCGAGCAGGGCAATGTTTACGTCAACTATGCTATTTCTCAGCAGCCTCCAGGCGGCAGCAGCTTTGCGCTGGCGGCAGGTGGCGCCGGCAATAGTGCTAACCGCACTGATTTCAAACCGCAAAAAGCCAAATCAAGCGAAGTGGGAACCAAGTGGCAGGTGCTGGATAAACGCCTGCTGTTGAATGCTGCACTGTTCCGTACCGATATCGAGAATGAAGTGGACGCCAACGACGACGGCACTTATTCGCAAACCGGTAAAAAACGCGTTGAGGGCTATGAGCTTTCAGCTACTGGCAACATCACCCCAGACTGGGAAGTGATTGCCGGTTACACCCAGCAGCACGCTTCGGTGAAAGAAGGCGCAGCCGTTGCTCAGGATGGCTCATCTGCTATCGCTTATACACCGAAACACGCCTTCACCTTGTGGACGCAATATCAGGCCACTGATGCGATTTCTGTTGGTGCGGGGGCGCGTTACGTGGGCAGTCTGCGTCGCGGCAGCGATGGCGCGGTAGGCACGCCAGACCACACTGAAGGTTATTGGGTGGCAGATGCGAAGCTGGGCTACAAGGTTAATAACAACTTCGATCTGCAGCTCAACGCGTACAATATTTTCGATACCCACTATGTGGCTTCCATCAATAAGAGTGGATACCGCTACCATCCGGGTGAGCCACGTACCTTCCTGTTAACGGCAAACGTCCATTTCTAAGAGTCAACGTGGGGCGTTCGCGCCCCTATTTATGAGAGAACACCGCGATGATGTATCACATTCCTGCAGTGCTGACGCCTGAAGAGGTGGCAAATTTCAGTTCGCTGCTGCAACAGGCCGAATGGATTGACGGACGCGCCACGGTGGGCAGCCAGGGCGCAACGGTAAAAAATAATCAGCAGATTGATACGCGTACGCCGCTTTATGATCGGTTGCAAACAGCAGTGATGCAGGCTTTGAACAACAACCCGCTGTTCTTTTCTGCTGCACTGCCGCGCTCTATTTCTACACCGCTGTTTAACCGCTACGAACAGGGTGAAACCTACGGTTTTCACGTTGATGGCGCGGTGAGACATAATGGTGCTGCCGGGTGGATGCGGACCGATCTCTCGGCCACGCTGTTTCTCAGTGAACCTGACAGTTATGACGGCGGCGAACTGGTGATTGAAGACACTTATGGTCAGCACAAAGTGAAATTACCTGCCGGCCATCTGGTGCTTTACCCTTCGAGTAGCCTGCACTGTGTCACTCCGGTAACGCGCGGTGCGCGCGTGGCGTCGTTTCTGTGGATTCAATCGATGGTGCGTGATGATAAACAACGCGCCATGCTGTTTGAACTGGATCGTAATATCCAAAGCCTCAAAGCGCGTCATGGCGATAGCGAGGAGCTGCTGTCTCTGCTGAACATGTATCACAACCTGCTGCGCGGTTGGACGGAAGTGTAGCGAATGAGGGCAGTTGCCGAGTGCTCGTACACAACCTGATGGCTCAAAGGTTCATTTTTGAACCTTTGGCGTGTTTTCATTGGGAACGTGGGCGTCAAAAATACATAAAAGGGTATGAAAGGTTCAAAAATGACCCTTTTGCGATCAGAATCTGGCACAGGATGTCGATGCCAGTTTTTTAGAGACGAGGGAACGCAACGTGATGAAAAGCAAAAAACCCGCTCAGGTTTCCCTGAGCGGGTTTCTCTAAATATGGCTCCTCTGACTGGACTCGAACCAGTGACATACGGATTAACAGTCCGCCGTTCTACCGACTGAACTACAGAGGAATCGTGTGAACGAGGCGCATATTAATGGCACCTCATTAATGTGTCAACAGCTAAAAATACATTTGTATTCAACTGGCTAGCAATAGTACAAAGCGATCGCGATTTAAGCAGAACCTGCTGCAATACGCGCCATCGGGTCCTGGCGATAAAACTGCTGTAAGTGGCGATACATCGCAGGGAAGCGATTCGCCAGTAAATCTGGGGCGCTGAAAAAGTACTCCGACAGCACCGCAAAGCATTCGGCGGGATCGCTGGCGGCGTAGGGATCGATGGTTGCCGCCTGTTCACCCACCAACTCCACTTCCGCCTCTATCTCTTCCATCGCTTGTAGCAAGTCCTTCTCCCATTGGGCGACATCTCGTAAGGCAATGACGGGAATACCGCTGGTATAGCCGCTGCCGCGTGCATCGAGTTTATGCGCAATTTCATGGATGACGAGGTTGTAGCCGGAAAGATCGAAAGAGTCCTGAATATCCAACGCATTTAATACCACCGGGCCTTGCGTCCAGCTTTGACCGGCATGCACCGCTGGAGCCTGATGGACTAAGCCGCTGCTGTCTTCCCAACGGTCATCGACATTGAACGGTTCGGGATAAATTAACACTTCATGAAAGCCATCCAGCCACTCCAGACCGAGCTTCAACACGGGCAGGCAAAACAGCAAGGCAAGACGTGCCAGCTGCCGTTCATCGAGTTGCAGCCCATTCAACAGCGAGATTTTTTTTTGTTGCAGAAAGCGTTGGGCAAGCGTGGTCAGGGCGCTTTGCTCTTCAGTCGTGAGCAGTGAAAAGATCGGTTGCGCCAGCGCCTGTTGCCAGGGAAGCGCCGTGACAGTGGTATCTATCTGCGCATTCCATGGCCATTTGAACATCGCGCGACTCACTCTGCAGGGCGGAAAGGGTTATCCTGGCGCGACAAAAAGAAAAATGCCAGCGCGGAATCAAAGCCGTGTATTCAATCAGTTACTGAAGGTTTTTTCTGTGATTAAGATGGCAAAGCAGGAAAATTGCCCTCACCCAGGCGGGTGAGGGCTGAAGACAGTTAACTCTCGCGATCAACGCGTTGAAACTCGATCACCCATACCCACGGGTTCACTTCCCAACTGGTGGCGCCATACTGCTTCTGCCACGCTTTACGATAGGCTTCTTTCGGCGATTCTGCGTTCATGTTCATCGTAAAGAAGTTATTCAGGAAGTGCGTATCCGTTTGTACACCCTCAGCCATGATGTCATCTTCACTGATGTCCTGAATCTTTTCAGCACGTACCGAGGTAATCGCCAAATCAATACGGCTGGCCCAGCGCGGCATATGAATCGCCGTTTGCCAACCAAACTGCTCGGCGTGCTCCACATCTTCATCCAACTGACCCAGTTCATTACTGTCGGAACGATACTGACAGAAAGCCGGGCTACGGAACGGCAGTGGATCGCGTTCATATTCGGCGAGTTGTTCTTCTGGCACGATGGGGCCGCGCCAGGTTTCACGCACCCACAATCGGTCACCCGCCTGGCCAAACGGGCAGTGAGAGCTGACATCTGCCATCGACATCAATTTATAGCCATGCAGATGGTTGGCGCTAACGTCAAATGCATGCACGCCTTCGTGATGATCCTGGCCTGGGCCAAAAGCCTGGGTTTTCATAATGCGCCGGGTTTGCGTCTGCTGGCCAACCAGCAGGGCGCGGACCCGCTGTTCGGAAAAAAGAATCGGCCGTTCTTTCATTACGTACCTCATGTAGTGTTACTCACCCGGAAAACTTCGACGAATCACCCGCATCAGCAGATGTGAGAGTTAGCATAATGGGTTTGAATCAATTTGCTTAATAATTTGTCGCCTCAGTATCAGGCTATTCCTGCATATTCCGGTTTTAAAAATGGCGCTTAAGCAAAATACATGCTGGAAATGCCTTCTCAGGCGAGAGAGAACCAGAAATATCCCCTATACAGTACGTTATAACGGCCTGCATGGGAATCTTTTCAGATTTTCCCGTGAGTGTTTATCGCTTTTACCTTGTGATAGTTAGCATCATTAACTGGAATAATTCAAAAGCGTGAATACTGTTGATGGTAGAAATAGATTACGCCTGTTTAACAGAGTTATTTAACTGAAATGACGCTAAGGAAATGCCTAAAACGTGCTCTCCGCTGGGAAAGCGACATTAACAGCGCTATAACAAGATCGGGATCGCATTTTTACGCTTTGCACATCCAGGAAGGATGTAAAAAAAGTGTCACGACCAGACCGCTATGATGTCCCCAGGAGCAGCACCCTGAATTGGCGGTGCTTTTATAACAGCAATAAGGAGAAGCACGATGTCACTCACCCGCTGGCAACAACGCTACGAGAACTGGCTGCAGCAAAACTGGCTGCACGATGATAAAGCCCATGATATCGCGCACCTGCGTCGTGTCTGGATGAGCGCCACGCGCATCATGCAGCACAGTGCAGCCGATCCTATGGTGGTCCTTACCGCTTGTTACTTCCATGATGTGGTCAACCTGCCAAAAAACCATCCAGAGCGCCATCTGGCTTCCACCTATGCCGCTGAAGAGACACGCCGAATTTTGCAGCAGGACTTTCCCGATTTCCCCCTGGAGCTGCTCGAGGGTGTCGCCCATGCCGTCCAGGCGCACAGTTTCAGCGCACGCATCACGCCGCTGACGCTGGAAGCCAAAATTGTTCAGGATGCCGATCGCCTCGAGTCTTTAGGTGCTATCGGCCTCGCACGCGTTTTCTACACTGCCGGGGCGTTGGGCCGTCCGCTGTTTGACAGCGAAGATCCATTAGGAAAAGAGCGTGAATTAGACGATGTGAAATGGACGCTGGATCACTTCCAGAAGAAACTTTTACGCTTGCCCGAAACCATGCAAACCGAAGCGGGGCGCCTGCTGGCGGAGCATAACGCGGATTTCCTGGTGCACTTTATGGCTAAGCTATGCGCGGAATTGCAGGGCAATCTCACCAGCATTGATGAGTCAGTATTAAGGGATTTCAGCCCTATACACTCTTAATATTAAATTTTTATGACAGTCTGTTAACTTTCATCTTCTTCCGCTACGTTGTTGTAAATCAAAAGGGAGTATGAAGATGACCGAGACCGTTAACTTAACCATTAAAATTGACCCGGCGCTGAAAGAGCACATCAAACAGTTAGCCGCCGATAACCAAATCTCCATGAGTCAGGAGATCGTTAACCGCCTGCAGGCCAGTTTACATGCGGTTGAGCAACCGGCTGTTGATAGTCTGAATACCGAAGAAGCGGTGGCTGAACAGCTCTCCGCGTCTGAACTGAAGCAGGTACGTGCACTGCTGAAGAAAGGCAAAAAGAAAAAATAAGCGATATAAAAAACCCGTCATTGACGGGTTTTTTTATCTTTGTACTCAAGCGGCATCGACGCGGAATTGCTGTGCCCGCTGGGCGAGGCGATCAGAGAGTTCACGCAGTTGCGTAGCCGAATTGACCTGATGGGCGTTGAGCGCTTCGTTTTGCTGTAGCTGATTACTCATCTCCACCACTTCGTGCGCAATTTTACTGACGCGGTGACTTTGCGCAGTGCTATTTTGCTGCAACTCATCGAGTTGCGTTACGACCCCCGAAACCGCACCGCTGATTTGAGTAAACAACACTTCCAGCGCTTTCACTTTGTCAAAACCATCATTCACTTGCTGCTGAGTGTGCTGAATTAAACCATCAATCTGACGCGTTGATTCACCACTCTTTTGCGAGAGCAGCCCCATCTCTTTGGCGACAACGGAGAAACTGCGACCGTACGATCCGGCGTGGGCGGATTCAATAGCGGCATTCAACGACAGCAAACGGGTTTGCATCGACAGGCTATCCAGCATGCCGACAATTCCGGCGATATCACCCGAAGCTGTAACGATCTGCTGCATTTTGAGTTCCATATTGTCGACTTCCGTGGCGCAGTTGCGCATCAGGGCATCGGCTGACTGTGCCTCCTGCGTGGCCTGCTGCGAGAACTGCGCACCAATTTCGACTTCTTCAGACACGCGATGTAAACGCTGTGACAGATGATGGAAGCTGGCATTTTGCGCCTGGTGTTGCTGCATCACCTGTTCATTATGCTGCTGCATATCTTCTGCACCCGCCGCCACGCTCACAGCAACGGTATTAATGTCGCTGACAATCTGCTGCAGACCGAAACGCATTGATTCGATCGACTGAAACAGCTGGCGCGTCTCTAAGCACTGGCGGCGTGGCGTATCATAACTCGGGACTAAATCACCGGTGGCAATCTGCTCCAGCTGCCGGTTGGCACGACGCAGCGGCAACAGCACGCCGCGCATCAACAGACTGGAGGCCAGCACCAGCAGCGCCATCAAAATGGCACTGACGATCAGCGACATGTTGCGACTCTGCTTTAGCGTACTGAGGGTATTTTGATTGACGCTGCTCAACTGATGGTTGGCTTGTTCAATCTCGCTGAACCAGGCATCGTTAAACTGCTGTTGGAATGCCTGCATCGGCACCATAAAGAAGGCATTGATGTCATTGGCCGCTAACCCTTTCAACTGCTCTTGCAAACCTTCCGCTAACATCGCAAAGCCCTGAGCCAGCGGACTGTCTGCTTTAGCATGGTAGGCGGTGAACAGTGCCTGCGCTTTTTTTAACGAATCATCAGAGGCGGCCGCCAGACTTTTCCAGCTATCGACTGAGCCACTTTGCTGATCCTGCATTAAATAGATACCAGCACGGTGGCTGTTATCACTGGCGGTGAGCAATTCGATACGTGCTTTATCCAGCAGGGCCAATCTTTCCCGCAGTTGGTTGGCTTGCTGGAGTGACGTTTGCGTCTGATTAACGTGATTGCTGAGCAGCAGTACGCCCGCGAACTGCAGGAGACAGAACAGCACGATAAACAGCAAAAACTGGTTACGAAGACTGGTGAGCCAAAGCGGCAAGCGCCAGGTAAGACGTGTACGTAAACGCAGCGGTAACGAGATTACAGAAAGGAGTGACATCTAACGCCCCCAAAAATAAAAAGGAGTATTGAGAGCGGGCGTGACAGTTTGGTGACAATAGACGCGTTTCAGCGCAAAACAGCATAATACGCGTCCCTAAAGGAAATTGTGGACCTGTGGCGCTAAGTGTTTTGGCTAAGATGTTGTTCGATAAGCGGCGAAAGTAACTGTGCCACAGCAGCAAAAACCGGGACCACCACGGAGTTGCCAAACTGCTTATATGCCTGGGTATCCGAGACCGGAATACGGAACTGGCTTTGACCCGGTGCCTCAAATCCCATCAGTCGGGCGCATTCGCGCGGTGTTAACCGACGCGGACGCAGAGCCATATTGCTGGCGAGCTGGAAATCCGCTTCCCCCTGCGCCTGATCCCAGCCGCGGTCGATCAGAATTTCTGAGCCGTCTTTATAATAGCGCGCGGACAGGGTGCGAACACACACGTTGGGATTGCGGGGATCGTTAAGACCAAAGCCGAAGCCATTGCCTTTGGCTTTGTGCTTTTTGGCGTATTGATAGAGATAGTTCCACAGTGTCGGCGACAGGATGTATTTCGCATCTGGCGTCGGCTCCAGCAAGCTTTGCAGCGTGGGCACCTGCTGCGGATAGAGTTTTGACAGCGCGCGCAGTGAAAAACCGTCGCTCAATCCTGTGTCACGGCGAATGCCGACCAGCACAATGCGTTCGCGATGTTGCGGCAGGAAATGGCGCGCATCCACCACTTTCGCATCGGGTGTTGCGCTGTCGGCCGCATCGGCGACGTCGTAGCCAAGTTCATCCAGCGTCGCCATAATGATGGCGAAGGTGCGTCCTTTGTCATGACTCTTGAGGTTTTTCACGTTTTCCAGCACGAAGAACGGCGGCTTTTTGGCAGCGAGAATGCGGGCAACATCGAAAAACAACGTGCCCTGCGCTTCACACTCAAAACCGTGCGCACGACCTAACGCATTTTTTTTACTGACGCCGGCCAGTGAAAACGGCTGGCAGGGAAAACCCGCCAGCAGCACCTGATGATCGGGGATGGTTTGGTCGATGTGCTGATAAATCGCCTGTTCGTCAGTGAGTCCTGCGGGCTGCGTCACCAAACGAATATCGCTATTGAACTGGTGTCGTTGCGGATCGCTATAGTGATTGGCTTTATAAGTACGAACCGCTTCTTTATTCCATTCACTGGTGAACACGCACTGGCCGCCAATTTGCTCGAAACCACGACGAATCCCGCCGATGCCGGCAAATAGATCGACAAATTGAAATTTAGGCGCAGCGTAATGCGCAGGGCGCGAAGGCAACAACGCTTGCAGGCTGCTGACTTCATCGCTGGAAAGGGCAGGGACGGCGCTTTTGCCCTGACGAATACGATTCAGACGCGGCACGCTCCAGTCGCATCCGCCCGCCTCGGTTAAGGTTTGCACCACATCGCGTGCGGCATAGATATCGAGAACCTGCATTAACAGCGAAGTGGCGTCATCCGAAGGGGAAGAAAATGAGGAGGGTGAAACCGTCGCGGCGGGATCGATAGCAAGCATGCGTTTTTCCTTAACAGTGAAGCCGCTATGCTATCACTCCTCGCGTCTTCACACACTTGTTGCGCGTGCCTTTCGCTTTCACGCCAAACCGCTAAAGTTGTAGAAGCCCCAATAAAAAGGAGACGCCATGGTCGACGTCCATTCGCAAGCTATTCGCAGCAAAAATATGCGTGCCATTCGCAATCAGGACACGGCGATTGAGCAGCGTATCGCGTTGATTTTGAAAGATCGTGGCTTCAACTATCGTGTACAAGATAAAGCGCTGCCGGGTCGGCCAGACTTTGTTTTGCCACACGAGCGGGCGATTATCTTTGTCCATGGCTGCTTCTGGCATCGCCATCACTGCTATTTATTCAAGATGCCCGCCACGCGCACTGAGTTCTGGAACGGCAAAATTAACAGCAACGTTGAACGCGACCGCCGTTATATCGGGCAGTTACAACAAAGCGGCTGGAAAGTACTGATTGTCTGGGAGTGCGCGCTGCGCGGAAAATTGCGCCTTGAAGACGAGGCGTTGATTGAACGACTGGAAGAGTGGCTGCTGGCCGCCATGCACAGTGGCGAAATCGATCATCAAGGCTTGCATCACTATCGTGTTGAATAGCGTGCGATTGTTGCTTTTAGCCGCCATAACGGTTTAGATCTTCTCTTTCTCTGGGACGCGGAATCGAGCCATGAGCAGCATCAAACTGACGGTCAAACGCCTGTATCAACTCCGTGATGAGCGGATGGTGAACACCCATGCAACGGCACGCATTTATTTAGGCGAGCAACTGGTGGCCACCGAGGAGATCAGCGGAATGACGGAAAGTCCGGTCAGCAAATATGTGCACGCTGGCGATCTTGCCGGGCAAACACTTCGCGTCGAATGGGACTGTGCGGGCATCGCTGATATGTCAGTGACGGCGGTTGAGCGATGCCCCTGTTGTCAGGATCACGAACCGGAATAAGGATAACTATTTTGGCAGGAACCAGTTTACTCACGCTTCTGGATGACATTGCGACGCTGCTTGATGATATTTCAGTGATGGGCAAGGTCGCGGCAAAGAAGACCGCTGGCGTATTGGGTGATGATCTCTCACTCAATGCGCAGCAGGTCACCGGCGTAAAAGCCAACCGTGAACTACCCGTGGTCTGGAGCGTCGCAAAAGGATCATTTCTCAATAAATTAATTCTGGTGCCGCTGGCGCTGATTATCTCGGCGTTTGCGCCCTGGCTAATCACACCGCTGTTGATGCTGGGCGGCGCTTACCTTTGCTATGAAGGCGTGGAAAAGGTGCTGCACAGCCTGAATCACGATAAGGCAGAAAGCAGCCCGGAGGCACGTCAACAGCGTCTGGATAAGCTGGCGCAGCAGGATCCGCGCCAGTTCGAAAAAGATAAAGTGAAAGGTGCTGTACGCACAGATTTCATTCTTTCTGCGGAAATTGTGGCAATCACCTTAGGGATTGTCTCTGAAGCGCCGCTGTTGAATCAGGTGTTGATTCTGGCGGGGATTGCGATTCTGGTGACGATTGGTGTTTACGGCATCGTGGCGATGATCGTGAAAATCGACGACCTCGGATACTGGCTGCGGGAAAAGTCCTCCACGCTGGCTCAGGCGACTGGCGGTGCGTTACTCGCGCTGGCCCCCTGGCTGATGAAGGTGTTAACGGTGGTGGGCACGGTGGCAATGTTCCTGGTCGGAGGCGGCATTATTGTGCACGGTATCGCGCCGTTGCATCACGCGATTGAGGAGTACAGCAGCGGCTTCCATGGCGTTATCTCTGCCTTACTGAGCAACGGTGCCAATCTGGTACTCGGCTTTATCATTGGGTCGATCGTGCTGTTGGCGGTAAATCTGGTTGCGAAAGTACGCGGTAAATCGGTATAAAGCGCAGGAATTTATCAATCACGGGTCAGGAGAACGATGATGAACGACGATATGTTTGAATTTGATATCGATGCGCAGCTGGAACAGGCTGAAGCGAAAGCGGCTGAAAAAGCCAATGAAGTCCCGGCTGATATCAGCGACGAAGCGGACTGCGAAGGTTGCAAAATCTGATTTCCCACCCGGGAAAGTGTTTCAAAGCCGATAATAATTTTTATCGGCTTTTTTTATAAACAACATTTTACACTGCTTATTCCGATTTCGTCACAGTAATAACATTATCCTATAGGCGTAAATGGGGTGCAGCTGCTATAACTTTATCCGTTCATTCAACGGAAAAAGGGAGGGCGCGGTATGACCTTTGCGATCAGTGATGAAGTTCAGCACAAAGAGGGCGGACCCACGATGGTGGTGACCGGCTATGCCAGCGGAATGGTAGAGTGTCGTTGGTATGATGGCTACAGCGTGCGACGCGAGGCGTTCCGTAGTGACGAACTGAGTCACTTATCCGGAGCGCGCCAGCTGGCCAGCTAAGCGTGTGCGGGACGGTCAATCCGTCCCGTTGCGTTTTTACCTATCTGATTTTCCTTTGATCCCTGCCTGTACGACTTTTCTCCTGCTGACTACACTTTTCGCATCCGCCCTTTTTTGAATAACTGTTGCCCATGCCCACTTCGCCTTTGACGCCACGCACAGGTAATCCTTTTTTGCCGGTGCATCTCTGCTTTCTGGCGGTCTTTTTGTTCTCTGCATTCCTTACCGTGCATGAAGCGATTGAGCTAAAAAATAACTATGAGGAGCGTCAGCGCGCACAATTGGCTGAAATCCAGAAAAACCTCGACAGCCGATTTCAGGAAAGCATCGATGAATTGACGTATTACGAGAGAATGCTCAACTATGCGTTGATGCATCCGCTGGATTCGAGTCAAACGCGCGAAGCCATTACCCGCTTTCAACAATTGCGCCAGCAAACGACCTGGCAGTTAAAGTTGGCCAGCCTGCGCAGTATGCCGTTGAATGGCGTGAGTGACAGTTGGTTAATGCGCGATCCCCTGCTGCTGCGCAACAGCGATCACATCAATGCGGAATTGCGCGCCGCCATGGAATTCAGCTTTATCATGCAGTTCAGCGACCCGGGACAGGATTTTCACTCACGCTTTTGGTATATCTCGCGCGCCGGTTTTTTTATCAGTTCAAGGCCTCCGCAAAGTCCGCAAGAGCTGATAGAAAGCTATACCACCATGACGGAGCGTCCCTATTTTCGCGATCAGGCACCGGATAATCCGCAGCGCGGTCGATTGCGCTGGAGTGAAGCCTATCAGGGTGAATTTCACGAAGGGTTAATGATGACAGTGAGCACGCCGATCGTCAGTCATGGTTACTGGTACGGTGTACTGTCGATGGATTTCACCCAGGCGCGGATACATGGGCTGATGGCCGAAGCACGGCACAGCTTGCTACAAGGCAAGTTGCTCATGGTGGACCGCTCGTTAAATGAAATCACTCGCTTGCATGCACCCAACGATGAGCCCTTGACGCCAGAACAGCAGGAGCGTCTGGAGAGCCGAATCCGGCAACTGCCTGGAGGTGTGATGCGCCTTGGCACCCAGTTTGCCAGCTGGAGCAAATTAAAGAATGTGGACGCGTATATCGTGAATATTCAGAGCCTGAGGCAGGGGATGTCACAGGAACTGGGCCGCGTATCGCTGTTCTTGCTCGGCATGTGGTTGCTGTTTGTACTGCTACTGCTGGTCGTGCATCAGGTCATTATTCGTCTGGTGCGCCGTATGGACGATCTCTCCGCCAAACTCACCTGGCGCGCCAATTACGACGGTATGACGCGGTTGCTCAATCGCAATGCGTTCTTTGAACAGTTTGTGGCGATCTCTGCCCGCAGCCAGCAGCAGCAAACGCCCCTCGCGGTGATTCAGCTGGATGTCGATCACTTCAAGAAAGTGAACGATACCTGGGGACATGCGGCAGGCGATCAGGCATTGATTCGGGTGGCGGGCGTGATTAGCCATACGCTGCGTAAATATGATGTGGCGGGCCGTATCGGCGGAGAGGAGTTTTGTATTGTACTGCCGGAAACTACGCTGGCGGATGCCAGTGCAGTTGCGGAACGCATCCGTGCGCGTTTAGCGGCAAAAACGATTCTGGTGAATGCCAGCACCACGTTTAGCGTCACGCTGTCGGCAGGCGTGACCGGTAGCGAAGAGCTGGGCGATTATCATGCCGAGAGCCTGCAAGCCACCGCCGATCGCCGCCTGTATCTGGCGAAAACCGGCGGTCGCAACCGCGTGGTGGCAGAAGATTAAACCTTGCCTTCATTATCCTCTTCGACCGCCTGATAAATCCGCTGAAGGATATCGGGGAAAGCCGACTGCACGCGGCTCCAGCTGGGAATAAAAGGTTTCTCATTGGGGCGCTCGATAAAGGATTGCCCGGCATCAAGAATCGCCTGCGTGAACATCTCGACCGCCGCTTCCTCAATATGCTGATCAAACTTCAGGCCATTCATTGTCGCTTCGTGGTTGTAGATCTCCATCATATCCAGCGCATTGCGATAATAAGTGGCTTTGAGCACGCGGAATGAGTCACTGGTGAGCGGCACGCCCATGGTCGCCAGCTTGCGCAGTAATGACTGCACAATATCATTACTCATGCGTTTCAGGCCGCCCGTGCCATCCTCTTCCGCCAGTGGCTGGTGTTTGTGATCGTAGTTATCGGCAATTTCCACCTGACAGGTTTGTCGCGTAGTGTAGTTGCGGTAGATCTCCGACAGCACGCCAATTTCCAGCCCCCAGTCGCCGGGAATCTTGATGCCGTTCAGCACGTGGGTGCGCATGGCGAATTCGCCGGAAAGTGGATAGCGGAAGCTGGTGAGGTAATCGAGGTATTCAGAGTGGCCATACACCTTTTGCAGAGAACGCAGTAATGGGCCGACCAGCAAGCGGCCTACACGGCCATTAAGCTTGCCGTCCGCGACGCGCGCATAGAACCCTTTGCAGAACTCATACTGGAAAGCGGGATTGGCAAGCGGATAGAGCAAGCGCGCCAGCATGCTGCGCTCATAGGTGACGATATCGCAGTCATGCAGCGCCACGCACTGGGTGCGATCCGAGGCCAGCGTATACCCGGTGCAGAACCACACGTTGCGTCCTTTACCCGGCTGGCTCGGCGACAACCCTTCTTTATCCAGTTCAGCATCCAGCGCTTTCAATCGCGGTCCATCATTCCACAGGATGCGATGGCGTTGTGGCAAACGAGAAAAGAACTCGCGAGCAAAGAGAAACTGGTCGCGGTCAGCACGATCGAGACCGATGACAATCTCATCCAGATAAGGCACTTTGGCCAGCTCATTGACGATGTTATCCAGCGCCGGACCTTCCAGTTCTGAGAACAGGGAAGGCAGGATTAGCCCCATTTTGCGTTTACGCGCGAAACGTACCATCTCTTTTTCCAGCGATTCAACGCTGCGTTGGGTGAGATTATGAAAGTTAGTAATGACACCATTTTGGTAAAAATCACTCATTTTCTCATCCTTAGGTCAGAGGGTTATTCGGGTTGCGCGAGAAAATAGTCCAGCCCTTCACGCCAGCCCAGCGGGCCAGCATGCGCGGTGTGATAGACATTTTGTTGATCGCGGCGCGTGAGGATCACCGGGGTTTTACTGAATCCTTTAATCACTACGGCATAATCGACCTGCTCCAGCATCGGCACATCATTGGGGCCATCACCGAGGCCGAGGGTGGTCCGCTTCTCTCCACTGCGCTGTTCGAGATGCTGCTGCAGCTGCTGCAGTGCGATGCCTTTACCGCAGCCCGCGGGCATCACATGCCAGAATCGTCCCCCTTGGGTGAGCGCCAGGTTGTGTTCCGCCAGCGCCATACGAAAATCCTCCAGCTTTTCACTATCATCGCGCCAGAGTATGACTTCTGAAGCATCGCGCAGTCTGCTCTGGCTGGCTTCGGCCAGGGTTAATCCGGTGAAGCGAGCCACTTCCGCATCGCTAAAGTCGTGAAATCCACTGAAGCGGAAAGTGGATTGCAAGGTTTTCAGTGAGCGGCATAGCGCCAGATAATTTTCGCCCGGTTCCTCCGCTGCAATCTGCTCGCCATTAAAAGCGATAAACGCCCCGTTTTCAGCGATGAAAGGGGTACCGGAAAGACCCAGGCGTTTCTGTAAGGGGATCATTTCAGCGGCCGTTTTACTGGAACAGAACACCACGGGAATCGCCTGCTGTTTGAGGCGCTGCAACCATTCACTGGCGGCATCCCAGTTGTAGTCATGATGATCCAATAGCGAGCCATCGAGATCGGTCACAATCATCAGCGACGAGTTAAGTCTGAGCATCTACACACTCCTTACGCCAGGCGCGTCCGTAAAGCAGAGAGTAATCAGTATAATAGCGTTATGAAGATCACACTTTTTTGCGAGTCTACTGCGTCAATTTCCAGGATAAATCTTAAAACAAAACGGTAACAATAAGGGACATGCACAGGTTGTGCATTTAAGAAACACAGCAGTCACACGGTGTTTTCGGTAACAAATGGGGAAGGTAATGCATTTTTGTTCGTTTTATACGCAAGATTGGGACTTGTCTTGTGTTGACTAAAGCGTAGTCTGACTCAGGTGTTAAGAATTTCCTGGTGTAACGAATTCACTGATTTACTTTACCCGGCCATCCCGCCGGGTATTTTTTTGAAATCGATTTCAACGGTTAACTTCAGTGATCGAGAAGTCACGGATATCGAGTTCAAATGCTTCAGCCAGCTCGATATAAGAGTCATAGGCTTCACCATTCACTTTCACCCGGTGAGCGTGTTCCGCTTCCATGAACTCTTTAACCTCGCCTGAGGTTTTCTTCTGAATCGCTTCCAGCAATGCTTCAACGTCAATGTTCACTTCGCGCTGCACGTTGTCACTGTACTCTTTTGCGGTTGTCATGGTCGGCCTCCCAGAGGCGATGAGATTCTTTATCAGTATAGACAACGGGAAGAATGGGCAGGAAAGGGCAGATTTCAGGCAAAAAAAAGCCCGCGCTGCGCGGGCAAAAATCCTTGTTACTTTTAGGTTGACTGCGCCTTTGGGGTTGGTGCAGTACGAAGAAGTGTACGGGCTACCCGCGTCAGAAGTCTCTCTGCGTACTGTTAAGAAAGTGAAAAGCCGCGGTTTGACAGAACTTTACCCGTCTGTCATCTCATCAATCGAATCAGCGGCTATGCTTAAAGCTTGACGATAAAGAAGTGATATCAGGGAGTTAGTATGGATTTTATTCGAATTGTGATTGCGATTTTACTGCCACCGCTGGGTGTATTTCTGCAGGTGGGCTTTGGCGGTGCCTTCTGGCTGAATATCCTGCTCACACTGTGCGGTTATATCCCGGGCATTGTGCATGCCGTGTGGGTCATCGCCCGACGCTGATCCGGATCAGGCGGCCGCCATTTTCTTCCGTTACACTGTATTCAGGACAATATCTGGAGAGTAATCAATGCAGGTGAATGACCGCGTAACGGTAAAAACCGATGGCGGCCCACGTCGCGTGGGTACGGTACTGGCAGTTGAAGGTTTTAATGAAGGGACCATGTACCTGGTGGCGCTGGAGGATTATCCGCTGGGGATTTGGTTCTTTAATGAAAGCGACCATGCGGAAGGGGTGTTTGTTGAGCCCTACGAGGAAGCTTAAGACTGCATAAAAAAATCAGGTGCACATAAGGTGCACCTGATGCATATCAACCGCTGCCATCAATGACGGCGAGAAGGTTTAGAACGTTTCCCAGTTGTCATTACTGTTCGCCGCTGCCAATGCTGGACGCGGTGTCAGCGTCGGGGCCTTCAGGGTGCCTGATGAAGGTGCCATCACTCGCGATGCGGGTGAATCGTTAAGTTTAAATGCCGCAACGGCCTGTGTCAGACGACCCGCCTGATCTTCCAGCGAGGCTGCCGCTGAAGAGGCTTCTTCCACCAGCGAGGCGTTCTGCTGCGTCACGTTGTCCATCTCGGTAACCGCCAGACTCACCTGCTGAATGCCACGGCTCTGCTCATCGGAGGCGGCGGCAATTTCCGACATAATATCGGTGACGCGACGCACCGCCTCGACGATCTCACCCATGGTTGAGCCGGCTTCACCCACCTGATGTGAACCGTTATTAATCAGATCAACCGACTCGGCAATCAGCGTTTCAATCTCTTTCGCGGCCTGGGCACTGCGCTGGGCCAGATTGCGTACTTCGCTCGCTACGACGGCGAAACCACGTCCTTGCTCACCAGCACGCGCTGCTTCTACCGCCGCGTTCAGCGCCAGGATGTTGGTCTGGAAGGCGATACTGTTAATGACGTTGGTGATCTCAGCAATTTTCTTCGAGCTGCCAGAGATATTGTTCATGGTTTTCACCACGCCATGCACCAACTCACCACCGCTACGGGCTTTGCCGGAAGCATCCGCAGCCAGTTGACTGGCATGATGGGCGTTCTCCGCATTTTGCTTCACGGTCGCGGTAAGCTGTTCCATGCTGGCAGCGGTTTGCTCCAGCGCGGAGGCCTGCTCCTCAGTGCGTGAAGACAAATCGGTGTTACCGGCTGAGATCTCGCTGGAACCCTGATAGATGGCAACGGCGCCTTCGCGGACGGTGCCTACGGTACGCACCAGTGCGGCCTGCATCAGTTGCAGATTATGCAACAGGCTACCGATCTCGCTACGGCCATACGCTTGTTCCGGTGCGGTCAGATCGCCCTGCGCAATACGCTCAATACGCTCAACCGACTGACGCAGCGGGCTGATCACCACACGGCGGAGGAAGACGAAGGTGAGGAGCACCAATACCAGTGCAGCAGCAAAGGCCACAGCCATGGCAATAAAGCCAACGCGGGACTGGTGCGCAGCTTCCGCGTTGATCGCTTCGGCACGGTCAGTACGAATTTTTATCGCTTTCAGTAATACCGCGTTATACGCATCATCCAACTTGCGTGTCACGTCGGTTTCCTGCGCCACGATCCCTTCGAAGCTGCCTTGCTTAGCCGACTCAATCATCGGCTTCAATCCCTTGTCGATATAGTCATTGAATGCCGCGGTGAGTGGCGCATCCAGCGCGATATCCTCCGGCGTTTTCGCCTTGCGGTCCATGTAAGTTTTAAAACCGTCACGCGCTTGCTTGATGCGGGTCTCCGTGCGCGCCAGATCGGCACGATAGCCGTCCATTTCACCGATGCGGGCAGCGGCGCCGGATTGCAGCACGTTCAGACGAGCGGTACGCAAATGGTTTGAGCTATTAGAGATGCCCATACGGATTTGAATTTCATCCGTCGCATCGTTGAGGGAATTATTACTCTGGATTAAAAAATAGCTGGCGAGGCCGATACACAGGGCAAAAAGCAGCAGAATGCCACCAAAGATCATGCTGAAAAGAGGCATCAGGCGCAGGTTCTGCCAGATGCTGAGCTTATATTGCTCATCAATCGATGCTGTTTTCATATCCTTGCTCTCATTTTGGGTAGGTGTTCTGAGAACAAGCATCGGCAGTTTAGGCTAAAGGATTAGGGGGCGAAGTGAGACCTGGCTCGCAGATCCAGGCAAAACGACAAAGGGCCAATCTGCGGATTGGCCCTTTGTCGGCTACGGCTATTTACTCAAACTGTTTACATGCAGAACTATCGCACGTTGACATAAATACCGGAGGTCACATTATCGGTCAGTCGCACCACATGATAAATAACCTGTTTATTATGTGTCTTAATTTTGCGTTTTATATTACCTTTGTGTGACGATACCGTTTTGGCTTTAATTTGCATCTTGTCTGAAATTTGAATGGTGTCATGTCCTGACATCCACATTTTCAGCATATTTGATTCAGTCTGACTTAATGTCAGTGGGTGAACATCCAGGCCTGCTGAAATACGCGGGGTAGCGCTGAGTTTCTTTTGCAGGTAAGTGCCGAGCAGTGAATCCAGAGTCGAGGTTTTTACCGATTTTGACGTAATAATCAGGTTCTTACGAACGTAGAGGTATTCCTCAAAATGGATATTCGAGATCGCCATAAAGATAAAAAATAGCGTATCTGGATGCTGCATAATAATAGCACGAATACGATCGCTGGAATCGGATTCATGAATGAAGCATTCTTCATTAATAAAAACGACACCAGGCTTTAACTGTTCACATCTTTGTTGCAGTTGTTCAATATCAGAGACCGGAGTAATATTTTTCTTTTTAACTCCTTTGGCCGACATATAGTCTGATAATCCCAGGCGTGTGTAGTTACATGAATCCATAATAATCGTTGGCATTATAGCGACCCTCACCAATTTGTTATCCGTTTAAATCAACGATGAATACGCGTTTGCGGTACGAGAGAGATTTCCAAAGACACTTTTTTATTCTGCTCGGCAGACTGGCGAATGATATCCGTGCGCCATCATGACTCTATCCCTGAACCCTTCTGCGAAGTTTTTTGTGTTACTTCCACGTCACTCTTGTCCCCGCGATAGTGGGAATCGCCGGGAGTTTGCATTAAGTGTGTAATTCGCTCTGTTTTTGAGAGCCCTGTCACTATCGCGCAAGTCACAGACAAATCTGATAGGACAATTCTTAAAAACATTTGAATCGCGAAAGTGTGACGTTTCAGCGAGTGTTGACAATGCCGGAAAAAAGGGATTTAGACAAGAAAAATCGCTGCAATATTTTTTTTGTTTAAAAACAGCCCTTTGAGCATTTATTCAACCAATTCTCAAGGTTTATCACCTTAGGAATCGTCTGACTAAAATACGCGAAGCGCCGTTTAATAAGAATAATTTTCCCAAGAAATGCGCATTTATCAGAATAACCTCAGTTGATTTCTGAGAAATATGGTTCGAAAAATGCACAGATTGATTTTGAATACTTAACTATCGCATAAGAACTTCTACAGAAACGTTAATTAGCGTGCGCGGGAGAGTTCTGAGACAAACTGGGCGAGTAAATCAAAGACTTCGCCGAAGAGATGTTCGCAGAAGGGGGCGAGTAGCGGCATCATCATACCCAGACTGAGGATCCCCACCGTTAAGGTAATCGGAAAGCCGATCGCGAAAACCGAGAGTTGTGGTGAAACACGGTTTAACAAACCTAGTGCCATGTTTAGCGTGAGCAATAAAACAATTAAGGGTAGCGCTAACATCATGCCATTAAGGAAAATTAACCCGGCGGACTTCACCAGCGCCATAAAAGCATTGGCGTTGAGGGGTTGATCGTTAATCGGCAGAGTATGAAAACTGTCCACCAGCAGCGAAATCAGCCACAAGTGTCCGTTGAAGGTCAGAAACAGCAGCATGGCCAGCATATCGAGAAAACGCGCCAGCACGGGCATGTTAAGGCGGCTGCCAGGATCAAAGAAGGTGGCAAAGGATAAGCCCATCTGTAATCCCACGACTTCACCGGCCATACGCACCGCGGCAAACGCCAGTTGCATCGTCAGGCCAATCCCCACACCAATCAGTAATTGCTGTAACAGGATCCAGAAACCCGCAGGGGTAAATAACGTGACTTCCACCGGAGGCAACACGGGAATGACGATCCAGGTCGTCAATACCGCGAGGCCCACTTTCACGCGCTTGGGAATGGATTTCTCACTCAGCACCGGCGCACTGGCAAAGAGTGCCAGCAAACGTACCATCGGCCAGAAAAATTGCGCGACCCAATGGACCAGCTGGCTGCTATCGAGGTTAATCATCAGCCGATGATATAAGGTAAGTTGGTCAACAGATTACGCATGTAATCCAGTATCAGGTTCAGCATCCACGGGCCGGCAATCACCGCGGTGGCGGCAACGGCAAGGATCTTAGGAATAAAGGAGAGTGTCTGTTCGTTGACCTGCGTGGCCGCCTGTAACAGGCTGATGATCAGACCGCTGACCAGTGCCGCCAGCAACAGCGGGGCGGCGAGCATCAGGGCAATTCGCATTGCTTCCTGGCCGATGACCATAACCGATTCGGGTGTCATGCTGCGCTCCTGGCGTTATATGTTGCGGCCTTCAGGCCGACCGGATTGAGAGTTGCCATCGACTTCCAGGTGTGCCGCTAGGAGTAGAAACTTTGTGCCAGTGAACCCACCAGCAGCTGCCAGCCATCCACCAACACAAACAACATCAGCTTGAATGGCAGAGAAATGGTCGCCGGCGGCACCATCATCATCCCCAGCGCCATCAACACGCTGGCAACCACCAGGTCGATGATCAGGAACGGGATGAACACAGTAAAACCAATCTGGAAAGCGGTTTTCAGTTCACTGGTGACGTAAGCCGGCAGCAAAATGCGCATCGGTACGGCTTCCGGACCTTGAATCGGCGCGGTGTTGGCAAGACGAGCAAACAGCGCTAAATCGGCTTCACGCGTCTGACGCAGCATAAACTCACGCAGCGGTTGAGCGCCTTTGTCGATCGCTACGTCCATGCTGATTTTGTCCTGACTGAACGGCAAATAGGCGTCGCTATAAATCTTGTCGAAGGTCGGCGCCATAATAAAGAAGGTTAAAAACAGCGCAAGGCCAAGCAAAACCTGATTGGGGGGGGCAGAAGGCGTGCCTAAGGCGTTACGCAGCAAGCCAAAAACAATTATGATGCGGGTGAAGCTGGTCATCATCAGCAAGATGGCCGGAATAAAGGTCAGCGAGGTGATAAACACCAGCGTCTGCACCGGCAGTGACCAGCTCTGGCCGCCATTCGCCAATGGCTGACTGACCAGACCAGGCAATTGCGCATGGGCAACCGGTGCCAGCAACAGCAGCGGCAAGAGGGGAAGCAATCGACGCATCATTGGGGTTTTCCGGGACGTTTAACCAGATTCTGGAACAGCTGACGAAAATCCTGCGGCGCCACGGTTTTGTTCACCAGCTCTTCAGGTGGCAGCGGTGGCAGCGAATGCAGATGGGTAATTTGCTGGGCGGTGACGCCCAGCACTAAACGCGCATCGGCGGTGTCAACAATCACCACCCGCTCCTGACGACCCACCTGCACGCTGGCGCTAATTTTCAGCGCCTGGGTGTTGACGGTTTTGGGCGCAAAGCCAAGGCGTTTTGCCAGCCAACCACAGGCCAGAATCAGCAGAACAATCACTGCCAGCACGCTGCTGACTTGCCCAATCACCGAACCGGTAGAGACCACCGGCTGGCTATGAACAGGCTGGCCAATTTGCGCGTTTTTTAACATGCTTAACGGCTCAGACGACGCATACGTTCAGATGGCGTAATAATGTCGGTGATACGCACGCCATATTTGTCGTTCACGACGACGACTTCGCCCTGCGCAATCAGGTAACCATTGATCAAGATATCCAGTGGTTCACCGGCCAGGCCATCCAGAGCCACCACGGAACCCTGCGTCAGGCGCAGCAGCTCTTTGATGGTCATCTTGGTGCGACCCAGTTCCACGGTGAGTTTGACCGGGATATCCATAATCAGATCGATGTCTTGCAGCGAGCCACTGGCACCGTTGCTTTCAAACGATTTGAACACGTTCTCGGTTGGATCAGGCGTGCTGGTGGTTGCCTGCTCGTTCATTGCCTCAGCCCACAGGTCGTCCGCAGAAATATCATCGGACGGTTTTTTGCTGTCACTCATCGGGCTGTTCCTCGTTCAGCGAATTCAAAATCGGGTTAATCAGGTGTTCAACACGCAGCGCGTACTGGCCATTCATGGTGCCATATTGGCTGGTCAGCACGGGTACGCCATCGACGTGAGCAATGATGCGGTCCGGCTTCTCAATGGGCAGGACGTCACCAGGTTTCAGTTGCAAAATACGTGACAGGCGCATGGATGTTTCCGCGAAGTGGGCAATCAGCTCCAGCTCCGAGTGCTGCACCTGTTTCACCAGATTGTCGCGCCAGTGCGTATCTTCCTGACGGGAGTTTTCCAGTGGTGGATTGACCAGCAGCTCGCGCAGCGGCTCAATCATTGAAAACGGAATACAGATATTAAATTCACCCACCAGGTTACCAATCTCGACCTGGAACGGGGTGTTGACGACGATATCGTTCGGCGAAGTGGTGATGTTGGTAAATTTCACCTGCATTTCGGAACGAACGTACTCAACATCCAGCGGGTAAATCGCTTTCCAGGCATCGCTGTAACCATCCAGTGCCAGCTTCAGCATGCGACGGATGACGCGTTGCTCGGTATGGGTAAATTCACGGCCTTCCACTTTGGTCGGGAAACGGCCATCACCACCAAACAGGTTATCTACGGCGATAAACACCAGACTCGGTGAGAACACCACCAGCGCAGTTCCGCGCAGCGGTTTCAGGTGGATCAGGTTCAGGTTGGTTGGCACCGGTAAATTGCGGGCGAACTCATGGTAAGGCTGAATCTTGATCGTACCGACACTGATATCCGGGCTACGGCGCAGTAAGTTAAACAGCGCCATACGAAAATGACGGGCAAAACGCTCGTTAATGATCTCCAGCGCCTGCAGACGCTCGCGCACCACGCGACGCTGAGTATTAGGATCATAGGGACGGATATCGCCATCGGTCCCTTTGGAACTGTTCTCTACTTCCGCGCTGTCACTGTCGCCATTAAGCAGCGCGTCAATCTCAGCCTGGGAGAGAATGCTATCGCCCATTAAATCACCTCAAAATGAAGGCGGTAAACAGCACGTCACTGACCACCTGTGGCGGTTGCGTTTTTACCAGCGGTGGCGCCAATGCCTGTTTGATCTGCTCAACCAGGGCCTGCTTACCTTGTTCTGTGGCAAGCTGAGCGGCACTTTGACGCGAGAGCAGCAGCAGTAAACGGCTGCGCACCTCAGGCAGGTAATCATTCAACCGACGACGGGTATCCTCATCCGGCAGACGCAGGGTAAAGCCTACGTACAACACACGGTCGGGATCGTTGTCAGGATTGACCAGGTTAACCGTAAACGTATCCATTGCAAAAAATACAGGGGCGGCCGGTGGCTCTACTTTCGCCGCTTCCGGTTTGTCATCCCCGTGTTTATTCATCATTCGCCAGACTGCATAGCCTGCCACGCTGCAAGCGGCCAGCGTTACAATCAGTAACACCGGTATTAGTAGTGAACGTTTGCGGCCTTTAGCTTTCGCGTTATCAGACATGTTTGCAGTTACTTCCTGTGAATTATGGGCAAGCCTCTCGGCTCGCCTGGACAGATTATCCCGCGTCTTAAGTCAAACAATGGGAAGAAAAGACGCGGGTTTTACGCTTACCTTCAGCGTTTAGCCGCTGTCAGGCAAAGATATCGACAGCGCCGTTACCTGTCGCGCGCGCCTGAAGGGCTGCCGGGACGGCAATAGGCGTTATCTCGTTTTCACTGTCCTGGGAGAGGGTAAAGCTGCCGTGCTGGCCATCACGACGTCCTTCCTGCTGGCCCTGATAATTCTGGCTTTGTGCGAAGGCGTCGCTGCTGACATTACTCTGTCCCAGGTTAATACCGCTCTCCGCCAGCGCACTACGAAGCTGAGGGAGAGCTGCTTCCAGCGCGGCCCTCACTTGGCTGTGGCTGGAAACCATACTTAACTGCGCCTGATCCTTGTCGAGGGTCAGGTTGATCTGGATAGCACCCAAATCTTCGGGATGTAAGCGCAGTTCGGCATTTTGCTGGCCGTTGCGACTGAACATCACGATTTGCTGGCTTAACGCCTGCTGCCACTCATTGCTGCCGAGTTGGGCATTCAGCATCGGCGTCGACGGAGTGGTGCTGGTCGTCGCCGTACTGTTGGTCAGTGTGCTACTGCTGCTGACCGGTGCGCTGGTTAATGCTGTTACCGTGTCGCTTTGCGTATCACGACGTTCTTCCGGTTTGCTGAGCGTACTCAGCACCTGCTTAAAGCTCTCATCCAGTGACAGTGCGCCATTGCTGGTGCTGGCCGTGGTGCTGGCGGCAGCGGCACTGCTACTGGCTGTCGTTGTACTGACATCACGGCTGACAGCGCTCAGCACATCGCTGGATTTCTTATGAGGCGCACTGTCGGACTGTGCCTCTTGTTCCTCTTTCACGGCGTTCTGCAGCGTTCGGCTTAACAATGATCCGTTTAGCGTAGTCTCTGCATCGGCAGAGGTTTTATCCGTGCTGGCGCTGACGGCGCTCTGACTGTTTCGCGCTTCAACCGCAACCGGTAACATCGCGAACAGTGCCTGCACATTCTGTAAGTCGCTGGCACTTAACGAACTTGCTTCAGACTTGTCTTTATCATCGGCTGATTTCAGCGTGGCTTTAGTGTTTTCCGGTTGTAAAAGTGCGTTTAACGCCTCTGGTTTGTCCAGTGCTTGCAATAACGCGCTTAATGACGCTTTTGTGACGCCTTTTTCATCGACTTCTGCTGTCAGATCAGTCGATTGCGTGTTAACACCTTGTTGCTGAGCCAGCGTCAGTAAGCGGTTACCCAGTTCAGTGATAAATCCCTGTGGCAGCGCATCTGTACCCAGTAAATTGTCTGATGCTACAGCACTGTCTGCATCGCTGACTTTAGAGGTTTGCGTAACCATAGTTGGCAGCGTAATCATTCGCCTCTCCTCATAGCGGCCCGTTGGGCAAATTCATCCATCCGTTTCTGATCGAGACGGTTTTCTTGTCGTAATGCGTTTTCGGCAGCGCGAGTGATCAGTGTTTGATACGCATTCAATCGCTTATGCTTTTCTTGCCAGCTGCTCAGCGCCTGATCCAGACGTTGATTCCACTGATTCAGCTGTTGCCGATGCTGTTCAATGGCTTTCTCCAGCGTCTGAATAAACTGGTGGTAATTGGTCCAGCGCAGGCTGGAAATACCGCCTGACATATCGGTGTTGAGCTTATTGCGGTACTCATCCTGATAGTCGAGCAGCATGGTGAGCTGCTCATCCGCCTGCTTTACGCCACGGCGCATGTCACCTAAATGAATCACGGCCTGTTCCAAATCCTGCTCCGCCATATCGCGCAGCTTATCGATTGCACTGGCAGTTTTCATGGCTTACCTCGCTTGGGCTCGCGCTAGCCGAACATGGCCTGCAGGTGCAGACTGGCGTCGTCATAGTCGCTGCGTTCGAAAATACCCTGTTGCAGGAAGGCTTCCATCTCCGGGTAAAGCTTGATGGCTTTATCGAGCATCGGATCGCTTCCAGCGGCATACGCGCCTACACTCACCAGATCGCGGTTGCGCTGGAAACTGGAGAGCAGTTGTTTGAACTGACGCACCCGCGCGTAGTGGGTGTCATCAATTAACGCGGTCATCGCACGGCTGATTGAGGCTTCAATATCAATCGCCGGATAGTGACCGGCTTCGGCCAGACGGCGCGACAATACAATGTGACCATCAAGAATGGCGCGCGCCGAGTCGGCAATCGGGTCTTGCTGATCGTCACCTTCGGTAAGCACGGTATAGAAAGCCGTAATCGAACCGCCGCCGTGGGTGCCGTTACCGGCGCGTTCCACCAGGGCGGGGAGCTTCGCGAACACGGAAGGCGGATAACCTTTGGTGGCCGGTGGCTCACCAATCGCCAGGGCGATTTCACGCTGCGCCATGGCGTAGCGGGTGAGGGAGTCCATGATCAGCAGCACGTGCTGGCCGCGATCGCGAAAATCTTCCGCGATGCGTGTAGCATACGCGGCACCCTGCATACGCAGCAGCGGCGAAACGTCAGCCGGTGCGGCGATCACCACCGAGCGTGCACGGCCTTCTGCGCCGAGGATGTTCTCAATGAATTCTTTGACTTCACGGCCACGTTCACCGATCAGGCCAACCACAATCACATCGGCTTTGGTATAACGCGCCATCATGCCAAGCAACACCGACTTACCGACGCCGGAACCCGCAAACAGGCCCATACGCTGACCCCGTCCGACAGTCAGCAGGGCGTTGATCGCCCGTACGCCGGTATCCAGTACATCGTGGATTGGCGTACGTTGCAGTGGGTTAAACGGGGCGGTGATCAATGGCGCACGATAGCCGGTGTCCGGGGCAGGTAAACCATCCAGCGGTTTGCCTGCGCCATCCAGCACGCGGCCGAGCAGTTCTGGCCCAAGCAACAGCTGTTTACCGCCTTGTGCGTTGTCACCGCTAAAACGGGCATAAACGCGCGCACCCGGCAAAATGCCGTCCACTTCTTCCAGCGGCATCATCAACAGTTTCTGACCGTTGAAACCCACCACTTCACTTTCCACTTCAGTGATGTTGTTGCCGTCGTGACGTTCGATGATGCAGGTCGCACCGAGCGGCAGTTGCAGCCCGGTGGCCTCCAGTACTAAACCGGTAGCACGGGTCAGACGGCCATAGCGGCGCACGGTTTGCACCTGCGAAATACGATCCTCGAAGGCATCGAGTGCGCCAAGCCAGCGGGAAAGACGCGACGAGGTCATTACAAGGTCCCCGGTGCGGCCAGACGGCACAGTTCCTGCCAGCGGGTTGCCACGCTGGCATCGAGATCACCATCTTCGGCGCTGAGTTTACAGCCGCCGGGATGCAGTGAATTATCGGCCAGCAGTTTCCAGCCGTGCAGATCCAGCGTCGGGCCCAGTGTCTGCTCAATGCGCTGTAAATCATCAGGATGCACACGCAGCTGCGGTTTGCCGCTGAACATGGGTTCTTGTTGAATCAGCTGCTGAATCTGGCGCAGCAGGGCGGTGCCATCCACTTGTGTGGCCTGGCCAATCACCGTGCGTGCCGCTTCCAAGGCCAGCTGCATCAGACGTGAGGCGATGACGCTATCCAGCGCTTCCAGCGTGTGATGGAACTCAGTGACTAACTGCTGCATGCGCGCCTGTAAGGGCGCCTGCTGCTGTTGGGCATCGGCGAGTCCCTGCTGGAAACCGGCGTCGTAACCGTTCTGCTGTGACTCGGCAAAACCCTTTTGATAGCCCTCGCTGTAACCTTGCGTCTGTGCATCTTTGCGCATCTGCTGTTGCATGCGCTCCAGCATCTGCTGTTGCTCAGCTTCGGCACTCATTTCGACATCCACAGCCGGCTCTTCCTGCGGCAGTTCTTCCGCCACTTTGAAGGTGCTGCCTAAATCATCAGGCTGCCAGCGCTGCCACGCACGGGCGGAAAAGGCATCAGACATAAGTTTCCTCGCCACCACCAATTACCATTTCGCCGGATTCTGCCAGGCGACGGACCACCAGCAGGATCGCTTTCTGTTCGTTCTCCACGGCCGACATACGCACCGGACCACGGTTGGCCAGATCGTCGCGCAGGATATCGGCTGCACGCGCTGACATGTTCTTGAGGAACTTCTCGCGCAGCGGCTGTTCGGCACCTTTCAGGGCGATCAGCAACTGCTCGGACTCCACTTCCTGCAGCAGGCGCTGGATGCTGCGATCGTCCACTTCCACCAGGTTTTCGAACAGGAACATCTCGTCGATGATCTTCTGTGCCAGCTCGCCGTCGAAGTCGCGTACCGCTTCGATAACCGCTTCTTCCTGCTGCGTTTTCATCAGGTTGATAATTTCGGCTGCGGTTCTCACGCCACCCATCTTCGCACGCTTGAGGTTGGTGCCATCCAGCAGACCGTTCAGGACTTCGGTCAGTTCTGCCAGCGCCGCTGGTTGTACACCGCCGAAGGTGGCGATACGCAGCATCACGTCGTGACGCAGGCGTTCGTCGAACAGCGCCAGAATATCTGCGGCCTGGCCACGTTTGAGGTGCACCAGGATGGTGGCGATAATCTGCGGATGCTCGTCGCGGATAAGGTCGGCAGCAGCCTGTGGTTCCATAAAGTTGAGTGTTTCCATGCCGCTGGTGGTCTCGTTTTTCTCGAGAATATCTTCCAGCAGGCTGGAGGCGCGTTCCTCGCCCAGGGCTTTAACCAGAACAGAACGCAGGTACTCGTTGGAGTTGAGGCTGAGTGCCGCGAACTGCTCGGCATCGACTTCGAACTCACGCAGCACTTCGGTCAGTTGCTTGTGCGACACCTGACGCATGCCCGCCATCGCGGCGCTCAGGTGCTGCACTTCACGCTGGTTGAGGTGTTTGAATACCTCGGCCGCACGTTCTTCGCCAATGGTCATCATCAGAATGGCGCTTTTTTCAGTACCGGTCAGACTCATAGTTCTTTACTCATCCATTCGCGGATAACCAGCGCTACAACGCGCGGATCGTTTTCAGACATATCGCGGATGCGTTGGCTCATCACCTCGGCGCTCATGCGGTTATTGGATTTACGCTCTTGTTCCAGCTCATCTTTGCTGAGCTGCACGCTATAAGCTTCTTCAGATTCCAGCGCTTCCGCACGCGCTGCCGCCGCTTCTGCTGCCGCTTGCTCCTGCGCTTTCTTACGCAGCAGCTGTGGACGCACCAGCTTGCGATACAGGATGAAGGCAACCAGCGCCACCAGCAGCCAGCGACCGCCGCTCATCAACATGTCGAAGAACGCTTGCGACTGCCAGAACGGCAGGTCACCGCCAGACGGCTCAGTCATGTTGAACTGCGAGTTCACCACGTTGACGCTGTCGCCACGATTCTGCGAGTAGCCCATCGCTTCACGGGTCAGATCTTCAATCTGTTTGATCTGCTGATCGTTCAATGCAACGGCTTTGCCTTTGCCGTCATCACGGTAGTTCACCACCACGGCCACCGACAGACGCTGCACATCGCCCACATTGACCTTGGTGTGGCGAATGGTGCGGTCCAGTTCGTAGTTCACGGTGTCGTTACGGCTTGAGCTGCTCGGGCCGCTGCTTTGCTGCGTGCTGGTGGTAGTGCCGTTGTTGTTTGCCGCGTTGTTCTGGCCATTCGCATTCTGGCCGTTGGCAT
Organism: Candidatus Pantoea communis; assembly: GCF_011752685.1. Taxonomy (NCBI): domain Bacteria; kingdom Pseudomonadati; phylum Pseudomonadota; class Gammaproteobacteria; order Enterobacterales; family Erwiniaceae; genus Pantoea; species Candidatus Pantoea communis. The sequence goes on from NZ_VWXC01000002.1 coordinate 195,369, forward strand.
TTTGCTGCTGCGGATTGGTAACCGGTGCAGTATTCGCAGGGGCAGGTTGATTCGACAACGCACCGGGCACGCCACCTGGGTACGGGCTGCCATTCTGCTGGCTGGTATTGGTCTGACGCGAGCGAATCGCCGTGCTGTTCGGATCGGCGTTCGGTTTGTACTTCTCGTCGGTTTGTTCGCTGCGGTCAAAGTTGATCTGCGCTGTCACCTGCGCATGCACATTGCCCTGGCCAACGATCGGATTCAGAATGGCTTCGATACGCTGCTGATAACGCGCTTCCACTTCAGACGCGTACTTCAGCTGTGCATCATTCAGGTCACGACCTTCGCTGTCAGAACGGGTCAGCAGACGACCGGCCTGATCCACCACGGTCACGTTGCCAGGCGGCAGACCGGCGACGCTGCTCGACACCATATGCTGAATTGCCTGAATCTGGCCTTCATCGAGTGCGCGACCCGGTTGCAGGTTCAATGTCACGGAGGCCGAAGGCGCTTTCTGCTCACGCACGAACAGCGTAGGTTTTGGCATCGCCAGATGCACGCGCGCGCTCTTGACCGGGCCGAGCGTTTCAATGGTGCGGGCCAGCTCACCTTCCAGTGCACGCTGGTAGTTGATCTGCTCGCTAAACTGGCTGATGCCGAACTTCTCTTTGTCCATCAGCTCAAAGCCAACAGAGCCACCTTTCGGCAGCCCCTGTTGCGCCAGGCGCAGACGCAGTTCATGTACCTTATCGGCAGGCACCATCAAGGCACCGCCGTTTTCGGCGAACTGGTAAGGAATGTTCATTTGCGTTAGCTGGGTAACAATCGCGCCGCCATCCTCATCGGAGAGGTTGTTATAAAGGACGCGATAGTCAGGGGCTTTAGCCCACAGCACCAAAGCAAAAACCACTGCGATAGCGGCAGCGGCAGCAACAATGATTGGAATTCGCGGATTGGCGCGCAGGCGAGCCAGAAGGTCATTGAAACCTTTCTTTGCGGTATCTTGTGTGGCGGCTGCACTCGCATTCATGACCGATTCCTGCCTGACATAATTGACCGGGTTAGTTGTGGTGACAAAACAGACTCCCTGAAGCAACGTCTTAAATGAAATTCCAATCTTATGGCTGGCATTATTGATGAATCGGGTCACTTCGATGGCTGGATAAGCTGGGTTTTTTACGTTTATTTAGCGCCTTTGTCCTATTGACAGTGTGTTAACTTTTGCAGCGTGAAAATTTAAACCCTTCTTTAATGAGGTACAGGCAATGTCGATTCAGGCAATTGATGGTGTGTTGCAGCAGCTGCAGTTAACGTCGTTACAGGCCAGCGGCAAGCAGGCCGAGTCAACCAATCAGGTAGATTTTGGTGCCACCATGAAAGCAGCACTGGATAAGATCAGCTACACGCAAACTGCGGCTCGCACCCAGGCGCAGGATTTTGAAATGGGCAAACCGGGCATCCAGTTAAACGATGTGATGGTCGATCTGCAGAAATCCTCCATTTCCATGCAAATGGGGATTCAGGTGCGTAACAAACTGGTATCGGCGTACACCGATATCATGAATATGCAGGTGTAGTGGCTGCAAAGATTATTGCGGTGTCAGGCGGGAAAGCATTTATCTTTTTCAGTAACAGCGGCATGATGCTGGCCTGACACACAGCGTATATCGAGAAGAGGATTCTCACGTGAGGCCCACCCTGCTGCTGCTGATGGCAATGATTATGCTATCCGGCTGTGATAATAAAAATGCGGACTTTGCACCGCAGATGAAAAATTACGCTTACCTCTATCAGTTCGAAGCCATTCCCGGCAAAGTCAAAAGCACGCATCAGCGCCTGTTTAGCGCCGACGACACGCCAATCTTTGATGTCGATATCGCGTTCGATGGGCAAGGCTGTATTGCCCATGTGAAATCCATTGATAAAGCCGGAGAGATCACCGAAGTGACGCGGGAAGGCGATAAACTGACTGGCACAGAGAACGGTCAGGATGTGGTCGTCACGCTGAATAAGCAGTGCGCGGTAATAAAAAAGGTCACTCCCAGCATGACGGTGGATATTGGCTATAACGATCAGGGTTGGGTTGATCAAATCTCCTCTCCCGCCTCCGATGTTAAATTCCATCTGACCTACAATAACGTCGGTGATATGACGCTGTTGAGTATTAAGAAGGGCGATGAGGAAGTGTCACGCGCCAGTGCCAAACATGATACGGACGCAAAAAAGATATCCGATGTGGTGACGATGGTGCAAAGAAACGAGCAAAGCAAGACGGTCACCACGCAATGCCAGTATAAGAATGATGTTCCTTTCCGTTACGATACCGTAACCACTGATGCCGAAGGGCAAGTCACGGACAGGCAGTACGGCACCATTGATGTCACTTATTATTGATGCCTGAGTAAGCCGCGAATGCGGCTTTTTTTATGCCGTTAATATCGGCGCCGATAAGCGAAGCGCTAAATAAAACAATCACTTACTGATCAATTGTGCGCTCGATATGCTAAAGTGTGGGCCTTAGGTCAGCATTCGTCAGAGCAGGGAACTCGGTGTGCAACATGCGCATCACGCGAGGCGTTGAGGAGTGTTGAGTAAGGGTTGCAGCGACAAGAAGCGTGTAAGAATGAAAGAAGGTTATTACTGGGTTAGAGATAAAGATAACCCACCAGAAGTCTGGCGATATATAAAGCAATTTGGCTGGTACCGTCCCTGCGTTGCCGTGCCCATCACCTTAAGTTCTTTTAAGTTGATGAACTACCAGGTCATCAGCGATCGATTATTACCACCGGGTTACTTCCCGCTTTAAATGCAAAAACCGCCGGTTAAAGGCGGTTTTTTATTCTCTCTAACCGTTCGCTATTTGATTTCCGGCCAGGCGATAGCCGGGAAACCATTTAATTGCGGACGCGCGAACAGATACCCCTGGAACTGGCTAATGCCTGCCGCTTCCAGCCACATCCACTCCTCGGCTTTCTCCACGCCCTCTGCAATCACCGCAATCTCCAGCGAGTTACAGCACTTAATGATGGCATGCAAAATGGCCTGTTTAGGACCGCTTTTGTGCACATCGCTAATCAGCTCACGATCAATCTTAATTTTGTCCGGCTGGAATCTTGATAGAAGTGACAGGCCAGCAAAGCCCGCGCCAAAATCATCCAGGGCCAGACTGATACCCGCCGATTTTAGTTTGCGCACCTGTGCCGCAAACTCATCGGTGCGCGAGATGATCTCATTTTCTGTGACTTCAACAATCACCTGCTCGGGGACCAAACCATTGGCTTCAATCTGCGTCAGCAGAAAATCCACCGCATCAGGAACCGTGACCAGGGACATTGGCAGCAAGTTGATGGAGATACTGTGTTCGCCAATACCTAACTTTTTCGCCAGTTCGAACGCCAGTTTTTTAGACTGAATATCCGCATGATAAACAGCCTCGCCACCGAAGGCCGAAAAGTATTCGCCTGGCGAACCGCCATTTGGGGTACGGATTAACGCCTCATACGATGCCACGCGGCGTGCAAACGGATCGATAATCGGCTGAAAGGCGAAGTGGCACTCTTTCAGTGAGTCAATGACTTCATCCTGAAGGGTACGAGATGGCTCATCCGCAATAAATTCCCATGTGCTGGCTGCGGGGATTTCAAAATAGTTCTCTTTATCACGAGCGATAACAAATGTACGCAGGAACTGCAACGCGCGGTCATCGTAGGTCAGTTGATAGCGCGAGGTGCCTTTGTCTAACACGGCTTGCAGCACCATGGATTTATCATGCTCGCGTAAATCAAACAGCTCCATACCCACTTTGCCAAAGCGGCGAGCGGGGGCAAAGTCATGCATCAACTCCACCAGATTGTGGTGGCGGGCGTCCAGGCAAATGCGATCATAAATACCCTGCACAGCGTCACGGGGCCCTTCAAGTAACTGAAAGAAGTGCAGTCCATCAAAAAGCAGAATGCCTGTGACATCGTGCGAGCTGTTTTTGTTATTCGCTTTGGTCACCATGTCTTCAAGTGTTTTGATAGGAACATGGTCATGGAGGTGACTGCGATAAATGATGGTGGTAAGCATAGCGATTGTCCGGACAGCTTTTTATTGTGGGGCCTACAGTAGCAGGCCTGGGGCGGGGGCTGTCCACCAATATAGACTCGAATCGTAAACTATTTTCCAATTAATGAGTTAACCGAAACGGCTAGCGAAACGGCGTCAAATCGAATTGTTAATTAATTGCACCGGGGGAGTATTTACGATAAATAATTTCGATTGAATAGATAAATAAAAAGCGTATCTTGACCCTCGTTAACCAGAGGTGAGCATAATGTTACGCGACTATTTAAAGATTGATGATAGCGACCGTTTAGTTGAACAGAGCGTATTAAGACTCAATAACCGCGGTCAGGAAGATGTCACTGAATGGCATATTGTTAGCGTAGACGGCAAGCAAAAAGGCAGCGTGACGCTGTTCGATAAGCTCTGCAACCGCCGCTCATATTGTGTTAACTATCGCATTACGCAGAAGGATGTGCACGGGAGGGTTGTCGTCGATCATTTGACCGACGTTTTGTAATAATTGCCGTAGTTTTGCTGGTTTTGACCCGCTCATAGGCGGGTTTTTTGCATTCTCTTATCTGGTACGATAGCGGCGCATTTCCATCATAGTTCCGATTAATTCAATCTTTTTCTCCGACGATGTCTGCGCGGGGAAGTCATCATTTAACGGCCGCAACGAGAAAATTTGTTCGTCGTGCTGCTCGGCCATCAAACGATAAATGCGCACCTGCGCCACGCCATTGATCTGTGCCAGCACCACATCACCCGGTTGTGGATTAACGGCAGGATCAAATATCAGCGTGTCGCCAGGTCGGTAGTCAGGTTGCATGGCGTTATCCTCAAGGGTGATCGCCAACGCTGATTCACTCAGTCTGCTATCGCTGTAGAGAAAGCGGATCGCCTGCTGCTGAATCAATAAGCGTTGCTCCTGCATCCACGCAGCCGCTTGCGCCAGAGTGATCAACGGCAGAGCACTGACATCACTGACGTTAAGCGGGGCGGTAAACACCTCGCCCTCGCCATCAATTATCCAAGCTGCCGTACATTGCAGCAGTTCTGCCAGCCGCAACAGGTTCTCGCCGCGCGGGACCGTCTCATCTTTTTCCCATTGTGAAACAGCGACATGTGACACGCCAATGCCACTTGCCACCACTAACTGCGTGAGCTTTAGCGCTTTACGACGGCTGCGAATGCGTTCACCTGCAGATTCTTTTTTCATCATCTTGACAACTCCGCTGGGTTTTACTTAAGTATACTTAAATTCATTAATTAAAGTAAACTTAAATTCTGATGTTGGCCGCGCAACTGGCAAGGGCGGACAACATGTTTCTCGGGCGGATCCCTTGCCAGTGAAGAGAGGTGAGGCATGGAAAGTAGTTTGGTGACCAGCGTCGGTGCGCTACTTCTCGGTGGCGGTGCGGCAGCTGTGTTTTGGAAACCCTTAATGGCCGGCATCGCGGCCATCGTCACCAGCAATCGCGCCGGCGGCGAGATCATCACCAGCTATAAAGAGCAGGTGATGCTTCTCAAAGAGAGCCATGCGCTGATGCGCCAGGAGAACGATGACCTGCGTATTCGCCACGACAAAAACCTGCGGCGCATCTCTTCGCTGGAGACCGATCTACGGCTGATTAAGAACGCGTTGGGCATTCTGTTAGCCACCACGGAATCTGATCACAGCGATAAATTCCGCAGTCAGATCAATCAACTGATCACCACTTTAGAGGAGAGTCGCGATGGTGCAGATAAACAGTGAATTTTCAGTACGCGGCCATCGGCGTCAGCTACTGCTGGGCGGTCTGCTGCTGATGCTGTCGCTGCTGTGTGTGGCGATGACCATTATGTTCGTGTTCGTGAATAACAGCGCCAACCGACGGGTGGAGGATATCCGACAGCAGTACCGTGCGATTTCCGATCGGCGGGAAGCGCGGGTGGCGGAACTGACCAGCCAGTTAGTGACGCTGCAGAAAAAACTCGACGGCTTGCCGGACCGCACCGCGAACAAGACAGCGGACAAAGTGAAGCAGGTTGTGGGGGAAGACGCGCCACCCGAATCGACGCATTAAGGAGGCCATGATGAGTATTACCGAGCGGATTGCAGGCAGCTTCGGCCGACTGCGGTCTTTATTAAGCAAGAAGGAGAAAATTATGAGCGACCAAACTGTAATCGAAAATAGTGCAACAACTGCAACACCGGATGCCAGCACGCTGTCACCGTTAGAGAGTTTTGCTAATGAGGTGGCTGTGCCGGTGGCAAGCAGTGCGCCCGCTGCGGACGCCTCAACGGCAGCCGTGAGCAGTGCAGCAGGACAGGTAGGCACAACGTCAGCGGTGAGCAGTGCGCCAGCACCTGACGTCTCAACGCCCGCTGAGAGCAATACGCCAGCTCCGGACGTCTCATCGTTGACAGCAAGCAACGTGCCCGCATTGGACACCTCAACGTCAGCCGCGAACGCTGGCAGCGAGGCACAAGTGGCGGCGGATGCAACGGATCTCACCCAGCAGTTGGCCACGCCCGATCCTCTGACCAACGGTTCTGCCAGCGCGGGGCCTTCATCGGCTTCTACCGTCGGGATTCTCGCTGAGCAACCTGCCGTGGGAGTCATTACGGATGCTGTTAGTCAGGACATCAACGCCAGCGTGAAGGACTTCACTCAGGCATTTAACTTTGTTGAAAGTGGGGTTGAGAAGCTAGGTGCGGCGGCTAAGGATGAGCTAATCGCCCTCGCGCGCAAATATTTGTAATGCTCAGGCGGCCTTCGGGTCGCCTTTCCATCTTCCGATTATTCTTAATGCGGTCTCGCTATTTTCTACTAACTTTAATCATTCAAACGTTATTTAAACGGGTTTAATTAGCGAAAAGGAAGATAGCATGAGTGATACAGAGGCAATCAAAACCAAAACTGACTACCTGCGTGATGTCACCTCCCAGTTAAAAGAGATGCGTCACTATGCGCAGACTAATACTGAGACGCTATCCAGCCACTGGTTGGCATTTGATGCAGGCGAGTACAAAGACAAAGAGTACGCAGGACGTTTTGACACGCTACTCAACAAGCAGGGACAGTTGTTAGATGATATCGAGCTGGCGATTCAGGATTTAGAGATCGCCATCAATCACAGCGAGCAAGAAAGCTAAGTTCCTCGCGCTGGTGGCTTACTCGGCCACCAGCCACATTTCGGCTTCATCGAACATCTCTTCGACAATACGTGCCACTGTCGCTTTATCGTTCTTACTTAAATCGGTATCGATAGCATTGCGTTCCATCGGTTTAACGCGCACCTCAACCTCTGGAAACACGCGTTGTACGCGTTTCTCAAGCTCCTGCAATATCATCTCACGTGCGCCCGGCAGACCGGCAACGTTGCGTTTATCGTAAATCAACTCCACAAACATCAGGGCATTCCATTTATCAAGCGGGTGCGCCATATTACTGTAAATAAAACCAGTGGCAAGCGATGAACCGTTGCGCTGCTAAATTTTTTTGTTTCTGGCAGGCGCAGCACCGCTTTTGCGCTGATACTCAACAGCGTTACACAGGGAAATGGACTCATGAGGGGGTAATATGCGGCAACTGGTGATCGATATTCTGCTGAAAATGGCAAAGATGGATACCGAAGCAAAAGAGCTGGTGGCGCAGGTTGAAGCGCAGTCGCTGTTACTGGCGGCATTACTGATTCAGGCTAAAGAAGACAACACGCTCACCATTACTGAAACCGTGCAGGATGCCATTGTTACTGCATCGCGCTCTGGTGAGCAGTTCCTCCAGTCAGATGTGGATCTGCTGCTGACACACATTAATCGGCTGCTGGCCGTTGCGCGTTATGTCGAAGTGAAGGGGGGCGAGCGAGAAGGATAGCGGAAAAAATACTACCTCTGGAGGGGAAATCCAGCAACACCTCCAGAGGCGGCGCAATAGCACCTTCGTTCAAGGACAATCTACGACCGAAGCCGTCAGATACAAGTTATACAACTTATTCGGGATTGTACAACTTTTTCCTTGCCGATTTGTGTGGTTGGAGGTGTGTTTGAGATATATTTTTAGGGCCGTTGCGCTTAAAGCTCGTTCTTAATGCAAAACTCTTCCCACGTCATGCCGAGCGCTTCCGCATGAGATTTCAGGTAAGTTTCAATCGCTTCAGCAGCAACCGCTTTATCAGGCTCTGCCAGTTGAATGGAAAACAGCATGCCATCCAGCTTTTTCTGGCGTAAGAATGCGGCATAAATGCGCTCAGCGTGCCACTCGCGCAGTTGGCGCAGTGACAAGTTGGCCGCGCGCGCATCGCTCTCGGTCAGTTCATCCAGCGCGGCTTGAAAATCGGCGTGCGCGGCAAAAAACATCGTGCGGGCCTGGGCGTAATACTCTTCTGGGGTTTTCATGCGAGTTTCCTGCTTATCGACTTGCGCGCTAGTGTAACGTGCGCGAACTGTCTTGTCAGGCTCAGCCGGGTTTTCGCCGAGATTCCTTGCGTAACTTACGCGAAAAATTATAACGTAGCCGCCATTGAGGCGAGTGTAGGGACCAGGAATGAAAAAGTGGATGGTATTGGCCGCGCTGGGCTTGAGCGGATGTGCGCAAATCAGCAATTACGATGAAGCGGTAAAAACCCCGGCACCAGTGGAATTGCAAGGTAACTGGCAGACTGTCGGGCCGCAGAGCAAGTTGATCAGTGGCCAGGCGATGGGGAGCCTGATCATTGGTGCAGAAGGCGACACGCTGGACTGCCGCCAGTGGCAGCGCGTGATTGCTAAGCCAGGCAAGTTAACCCGCCTGAGCGATGAGTGGGTCAACGTGACGCGTCAGGTGCGCGTGATGCCGTTGACGCTGGAGAACGGTGAACTGCGTTATGACGGCTTGCGCATGCGTAAGGTCGATCAACCCACTGTTGAGTGCCAGCAGGCGCTGGAAGAAGTGGCGAAGCGTCCGAAGGATGCGGTGATTCAGGATATTCAGCCGCAGATTATGGAGCCGGTGTCGGTCCCTGCGCAGAAGTGATTTTGTGACCACAGTTCCAAATAAAAACGGGTGAGCATCAGCTCACCCGTTTCTCATTCAGCCCGCCGCGAATTAATTCTGTGGCAGATAGACATTACCTTGCTTGCCGTAAGCACTCATGACCGACTTTTGCATTGTGGATTGACCAATCAACTGCGACAGTTCATCCATGCGCGCCTGTAGTAGACGTCTGACTTCACTCTCATTGTCCAGGATATGGCGCAGTACCGGACGCAGTTGTTCTTGCAAATAGTTGGACGGTGGCGAGGCCTCAGTCGAGCGGGCCAAAGTTTGCACCGCACTGACGTAATCCACTTCCTTTATAATCAGGTCATCCCATTCGCCGTCTGCGGCCAGGCGCAGCATTCCATGGCTGAGATCGAGTAGCTGTTGGTAAACGTTTATCAGTTGCGGTGCGTTATTCATTAAACGGCGTCCTGAAGGTGTTGAGGTTGTGCGACTTCTTTCCAGGCATCCGCGATATTACGCAGAAGACCTTCTACTTCTTCGAGAGCTTCAACATCATTACGCAGATTCGCCTGAATCAAACGGCGAACCATATAAGCATAAAGACCTAACAGATTATCGGTGAGGTCATCGCCTGACTGCTCATCCAGACCCTGCTTCAGTCCACTTTCGATGATGTTAATCGCTTTGGAAATCGAATTACCTTTTCCCTGAATATTGCCATCCTGCATAAACAGGCGGGCACGGATCAGTGCACTGATCGCGCCGTCAAACAGCAGCGTAATCAGTTGCTGTTGGTTGGCGCTCATCACCGAGCTTTCCACACCAATTTTTGCATAGGCCTGAGTGCCATTTGCGCTGTACATGTTCACTCCTTACGATTTCGAGCTAGAGCTGCTTGACGTATCGAACTGCTGCGTCAGGTAAGAACTGGTGCTGTTCAGCGAGCTCATGGTGACGTCGAGCTGGGTAAACTGCGCTTTGTAACGCGCGATGAGGTTATTCACTCGCGTGTTCATATCGTTGTATTGCTGAGTCAGATTATTCAGCGTTTTACTCACGCCGTCTTTCGCTGACTGAATGCTACCAGTAGAAGAGAGCCAACTGGTGAGGTTAGTGGCTAAGGTGGTGGTAATGCCGGTGGTTTTACCGTCGCCCACAATCATCTGCTTGATGCCATCCGGATCTTTCGTCAGCTCGGTTTTGAGCTTGTCGGAATCCAGCGTCAATTCACCCGTCGTTGGATCAGTCGTGATGCCAATCTGTGCCAGCGTTTTATAGGTTGAAGAGCTTGATGAGTTGGTCAGCATGCTCTTTATCTGCGTCTGGATCCCGCGCAGTGTGCTATCACCCACCAGGGCACCGTTGCTGGAATCCTGAGTATCAGAACCGACATCCACCGCGGTGTATTTGGTCAGTGTGTTGAACTGATCCAACAGCGTGTTGTATGCAGTGACAAAGTTTGAGATCGCGGTGGTCGCTTTAGAGGTATCTTGCGCGACGGTCAGCGTTTGGTTTCCTGAAGTGATGTCGTTCAGGTTCAGTGTGATCCCTTCCAGCGCATCACTGATGGTGTTGCTGCTGTTGGTAATCTCAACGTTGTTCACCGTCAGTTTGGCATCCTGCGCCGCCACGCTCACGTCCATCGGGTTATCGGTGTCGGTCTTAGTCGAATCAAAACCTACGATATTGTTCAGGGTGTCATCGCCCGTCACGCTAATTGACGAGACAGCGTTTGCTTCACCCGTTTTGGAAGCGGTCAGCGACAAGCGATAAGAACCGTCTGCCACCTTGATAATACTTGCGCTGACGCCGGCGCTGGCACCGTTGATGGCATCACGCATGCCAGTCAGTGAAGTCTGATCGGTGGTCAGCGAAATATCTTTGCTGGTGCCATCAGCGAGCTTGATAGTCAGAGTGCGGCTGGTGGCTGAGCTGTCGCCCAATGCGGTGGTGTTGCTGGTTTGTACCGCAGAGGTCAGGGTCTGTGCCTGTGCCAGCTGCGTAACCGCCACATTGTATTTACCTGCAACCACAGTGCCAGACGTTGTCGCGCTAAAAGCGCTGCTGCTACTGGTGGCGGTGGTGGCGGAGAACAGGTCAGCACTGTTCAGTGCGGTGTTGGCGGTCTGGAACGTTGTCAACGCACTGGAAAGCGTACCGTAAGCACTCAGCTTTGCGGTATAAGCGCTCTGCTGATTGGAGATCGGTGTTAAGGAAGCTTTTTCCGCAGTGGATAAGCTATCCAGGATGCTACTTAAGTCGAGGCCTGAACCGACACCGAGGGTAGTGATACTAGCCATGTTGTTTCCTTTTCATGTCGACACGGAGAGTGAATACCGCGGTTATCGGCTTATTTGAGCCAAAGTTTAGATTTATTTACCAGCGAGTGATAAAGCGAATAAAGGCTATAGAGAAGGGTATTTCTGGCGCTAGAAAAATGATCAGGTTGCACTAAAGAAGTGCGGGCGCAGGGCGATAAAGATAAGCGTGACAGGTTGAAGGGAAAATTTTTCGCCTGGTACTAAAAAATCTCTAAAGGTTGTTTAAGCACAGACGATAACAACTTTGACGGCGCTGAAGCCGGCGGGTTGAAGCCCAAACCATAACCAAAGACTTGATTAATAGGAACTTAAACCATGGCTCAAGTAATTAACACCAACAGCCTCTCGCTGATCACCCAGAACAACATCAACAAGAACCAGTCTGCTCTGTCTACCTCTATCGAGCGTCTGTCTTCTGGTCTGCGTATCAACAGCGCTAAAGATGACGCTGCTGGTCAGGCAATTGCCAACCGCTTCCAGTCAAACATCACTGGTCTGACTCAGGCTGCTCGTAACGCCAACGACGGTATCTCTGCTGCGCAGACCACTGAAGGCGCACTGTCAGAAATCAACAACAACTTACAGCGTGTTCGTGAACTGACTGTACAGTCTCAGAACGGCACCAACAGCCAGTCTGACCTGGACTCAATCCAGGACGAAATCAAATCACGTCTGGACGAGATTGACCGCGTATCAGGTCAGACTACCTTCAACGGCGTGAACGTACTGTCTAAAGACGGCTCCCTGAAAATTCAGGTAGGCGCGAACGATGGCCAGACCATCTCTATCGACCTGAAGAAGATTGACTCTTCTACTCTGGGTCTGAACGGTTTCAACGTGAATGGTACTGGTACCGTCACTAACAAGGCAGCTACTGTATCAAACCTGACTGCTGCTGGTGCAACTGAAACTTCAACTGGATCAGGTGTTTACAATCTGGTCACTCAGAACAGCGCTCTGACTGCTTCACAGGCATTTGATAAACTGTCAACTGGCGACACAGTTAAAGTTACCGATGGCGCGGGTACTGCAACTACTTACACCTACGATGCAACTAAAGGCAACTTCTCTTACACTGCAGACGTTGCTGCAGGCACTGCTGGTGCGGGTGCGGGTACCTTTGGTGGCAAATTGGCACCAGATACAGGTTCCATCACTGGTACTTACACTGCAGCAGGCGGTTCAAGCGATGCTGTTACCTTCCAGGCTGATAACAACGGTAATCTGACCATTGACGGTCAGACTGCGTACCTGGATACAACTGGCAACCTGACTACTAACAACGCCAGCGGTTCATTGACTCAGGCTACATTGACTTCAGTCTTCACCGCGTCTTCAAATGCTGCCAAAGGTGGCACTTATGCCTCAACAGTATCAATCGGTGGCACCTCTTATGGCTTCGATGGTACCACTGGTGATGTAACTTACACCGCTTCTATCTCTAAAGACGAAGTGCAAGCTAAAGTTGCTGCTGCTGATAGCACGGCTTCTACTGCTGGCGCAGCAAAAACTGCTGTTATCAACTATCAATCAGGTGTTATGAAAGGTGCTGTGAACTTCGACGGTGCATCTGTAGGAAAATCAAGCGATACTTATTCCGATGCTAACGGTAACTTCACCGACGTAGCGAAATTCACTACTCAGTATGCTGTTGATAAAGATACCGGGGCCGTTACTGTTAAAGCAAACATCCTGGCCGACGGCACCACTGTAGATAACTCATCTGCTAACCCGAACGCTAAAACTGTAGGCGCTACTGTTAACGTAACTGCTTCAGGTAAAATCACCACAGATGCTACCAGCGCAGGTACTGCGACTTCAGATCCACTGGCCGCTCTGGACTCTGCTATCAGCAGCATCGACAAGTTCCGTTCAAGCCTGGGTGCGATTCAGAACCGTCTGGACTCAGCGGTAACTAACCTGAACAACACCACGACTAACCTGTCTGAAGCACAGTCACGTATTCAGGATGCTGACTACGCAACTGAAGTTTCAAACATGTCTAAAGCACAGATTATCCAGCAGGCTGGTAACTCAGTGTTGGCTAAAGCGAACCAGGTTCCACAGCAGGTTCTGTCTCTGCTGCAGGGCTAATCGCAACTTTAGCTTATGTCTTATTAAACCCCGCTTCGGCGGGGTTTTTTTATGCCCAGGAAAAGCCTACTTTTGCTCAGTTATTATGCGTATTGACGAGGCGAGAACTTGCTAACCTTTCTCATATTTACCGCCTTGCGGCAATGTCGACATAACAGCAGGTAGAATCATGAAAGAAATTTCCGTCGTTGAACCGATTTTTTTTAATACATTTAAATGTATTGGTAGTGAGTGCCGTGAACACTGCTGCAAAGGGTGGGATATATTTCTGGATAAACCTACCGTAAACCGCTATCTGAAAAGTGGTGAAATTGAGATTCGCACAATTGCTGCAGAAAATATTATAACCACCAAGAGCAGCTACAATAACTGGGGGAAAATGAAGTTATCAGAAAAGGGGCAGTGCGCTTTCTTGAGTGAAGAACGCTTATGCAAAATACATAAATCTATGGGGGCCAGCGCGTTAAGCATCACCTGTGCAACCTATCCTCGTCTGCAGAAACAGTTCAAATATGAGATTCGCCAGAATCTCTCTCTTTCCTGTCCTGAAGCTACAAAACAGCTGCTGCTTCGTGAAGATTCCATGTTGCTCGATCAAAAAAAAGTATTGAAAGATCAGGCGTTAAAAGTACCTGACGTTGACCAGGAATCCCGTCTCATTAATTTGATGTGCACTAACATTATGTTAGTGAGCGGCATTAGACCGGAAGAGGGCTTTTACGGGATTGCGCTGCTATTCCTTTATCTGGAGAAAGTAAAAGAGGATGCGGATAAATTTGAAAAGCTAGATAATTATTACAGCAATATCATCGCGTCGCTTCAGAATGGGCAAATCAAAAATAATATTGATGATATTAAACCCGATTATCAGCTGCAATGGGCATTGCTGTTACGCGTACAGGTTTATCTGGCAAGGAAACAAGGCACTCGCGGCTGGTCAACGCTACACCATTACGCCAATAAGTTGATCTTTATCCAAAGCGATAATGTGCAAAATGAAGAAGTTTCGTCATCAATGCAGCGGCTGGATGCGGCTTGGCAAAACCGAATGTTACCGTGGCTTTCGGAACGCCCACATTTGCTGAGTAACTATATTCAGTACCGTATGTATACAGATGAGTTCCCGGCAAAGAAAGAGATTAGTAATCTGGCAAATTTATATTTGCTGGTGTGCGAATGGTTCCTTATTAAATCGTTACTTTCTGCTAGCGCTGATTTAGTCGAAAACATTGAAGAAGAGGATGTTGTCAATATCATCTACAGCTATCATGCAGTGACGAAACACGATCAGCATTCGGATAGAGCGTTCCTGGAAGAAATTGAGAAGTCTAAAGTGAATGACGATCTCTCGCTGATTTACCTGCTGAAATAACCAGCACCAGAAATAACAAATTCAAGGCGCGGCGTATAAGTCGCGCTCTACAAAATTGCATGAGTGATGTGGTGATTTATTCTGATCAAACTTAAATCATCGCCCCATGCTAGTCATAATTTACCCCAGCACCCTATAACCCCAAAAAAGTAACCAACCTGTTACAGTCCCGCACAGAAATGCCGATAACTTCCCCAGAATCATTCCCATTTTTTGCACGATTTTTTTCTGTTTCTGGGGTGTCTATGCGCTTCAATTATGACTTGTTACCGGGTGAGCTACTGACCTTCGAAGAGATCGCGTTGCGCTATGCGCAGCAGCATCCTGATGAGAAAGAACTCACCGCCCGCGGGTTGCTGAGCCCGTCGACCAGTTTTCGCAATTTAGTGATCCGTGCAGTGTTCGCGCAGGAGGAGATCAACAGTCCGTTGGAGGATCTGCTGTTCGTCTCTGACGATAACGAGCGCAAAAACTATCTGCGTCGTTTTGAGCACTATCTCAAAAGCCAGCAGGCTTTCCTTTATTTCCGCCGTAACGATGAAATAAAGAAGGAAGGGCGCTGGAAGGTGGTGGGTGAAACCCAGGTTTACGCCATGCTGGATCCGAATTCGGCAGAAGCGCAGAACCTGCTCACCAGTCGGGGCTTCAAGCTGGTGTTGATGCGACAGACGGAAGAGGAGGAGTACTGGCAGCTGTTCGATCCCCATGCGCACCCTTGCTTCCCACTGTCGCGCAAAATTCAGTTTCTGGTGGTGCTGAGTACGCCGCAGCATAAAGTGCCGACGGCGGTGATGCCAGGCACAGAAGTCGGGCGGCGCGTAAAGGCGAAAGTGTTCCAGCGTGCCAGCCAGGCAGAGTTTAGTTCGGCCGTTAAAGCACGCTATGGCGCCTGTATTATTACCGGCACGCAGCTTACAGAACGTCACAGCTGGCCGTGGGTGGAGGCCTGCTATATCGATACCCAGGAAAATGAAGAAGGTTTTCTTGCCGATAACAGCGTCGATAACGGCTTGTTCCTGCGCAGTGACTTACAGCGATTGTTTATCAATAAAATGATAAGTATCGACGCGGAATCCGGGCAGGTGATGTTTAATCCGCTGCTCGAAACTGAAGCGCCGATAAGCGATTTTTATCAGGCACTTGATGGTAAAACCTGTGCATTATGGGACGCGGTGCCGCCTGGCACGCGGCAACGGCTGCGCAATCTACGCTAGCGGCTTCGCCTATGGCGGTGCATTCCACCGCCATCCATAACAAATTTGAAATAACCTCGCTTTTGCCCGCCTATTCTGCCAATCGAAACCCCTACAGAATTGGATAATCATGCCGATAACTTTATTAACGCAGGGTAGTCACCGTGAACGATCTCTATACGCCCGAAGGCGTGATGGATAAACATTCGCTCTGGCAGCGCTACGTTCCTCTGGTGCGACACGAAGCGTTGCGCTTGCAGGTACGTCTGCCAGCCAGCGTTGAGCTTGACGATCTGCTGCAGGCCGGTGGCATTGGTTTATTAAATGCCGTGGAGCGCTACGACGCGCTGCAAGGCACCGCCTTTACCACTTATGCCGTGCAGCGTATCCGGGGCGCAATGCTGGATGAACTGCGCAGCCGCGACTGGGCACCTCGCAGCGTGCGTCGTAATGCGCGCGAAGTGGCCGGTGCGATGCATCAGGTAGAACAAGCGTTGGGGCGCTCGGCTACTGAGCAGGAAGTGGCTGAACAGTTGAATGTTTCGCTGGAAGAGTATCGGCAGATTCTGCTCGATACCAATAACAGCCAACTCTTCTCCTACGACGAGTATCGGGAAGAACACGGTGACAGCGCGGAGCTGGTGACGGATGGGCATGAAGAAGCCAACCCGCTTCATCAGTTAATGGAAGGAAACCTGCGTGATCGCGTGATTGAAGCCATCGAGGCATTGCCCGATCGTGAAAAATTAGTGCTCACACTGTACTACCAGGAAGAACTGAACCTGAAAGAGATTGGCGCAGTGCTTGAAGTGGGGGAATCCCGCGTCAGTCAACTGCACAGTCAGGCGATTAAACGCCTGCGTGCCCGGTTAGCGGGGGCGCGCTGACAGACTCAGTACCTGGCATCGAAAAAATAAAAATACCGGGGACTCAGCAATGGGAGCCAAAGCCAAAGCCAGACCTTTAAGTCGTTATCTTAAAGACTATAAACACAGCCAAAGCAACTGTTCACATTGTGGCAAAGTTTTAGATCGTATGGCGTTAGTGTTTCGTGGACAGATCATCAATAAAGAGGCCATCGCGCGGATGGACCAGATGATTGATGACCAGGTATGGATGAAACTCCAGCCCGAACTGACCGCGTTATGTCGTTTCTGCAGCGATATTTTTTGTAATACCCATCCGAATTACTTCGACATTATGGCGTTCAAACAGTATCTGTTTGAGCAGACCGAGATGAGTCACAGCACCATTCGCGAGTATGTGGTGCGGCTGCGTCGTCTTGATGACATGCTGAAAGCGAAAAATTTCCCGGCCGACAGATTACGGGGCAACAGCTGGCATGAATGTCTGGAAAACGATTTGCCGGATGCGGGTAACAACAATTACCGCATCGCACTGCGTAAATATGACCAGTTTTTAGGCTGGCAGCAGGGCTGACTGTGATCCTGCCCTTGTTGTTGCTGAGCATAGCAGCAACAGGGGCCGCACTCGCAGAATTCCGGGTGCGACTTTTCTCATCTTCTGCAACACTGTATGGATAATTGCACATTGCCCGAATGGAGGCTGCATTGTCTTTACATCTCTTGCACCAGTTCCCACGTCTTGAATTACTCGGTGCACCCACGCCGCTTGAGCATCTGCCACGGCTTTCTGATTATCTCGGTCGCGATATCTTTATTAAGCGCGATGACTTCACGCCCGTGGCCATGGGCGGCAATAAACTGCGTAAACTCGAATTCCTCGCGGCCGATGCGCTGCGCGAGGGCGCAGATGTCCTGCTGACGGCGGGCGCGATTCAATCCAACCATGTGCGCCAGACGGCGGCGGTGGCGGCGCGCCTTGGCCTCAAGTGTGTGGCGCTGCTGGAAAATCCAATTGGCACGACCTCAGAAAACTACCTCACCAACGGTAATCGCCTGATGCTCGACCTGATGGACGTCGAGGTGGTGATGGTCGATGCGTTGCACAACCCCACTGAACAGCTGGCCGAACAGGCTGAACGCCTCGAAGCCCAGGGTTTCCGTCCTTATATTGTGCCGGTTGGCGGTTCCAACGCACTGGGCGCGCTCGGCTATGTGGAGTGTGCGCAGGAGATCGCGCACCAAAGCGAAGGCGTGGTGGATTTCGCCGCTGTAGTGGTTGCATCGGGCAGCGCCGGCACCCATGCAGGTTTAGCGGTAGGGCTGGAGCAGTTGCTGCCTAATACCGAGCTGGTCGGTGTGACGGTTTCACGCAAAGTCGACGCGCAGTTGCCGGTGGTAGAGCGCATCCGCAGCGCGCTGGCTGAACAGCTGGAAGTGCAGACACACGCGCCGATCACGCTTTGGGATGACTATTTCGCGCCGCGTTACGGTGAACCCAATGATGAAGGCATGGAAGCGGTGAAACTGCTGGCGCGTCTTGAAGGCATCATGCTGGACCCGGTTTACACCGGTAAAGCGATGGCCGGATTGATAGATGGCATTGCGCAGAATCGTTTCCGTCGTGAAGGGCCGCTGCTGTTTATTCATACTGGCGGCGCGCCTGCGTTATTTGCTTATCATCCTTCGGTCTAAGGCTAAGATAAAAAAGGTTTATAATCCGGCAGCTGTTGTTCTGGCCTGAAATGGGCCTGAATGCAGCGCCAATAAAGAAAAGGCGGCAAACCCCGGTTTCGCTGCCTCATAGCACACAACACATCACAATAAATGGGGTAAACATGGCTTTCTCTCCAATTCGTCGCCAACTGGTGATGGGCATGATGGCGGTCGCGCTGGTCGCGGGCGTTAACGTTAAAACGTTCGCCGCAGAAGATCTGCTGGCACAGGTGAAGAGCAAAGGTGAGCTGCGCGTGGGTCTGGAAGGCACCTATCCGCCGTTCAGTTTCCAGGATGAGAGCGGCAAGCTGACTGGTTTCGAAGTGGAGTTTGCGCAAGAGCTGGCGCAACACCTTGGTGTCAAAGCGGATCTGAAACCGACCAAGTGGGATGGCATGCTGGCGGCACTGGATTCTAAGCGCATCGACGTGGTGATCAATCAGGTAACGATTTCACCCGAGCGTAAGAAGAAGTATGACTTCTCCACGCCATACACCATCTCTGGCGTTCAGGCGCTGACGATGAAGAAAAATGCTGGCAGCATCACCAAGCCAGAGGATCTCTCTGGTAAGAAAGTCGGTGTCGGCCTGGGTTCTAACTACGAACAGTGGCTGCGTGACAACGTCAAAGGCGTCGATATCCGTACCTATGATGATGACCCAACCAAATACCAGGATCTGCGTTCAGGTCGTGTTGATGCCATTCTGGTGGACCGTTTAGCGGCGCTGGATCTGGTGAAGAAAACCGGCGACACCATGGCGGTAGCGGGCCCGGCCTTCTCTCGTCTCGAATCCGGCGTGGCGCTGCGTAAAGGCAATGACGATCTGCTGAAAGCCATTGATGCAGCGATTGCTGATATGCAGAAAGATGGCTCGCTGAGCAAACTCTCTGAGAAATGGTTCGGCGCGGACGTCACTAAATAATGCAGGAAAGCTTACAACTGGTGCTGGATTCAGCACCATTCTTACTCAAAGGCGCGCTGTTCACGCTGCAGCTGAGTATCGGCGGGATGTTCTTCGGTCTGGTGCTTGGCTTTGTGCTGGCGCTGATGCGCCTGTCACATTTCTGGCCAGTAAACTGGCTGGCGCGTATCTATGTGTCGATTTTCCGTGGCACGCCGCTTATCGCCCAGCTGTTTATGATCTACTACGGCTTGCCGCAGTTCGGTATTGAGCTGGATCCGATTCCCTCGGCGATGATCGGTTTGTCATTAAATACAGCAGCCTATGCCTCTGAATCCCTGCGTGGCGCGATTGCGGCGATTGAACGTGGGCAGTGGGAAGCGGCGGCCAGTATCGGCATGACGCCATGGCAAACCTTGCGCCGCGTGATCCTACCTCAAGCGGCACGTACCGCTTTGCCACCGCTCGGTAATAGCTTTATCAGCCTGGTGAAAGACACCTCGCTGGCGGCCACCATTCAGGTGCCGGAGCTGTTCCGTCAGGCGCAATTGATCACCTCACGTACGCTGGAAGTGTTCACCATGTATCTGGCTGCCTCGCTGATTTACTGGGTAATGGCGACGGTGCTGTCGGCGTTGCAAAACCGCCTGGAAGCGCATGTGAATCGACAGGATCGGGAGGCGAAATGAGTGCGATTGAAGTACGTCAGCTGGTGAAACAGTTTCACGGCCAGACCGTGTTGCACGGCATCGATCTGGATGTGGCACCGGGTGAAGTGGTGGCGATTATCGGGCCAAGCGGTTCGGGGAAAACCACCTTGCTGCGCAGTATCAATCTGCTGGAAGTGCCCGATAGCGGCCGCGTCACGGTGGGTAATATCACCATTGATGCCAGTATTGGGCTCAACAAGCAGAAAGAGCAGGTTCGCCGTTTGCGTCAGCAGGTGGGTTTCGTGTTCCAGAACTTCAATCTGTTCCCGCATCGTTCAGTGCTGGAGAACATCATTGAAGGGCCGGTGATCGTGAAGGGTGAACCGAAAGCAGAAGCCGTGGCGCGAGCCCGCAGCTTGCTGGAGAAGGTCGGTCTGCACGGCAAAGAGGAGAGCTTCCCGCGTCGTCTGTCCGGTGGACAGCAGCAGCGTGTCGCCATTGCGCGAGCGCTGGCGATGCGACCGGAAGTGATTCTGTTCGATGAGCCGACTTCGGCGCTGGATCCTGAGCTGGTGGGTGAAGTGCTGAATACCATCCGCGCGCTGGCGCAGGAGAAACGCACCATGGTGATCGTTACGCATGAGATGAGTTTTGCGCGTGACGTGGCCGATCGGGCGATCTTTATGGATCAGGGCCGTATCGTGGAGCAGGGCGCAGCGAAAGAGCTGTTCAGCCATCCGCAGCAGGCACGCACCCGACAATTTCTTGACAAGTTTCTTAACCAATAGTCTCAAGCGTCGTCTGGTTCTGACGGCGCTTTCTCTTTTCTCATCTGAATCCCTTCTCTCAGTTTCCTCTGAAAATTGTCAAAGAACTTTCAATTAACCAACTGAAAAATAATATTTTATTGCTTATAAAATTTTGCTGGCAAGGTGCAGAAGGATTTTTAAGACGCCCCCGATTGAGACATCTTTGTAAATATAAATAATTCTTTACAAATTCATGGCGCAATCAGGATCATAAAATGACACATGCCAGAAATGAAGTCCTCTGGATCAACACGTTAAAAGGTGCCTGCATCTTGCTGGTGGTGTTGCACCACTCGATTATCACCACTTTCGCTCCCTCACTGCATCACCTCACGGCCGGCATGGTACCTGCGCACTGGTGGGTGACCTTCAATACCTATCTTTCACCGCTGCGTATGCCCGCTTTTTTCTTTGTCTCAGGCCTGCTGGCGGCCAGTTCGATCGTCAAAAAGAGCTGGAAAGAGGTGTTTACCAAGAAGTTCAGCAATATCGTGTATCTCTATTTGCTGTGGGGGGTGATTCAGTGGCTGAGCATTCACTATATCTCCACGCACCTCGGTGAGCGGCTGTCCAGCACCAAAAACGCTGCCTATGCCGACACGCCGTTTGAGTTCCTTAAACTGCTGCTGACTTCCATGACCAGCCTCTGGTATCTGTACGCGCTGGCGGGCTTCTTCCTGTTCACCAAACTGTTCCACCGCCAGAAAATGGCGCTGATGGCACTGGCGATTGTCGCGACCTACGCTGCGCAGTTTAGCCTGATCCCTGGTTGGGGGCCGGCCAGCGTGGCGCAAAACTATCTCTACTTCCTGCTCGGCGTATTCTTCAGCCAGTCTTTGATTGAGATTAGCCAGCTTAAGCGCCAACACTGGCTGCTGCTGGCAGGCATCGCGGTGATTGGCGTGGTACATCATGTGGGGGGCATCTATAAAAACCCGTTCTACAGCCTGCTGACCATCGTGTTTGGTATCGTCGTGTGCCGTTTCCTCAATGAGCGCCTGAACATGGCGTGGCTGAACTGGATTGGCCGTAACACGCTGCAGATTTACGTACTGCACCGCATCTTCATAGAGTTGCTGGGACTGAGCGCGATTGCCCTGGCGCTGCATTACGGCTGGTTTGATCATGCGGCCTTCAGTTGGGCATGGGCGCTGCTGATGCCGATGACGGGCGTGGCGCTCTGCGTGACGATCTCACTGGCGGTGTGGTCACTGCTGAATCGCGGCCCAGGCAGAATATTATTCATCTATCCGCGACTGTTGAGAAAACCCGTGCCAGAGACAAAAGCGGCACCGCTGCAATAATCAAAAAGGGCCAGTTCGCTGGCCCTAATTATTTTCTCTTAGCACAATATTAATATCCGCGTTTATCCATCTGCCACATTTCATAATTGTCCGAATAAAATTTGATTTTAATTTGGTTTGTTTGTGGTGGATTGCTCTTAATTTCCCTGTGTTAATTGCTAACCTTATTTCCCTCGTCATACCCTTAGTGACTCTAATTTGGGAAGATATTGTTAGCCTGCTTAGCATTTGATTAATGTCTGGAACTGTAAAGTATTGTTATATCAGGGCCAGTAAAAAACTTTTAGGACTTTCGCTAGAGTCATCCCCCGCCAGCTTGTTTAATAATCGTTGAATAACCAGAAATGCATCATTGTTTATTTCCTCATACTTCTCCTTAAAGACCTACACAGCAGCGGGAGTTAATCATATGAATAACGCCAGGAAAGAAGATATTGCATGGGTCAATACCCTGAAAGGGGCCTGCATATTGCTGGTGGTGTTGTACCACACCGTATTACCCGGATTTGAAGGAACGGTGAAATTATTGACGGCGGGTTGGATACCGGCAGAAATATGGGTGCAGTTTAATACTGTTTTATCTCCGCTGCGTATGCCAGCCTTTTTCTTTGTTTCGGGCTTGCTGGCAACCAACGGGATTCTTAATCGTCCGTGGAAGCAGGTATTTACCAGTCGTATTACCAATCTGTTCTATCTGTATATTTTATGGGGCTTTATTCAGTGGTGGTCGATTGTGGGCATCTCCACAGAGATCACCGGCCAGCGTATCTCACACAATCTGAATGCCGCCTATGCGGGTTCACTGTTTGAGTTCCTGAAGCTGACGTTTATGGCGATGAGCACCTCGTGGTATCTGTACGGACTGGCACTGTATTTCCTGTGTGCGAAGATCTTCCACAAACAGAAAGTGGCGTTGCTGGTGGTCGCGGTTGCGCTTAACTATCTGGCGGTGGAGAAGATCATTCCATACTGGGGACCGCAAAGCGTGGCGCAGTACTTCCTGTTCTTCCTGCTTGGCGCGTTCTGGAGCCCGCTGATGCTGCGTATGAGCGAATGGCGTCGTGAAAATCTCGTGCCATGGGCACTGCTGGCGGCGGTATCAGGGATTCACATTATCTTCGGTCTGGATAAGAGCCTGTTCCTGTGCATCATCGCGGTGCTGGCGAGCGTGGCGGCTTGCCGCTGGCTTAACGCGCACTTTAAGATGACGTACTTTAACTGGATTGGCCGTAACACCCTGCAAATCTACGTGATCCATCGTATTTTCATTGAGTATTTTGGCATGTCAGCGATTCTGTTCGCTCAGCGCAATCACCTGTTTGACTATGCCTGGTTCTCCGTGTTGTGGGCGTGTTTCTATCCGGTGGCGATTGTGGGGATTTGCTCGCTGCTGTCGGTGGCGGTGTGGTCTGTCACCAATCGCGGGTTGGGGCAGTCGCTGTTCGTCTTCCCGACCTTGATTGGCATGAAGCGCAACAAGTCTGTGGCTTAAGCTCAAAGTACAAAACAGTAGCGCCGCAACAAGTGGATATACTCGTCGCGGCGCGCCATGAAAAAGGGCCCTTGCGGGCCCTTATCTTTTTAACCAATGGTCATCAGACTGGCGTTACCACCCGCTGCGGCGGTATTTACACTCAGTGAGCGCTCTATCAACAGACGTTCCAGCAGCAGATTGGTTTCGCCACGCGCGAAGCCCTGTACCGAAACAATCGCACCGTCCCGCGCGGCAACCTGCTCGCACAGCACGCGCAATTGATCCGCGTCACCGTGGTAGATCACCGCATCAAACCCGGCTGCCAGCAAATCTTTCACCAACACCACGTGTTTTTGCACGGCGGCAGGTAGTGATTTGCGCAGTGCGCGATGCAACTCATCATCCTGCCACAGCGCCTGGCTGCCCACGCTGGTCACTGCCGCCAGTTGTGTCAGTGCGTCTTGCTCGTTATCCGCAATACAGAGGACGTGATCGCGCGGCAGAAGCGTGAAGGTGTTACGTTCACCCGTTGGGCCGGGCAGCAGTCGCACCGTACCCGCCTGCGCCAGCTCGTCATAACGCTGACAGAGTGCCAGCAGTTCAGGTTTATCCTGCGCCCAGCTCTGCAATGCCTGGTGCGCGCTCATCAGCTCAGCACGAACGGAACTGTCGACTGGACGCTCGGCATCCTGACGATCGAAGGTCTTACGCAGTGCACTGTCTGGGCGGTTTGCCAGCAGGCGATAGAGATACAAAGGACCTCCGGCTTTTGGACCGGTGCCGGATAAACCTTCTCCACCAAAGGGCTGAACGCCCACGACTGCGCCGACCATATTGCGGTTCACATACAGGTTACCGACCTTCGCGCCTGCCGTGACTTGTGCGATGGTTTCATCGATACGCGTGTGCACACCCAGCGTCAGACCGTAACCAGAGGCGTTAATCTGATCGATCAGCTGTGGCAGGCTGTTACGCGCATAACGCACCACGTGCAGCACTGGGCCAAACACTTCTTTATCCAGATCGCTCACCTGACCCAGCTCGATCAGGGTGGGCTTGATAAAGGTGCCGCTGGTCCACTCTTTGCTGTCTTGCGGATTGTCCTGCGCCGCCTGATACACGGTGAAACCTTTATTGCGCATCGCCTGAATGTGGCGCTCGATGTTACCTTTGGCTTCGGCGTCGATCACCGGGCCGATATCCGTAGAGAGACGTTCCGGATTGCCCATGCGGCATTCGGCCATCGCGCCACGCAGCATTTTCAGGGTGTGATCGGCGACATCATCTTGTACGCACAGCAGACGCAGCGCCGAGCAACGCTGTCCGGCGCTGTCAAAGGCGGAGGCAACGATATCGACCACCACCTGCTCAGTCAGCGCCGAAGAATCCACGATCATGGCGTTCATGCCGCCGGTTTCAGCAATCAGCGGCGTTGGGCGGCCTTGCGGATCGAGACGACCCGCCAGATTGCGTTGCAGCAGCGTCGCGACGGCGGTGGAACCGGTGAACATCACACCGCGTACTCGCTCGTCACCCGTTAACTGTGCACCAACAGTCTCGCCCTGGCCCGGCAGCAGTTGCAGCACACCTGATGGCACGCCCGCATCCAGCATGATTTGTACCGCCTGCGCGGCAATCAGCGGCGTCTGCTCTGCGGGTTTCGCCAGCACGCTGTTACCGGCTGCCAGTGCTGCAGCAATCTGACCGGTGAAGATCGCCAGCGGGAAGTTCCACGGGCTGATGCACACCACCGGGCCGAGCGGACGATGGGTTTCGTTATCGAAATCATCACGCACCATACCGGCGTAGTAATAGAGGAAATCAACCGCTTCACGCACCTCGGCAATGGCGTTGTTGTAGGTCTTACCTGCTTCACGCACCAGCAGGCCAATCAGTTGCTGCATCTGGCCTTCCATCGCTTCGGCGGCGCGCTCCAAAATGGCTGCACGTTCTTGTGGCGGGGTGGCAAACCAGATTGGACCGGCATTCACTGCGGCATCCAGCGCTTCCGAGACTTCTGCTTCGCTGGCATCGCGCACGCTGCCCACCACATCGGCTGGCGCAGACGGGTTGAGTACCGGACGGCTCACGCCGTCACCCAGCTCACCTTCGACCAGCGGCTGGGCAATCCATGGCTGGCTGGCGCTATTGAGCAGGGCGCTGGAGAGTGATGCCAGACGATGTTCGTTAGCCAAATCCAGACCGGCTGAGTTGGCGCGCTTCTGACCATACAGATCGCGCGGCAGCGGGATTTTCGGATGCGGTAAACCGACTGCGCCTTCGGTCAGCGCCATCTTCTCCACCGCAGAAACCGGATCGGCAACCAGCTCATCCAGCGGCAGGGTGTTATCCGCGATGCGGTTAACAAACGAGGTGTTGGCCCCGTTTTCCAGTAAGCGACGTACCAGATAGGCGAGCAGGGTTTCATGGGTGCCGACCGGTGCGTAGATACGGCACGGACGGTTCAGTTTGCCGTCTGCCACTTTGCCGACCACCTGCTCATACAGCGGTTCACCCATGCCGTGCAGGCACTGGAACTCGTACTGACCCGGATAGTAGTTATTGCCTGCCAGCTGATAGATCGCTGCCAGCGTGTGAGCGTTATGAGTAGCAAATTGCGGGTAGATCAGATTCGGTACCGCCAGCAGTTTGCGGGCGCAAGCCAGGTAAGAGATGTCGGTGTACACCTTGCGGGTATAAACCGGATAACCTTCCAGCCCTTCAATCTGCGCACGTTTGATTTCGCTATCCCAATACGCGCCTTTTACCAGACGGATCATCAGGCGACGGCGGCTACGTTGGGCGAGATCGATCAGGGCGTCGATCACAAACGGGCAGCGCTTCTGGTATGCCTGAATCACAAAGCCAATCCCGTTCCAGCCGTCCAGTTCCGGCTCGAAGCACAGTTTTTCCAGCAGATCGAGCGACAGTTCCAGACGGTCTGCTTCTTCCGCATCGATATTGATACCGATGTCGTAAGAGCGCGCCAGTAAGGTCAGTGATTTGAGGATCGGATATAGCTCTTCCATCACGCGCTCATACTGCGCGCGGCTATAGCGAGGATGCAGGGCCGACAGTTTGATCGAGATGCCCGGACCTTCATAGATGCCACGGCCATTGGAAGCTTTACCAATGGCATGGATCGCCTGCTGATAGGACACCAGATAAGCTTTGGCATCGCTGGCGGTCAGCGCCGCTTCACCCAGCATATCGTAGGAGTAGCGGAAGCCTTTCTCTTCCAGTTTGCGCGCATTGGCCAGTGCTTCCGCAATGGTTTCGCCGGTGACGAACTGCTCGCCCATCAGGCGCATCGCCATATCCACGCCTTTGCGGATCAGCGGTTCTCCACTCTTACCAATAATGCGATTAAGTGAACGCGACAAGTTGGCTTCATTGTGAGTCGATACCAGACGTCCGGTAAACAGCAGACCCCAGGTCGCGGCGTTAACGAACATCGACGGGCTGCGGCCCAGATGCGACTGCCAGTTGCCATTGCTGATTTTGTCGCGAATAAGCGCATCACGAGTTGGTTTGTCGGGAATACGCAGCAGCGCTTCCGCCAGACACATCAGCGCCACGCCTTCCTGCGAAGAGAGGGAGAACTCTTGTAACAGGCTTTGCACCATTCCGGCGCGTCCGGTTGCACCTTTTTGGTGACGCAACTTATCCGCCAGGCTATAAGCCAGCTGATGGGTTTTCTCGGCCAGCGGGGCAGGGAGACGCGCCTGCTCCAGCAGCATCGGTACCGCATCGGTTTCCGGACGACGCCACGCAGCGGTGATGGCAGAGCGCGTGACCGACTGCGGCAAAATATGTTCAGCGAAGTCGAGGAAGGGCTGGAATGACTCGTCTGCCGTGCCTTCTTCACTGGCGGCGTCGGCGAGCTGGAGGGGAATTTCCGGCAAAGATTCACCGGCTTCCAGCTGCGAAAGGTAGTTAAAAATCGCCTGTTTGATCAGCCAGTGTGGCGTACGGTCAATTTTACCTGCCGCCAATTTAATGCGATCGCGGGTGGCTTCATCCAACTTCACCCCCATGGTGGTCGTTCCCATGATTTCCTCGTCCTCAAAATATGATTCAACATCAGCGTGGGCTGCACTATCACTCATGTTGCAACTTTGTGCAACCATGTTAAATGTGACCTGAGTTGCACGTTTATCAACACTTAAAATCGGTCATGTGAAGAAACGGCACAAAACTTGCTGCAAGAAGCTCGCCAAAGTTGCAACTCCCGTCAACGAGAGCACTCTCATGTTGAACAAGGTGCAACTCAAAGTGTGAGCGTGTGCAACCTATTGGCATTAAATCAGCGAAGTCAGGTGAAACCATTGTGACAGCTGTGTTAAATGCATTGTGCGCGCCGCCCCTTTGCGGCAGGATACCGCGCCTTAAGAGAAATCGCTTTCTCTGGATGCGGTAAAGCCCTGATGCCGTCCCGTTCCGGTGGCTCAGGAAAAAAGATTTCTCTTAACGGATTAAATAATAAGTGGAGAGAGTATGAGTATGAGTACACCGATGTTGGTGACCTTTGTAATTTATAACCTGGGAATGGTGCTGATTGGCTTTATTGCCTACCGTTCGACCAAAAACTTTGACGACTACATTCTGGGCGGACGCAGTTTAGGCAGTGTGGTCACCGCACTGTCAGCGGGTGCATCAGATATGAGCGGTTGGTTGCTGATGGGCTTACCCGGCGCCATCTTCCTTTCCGGCATTTCAGAAAGCTGGATCGCCATTGGCCTGACCATCGGTGCCTGGCTTAACTGGAAAATTGTGGCAGGTCGCCTGCGCGTGCAGACCGAACATCACGATAATGCCTTAACGCTGCCGGACTTCTTCTCCAGCCGTTTCGAAGACAAAAGCAAGCTGCTGCGTGTTATCTCCGCTGTAGTCATTCTCATCTTCTTCACCATTTATTGCGCATCAGGCGTGGTTGCGGGTGCACGTCTGTTTGAAAGCACCTTCGGTATGGATTACCAAACTGCGCTGTGGGCCGGTGCTGCTGCCACCATTCTTTATACGCTGGTGGGCGGATTCCTGGCGGTGAGCTGGACCGATACCGTGCAGGCCAGCCTGATGATCTTCGCGCTGATCCTCACCCCGGTGTTTGTGATTATCGCGGTAGGTGGCCTGGATGATTCACTGGCGGTGATCGAAGCAAAAAGTCTTGAAAACCTCGACATGCTGAAAGGGCTCAACTTTGTTGCCGTTATCTCCTTACTCGGCTGGGGCCTGGGTTACTTTGGACAACCGCATATTCTGGCGCGCTTTATGGCGGCGGATTCACATCACTCGATTCGTACTGCACGTCGTATTGGCATGACCTGGATGATCCTGTGCCTGGCCGGTGCCGTGGCGGTGGGCTTCTTCGGTATCGCCTACTTCCAGAACCACCCTGAACAAGCGGCAGGCGTAAGCCAGAACGGCGAACGCGTGTTCATTGAACTGGCGCGTATCCTGTTTAACCCGTGGATTGCTGGCATCCTGCTGTCTGCGATTCTGGCAGCGGTGATGTCCACCTTAAGCTGCCAGCTGCTGGTGTGTTCAAGCGCCCTGACAGAAGACCTTTACAAAGGCTTCCTGCGTAAAAATGCCAGTCAAAAAGAGCTGGTGTGGGTAGGGCGTTTAATGGTGCTGCTGATTGCGTTGATCGCTATCGCGCTGGCGGCCAATCCGGAAAACCGTGTGCTCGGCTTAGTCAGCTATGCATGGGCGGGCTTTGGTGCTGCCTTCGGTCCGGTTGTTCTGTTCGGCGTATGCTGGAAACGTATGACCCGCAATGGCGCGCTGGCCGGGATGGTGATTGGTGCACTGACCGTGCTGCTGTGGAAGCAATATGGTTACACCGAGCTGTATGAAATCATTCCTGGCTTCATCTTCGCCAGCATCGCGATTGTGGTGTTCAGCCTGATCGGCAAAGGCCCATCAAAAGAAGCACAAGCGCGCTTCGCCGCCGCTGAAGCTGAATACAACACCAAGTAATTTGTCTCTGATACATCAAGCCCGCCCTTCAAACGGCGGGTTTTTTTATGGAATCGACCAGGCTCCGACACTCGATTTAAAACAACGGGTGATAACGCAGTCTGGTGCCTTTCTGCTCTGAAGCTTCTGTGCGTGTCATTAAAATCGGCAATGCTTAAACATTCAATTCAACGCAATACCACAGCCAAACGTCCAATAAAGGCCATTCCGAAGAGCGAAGCGTCCGCGCCATGGACGGCGCGGCCGATCTGCAGGGATGCGTGGTTTCTTCGCGATCGGGATGGCCTTTAGTGGACAATGCGCTGAATTCGAAGCGACACCTCTGCACTGAACCTGAAGCGACACCTCTGCACTGAACCTGAAGCGATAACTCTGCACCGAACGTGCAGCAGCGGAAACCCGGCATTGAACCTGCAGCGATATCCCCGTACTGAGCTTGCAGCCACACCCCAGCACTGAATATTTATCTGAACGCTGAAATCCCCATCACCCCTTTTCACAGAATCCGTATTACAGCCCGCAAATGAGAAATAATTTCATTCAGTGACTTGTAATTTTACCCGCGATAATGATAATCGATATCGTTTGCACTTTACGTATTTTTACCTAATGTTTACCCTGCTTAACAATCAAGAGGTTGGTGATGTTCGTACCGTTTCTCATTATGCTGCGTGAAGGTCTTGAAGCAGCTCTCATCGTCAGCCTGATTGCCAGCTACCTGAAACGCACCCAGCGTACTCAGTGGTTCCCCGCGATGTGGGCGGGTGTCTTCATTGCCGCGGCACTCTGCTTAGGCCTTGGCATCTTCATCAATGAAACCACCGGCGAATTCCCGCAAAAACAACAAGAACTGTTTGAAGGCATCGTCGCGGTCGTCGCGGTGGTCATCCTCACGTCCATGGTCTTCTGGATGCGCAAAGTCTCGCGCAATATCAAAGCCACACTGGAACGCTCGGTGGACCAGGCATTGCAAAAACAGGGCGGCGGTGGCTTCCCGCTGGTTCTCATGGTCTTTCTGGCCGTGGCGCGTGAAGGTCTCGAATCCGTCTTCTTCCTGCTGGCGGCTTTCACCCAGGATGTTGGCTATGCGCCGCCGATTGGCGCGGTGCTGGGCTTATTAACGGCGATTGTTTTGGGCATGCTGCTCTACTACGGCGGCATCCGCCTTAACCTGGCGAGCTTCTTCCGCTGGACCAGCTTATTCATCCTCTTTGTTGCGGCAGGCCTGGCAGCAGGAGCGATTCGTGCCTTCCATGAGGCAGGTCTGTGGAACCACTTCCAGGACATTGCTTTCGATCTCAGCAACACGCTTTCCACCCACTCGGTGGTCGGTACGCTGCTGGAAGGCATTCTCGGCTATCAGGAAACGCCAAGCCTCAGTGAAGTGGCGGCCTGGCTTATCTACCTGATTCCGGCGCTGCTGCTGTTCTTCTTCCCGGCGCGCCCAACGGCCAGTGCTGCGCGCACCACACGCTGAAATTAAATCAGGCGCGATTGCGCGCCTGTTCTTCCATGTAACAGGGATATCACTATGACGATTCGCTTCCGCCGTAAGGCGCTGTTGGTTTCAATGCTGGCTCTCTCAGGCGCTGCATCTGCTGCATCCATCCCGCAAGTCACGGTTACCGTCACTGACAAACAGTGTGAGCCGATGTCACTCAATGTGCAGGCGGGTAAAACCCAGTTCATCATCAAAAACAACAGCCAGAAAGCGCTGGAGTGGGAAATCCTGAAAGGGGTGATGGTGGTAGAAGAGCGTGAAAACATCGCGCCGGGCTTTAGCCAGAAACTGACTGCGAACCTCGAAGCAGGCGAATATGACATGACCTGTGGCTTGCTGACCAATCCGAAAGGCAAACTGGTGGTGTCAGGTGAGTCGAAAACGGCAGCCAAAGGCAAAACCGACATCATGCAGCTGGCCGGCCCAATCACGGACTACAAAACCTACGTGATGAGCGAAGTCAAAGAGCTGGTGGCGGGCACCCAGGCCTTCACCGATGCGGTTAAAGCGGGCGACCTGGAAAAAGCCAAAGCGCTGTACGCACCGACCCGTGCGCACTACGAGCGTATCGAACCGATTGCAGAACTGTTCTCCGATCTGGACAGCAGCATCGATGCCCGTGAAGATGACTTCGAGAAAAAAGCCGAAGACCCGAAATTTACCGGTTTCCACCGCATCGAAAAAATCCTGTGGGCCGACAAAACCACCAAAGGTGCAGAAGAGTTTGCGACTAAGCTGAATCAGGACGTGCTGGATCTGCAGACCCGCATCAGTGAACTGGCCTTCCCTCCGGCGAAAGTGGTCGGTGGCGCAGCAGGCCTGATCGAAGAAGTGGCGGCCAGCAAAATCTCGGGTGAAGAAGATCGTTACAGCCGTACCGACCTGTCCGACTTCCAGGCCAATATCGACGGTGCACAGAAAATCGTTGATCTGCTGCGTCCACAGCTGCAAAAAGCTAACCCGCAGCTGCTGGCGAAAGTCGATGCTAACTTTAAGAAAGTCGACAGCATCCTCAGCAAATACCGCACCAAAGACGGTTTCGAATCTTACGAGAAACTGACTACCGCTGACCGCAATGCGCTGAAAGGGCCGATCACCACTCTGGCGGAAGATCTCTCCCTGCTGCGCGGAACTTTAGGTCTCGACTAATCATGAGCCATAAAAATGACGCGGCAGAGCCGTCGCGTCGTCGTTTATTACAGGGGTTAGGTATGTTGGGCGGCGCGGCCGCCCTGAGTGGCGGTTGTCCGTTCCATACGGCAGCCGCGGCTGACAGCTTCTCTCCTGGCACGGTTGCACCCGATGCGCGCCAGCAGGCGCAACCTTTCTACGGCCCGCATCAGGCTGGCATTATCACCCCGCAGCAAGCTTCGATGATGCTGGTGGCCTTTGACGTCTTAGCCAGTGATAAAAGTGACCTCGAGCGTCTGTTCCGTCTGCTCACAGCGCGCTTCGCTTTCCTGACCAAAGGAGGCGCCGCGCCAGTTGTCACCAACCCGCAGCTGCCGCCAATGGATTCCGGCATTCTTGGCGCCGATATCGCACCCGATAATCTCACCATGACGCTGTCCGTGGGCACCTCGTTGTTTGATGAGCGCTTTGGTTTGAGTGCACACAAACCGACGCAACTGCAAAGCATGACGCGCTTCCCCAACGATTCGCTGGATGCCGATCAGTGTCACGGCGATCTGCTGCTGCAAATCTGCGCCAATACGCAAGATACGGTGATACACGCACTGCGCGACATCATTAAGTACACGCCCGATCTGCTGGCCGTGCGCTGGCGGCGCGACGGCTTTATCGCCGACCACGCCGCACGCAGTCACGGTAAAGAAACGCCGATCAATCTGCTGGGCTTTAAAGATGGCACCGCTAACCCTGACACGCATAATCCTGCGTTGATGGATCAGTTGCTGTGGGTCACTGCAAATCAACAAGAACCGGCATGGACGCAGGGCGGCAGTTATCAGGCGGTGCGTATCATTCGTTTCCACGTTGAAATGTGGGATCGCACTCCACTGGGTGAACAGCAAACGATATTCGGTCGTGAGAAACTTTCCGGTGCGCCGCTGGGCATGAAAGAGGAACATGACGTGCCGGATTACAGCAAAGACCCGGATGGCGATGTCATCGCGCTGGATGCGCATATCCGTCTCGCTAACCCACGCACGCCGGAAACCGACAGCAGTTTAATGCTGCGCCGGGGTTACAGTTACTCCTCAGGGATTACCGGTTCGGGGCAGCTAGATATGGGACTCTTGTTCGTTTGCTATCAGCATGATTTAGCCAAAGGCTTTATCACCGTGCAAAAACGTCTCAATGGCGAAGCGCTGGAAGAATATATTCGTCCGATTGGCGGAGGATACTTTTTCGTTTTGCCCGGCGTCCCTGACGAAAAACATTACCTTGGCCAGCCTTTACTGCAGGTCTGATTAATAAACGCACCGTGCCAGCACAGCGATAAGGTTGCGCTGGCGCTTTTTTCACCGTCCGTAAACTTTCCTTTGGTCGCTTCCACTTCCGAATGTTCCGAAAAAGTTCGTCGCACGTCAAATAATCCATCCCACTGAAAATGCGAGATAATTTAATTTAAGACGAAAATTCTCATGCTTCGCTTATCTGTTTTTCTTTGTCGTGACGTAAAAATACTGTTGCAAAGCATGGTTAATATGATGCACTTTACTCATAAGCGTTGTCAGTTGTGTGGCTAAGTCCACTGGAGTTCGCGCATGACCCGGTCCTTCTATGGACAGTTAAATACACTTCAGCTAGCGCAGTACACTGCGGGGGATTTCTTCCCTCCAAAGTATCCTCTTCACTTTTCAATTACCGTTTCCGAACTAACGCCAATTCTCTACCGGTGCGCTTCAGCGCTTCGTCGTTGTTGCACACTATTTTCAATGGCCAGACCCGGCTTACAAGGAAGCCAAACAAACCTCTAAAGCGTTCAAGTCATCGCCGCGGGTGATCCGCCGCGATAAATGAAACCAACTGTAAGGTGCCACTATGGGAAGACAGAAAGCAGTGATCAAAGCGCGTCGTGAAGCAAGAAGAGTCGTTCGTAGTGATTCTCGCAGTCACCGTCAGCGCGAAGAAGAATCGGTCACTTCGCTGGTGCAGATGGGTGGGTTGGACTCAATTGGTATGGCGCGTGATTCACGCGATCGCGGTCCGATTGAAGCCAGAAATGAAGCTCAGGCGCACTATCTTAATGCCATAGAAACGAAACAGCTGATATTCGCCACCGGTGAAGCCGGTTGCGGTAAAACCTGGATTAGCGCAGCCAAAGCGGCTGAGGCCCTGATCAATAAGGATATCGAAAGGATTATTGTGACGCGCCCGGTTCTGCAGGCGGATGAAGACCTCGGTTTCCTTCCTGGGGATATTTCCGAGAAGTTCGCCCCGTATTTCCGACCGGTATACGACGTTCTGGTTAAACGTCTCGGCGCTTCCTTTATGCAGTACTGCCTGCGGCCTGAAATTGCCAAGGTAGAGATTGCGCCCTTCGCATATATGCGCGGACGTACGTTTGAAAATGCCGTAGTGATCCTTGATGAGGCACAAAACGTCACTGCGGCACAGATGAAGATGTTCCTGACACGCTTAGGCGAGAACGTGACGGTTATCGTCAACGGTGATATCACCCAGTGTGACTTGCCGTCCCATGTCAAATCCGGTCTTGCTGATGCGCTGGCGCGTTTCGAAGAAGACGAGATGATTGGTGTGGTGCGTTTCGACAAAAACGACTGCGTCCGTTCGGCACTTTGCCAGCGCACGCTGCTGGCTTACGGTTAACGATTTAGAAGTTGATTGAGAGTGTAGCGAAGCAAAACCCGGCGCAAGCCGGGTTTTTTTATTGCTACTTAGCCTGGTTCAATGGCGCGCATCAATAACTGCTGGTTAGGAAAATCAATCAGAACACGATGGTGCTGTAAGAAATCGGTGCCTAATATACCCTCCGCTGCCATTCGCGAGTCAACATCATCTAATAGCACGACATCGATATCTATTTCCCCGGATGTTGTGTTTTTGATATTTATTTGAGTCGCCCGGCAGCCTTCATAATCCAATTCGTCGATGACTTCTTTGCAGGGATAAACGTTCTCTGTTCTATTTAAACGTTTACTCCACAGCATTGAGTGTGATGCGCCGGTATCCAGCAGCATATTAAAGGTTTCATTATTCTTCATTGCCTCAATGATAATACCCTCATGGGTTAAGGTTAACGGCAGCGTTAACCATTGCTGACGATCGATATTGAAATCGTCCAGCCGATCAGCCACGGAAAAAAGGCGATGCTGATAATCGATGAGCAGGGCTTTCTGCCGGAATAGCCCCAATCCGATAACCATACTTTCCGGACGTTTGCCGTCAGGCTGCAGCGTCAGCCCCCATGGAACCAGGGAAATCCCTTCAACATTCTCAAAGTTCATACCATTGACGTAAACATGGTGGAACATGAATTTATCATGCAGGAACACTTCGCCGGTCAGATCGGTGGTTCGCACTTTCTCCTTAAGGGATTTTAACCAGGTCACCTGTCGTATAAATGACTGATCAAAATGGAAAGCAAATGCGGAGCCGGTATCAAGCATGAACTCGCCATCCTGACCATTAATATTCAGTGTTGCAATCGGTACTGCACTCTCATCGAATTTAAACGGAATTTCTATTACCGCTTCAGCTAACGAGGTGAATGTCATGGCGCAGATAAAAATGCCATGATGCATAAATCCCTTCATTTATTGTTTTTCCCTATATTAGTATTAACTTCCCCAGGCGTCTTCAGTGTCGGTATTCATAAAACGCGAAAGGTTTACTCCTTATGCTGCGTTATTTTTTATCCAAAAATGTTTTACGCGTCATTTTGTGATCGAACACAGGAACATCCTCGGAGAACCGTGCAGTACGTGCATCACGCTCATAGCCCTGAGGTTCACACAGGAGTTGATAAAGCTCCGGGCGACGACCATGGATCCAGCGGCGTCCGGTAGACATCGCCAGTAACGAGAGATCCAGGTCGGCACTCACCAGCGTATCCCTGAAGGAAGTGGTTTCGTTAACGATGCGGCCATAGGGGTCAATCACCATCGCATTGCCGGTACGGATCTCGCCGTTATCCAGTCCGACGGCATTACTGAACAGGACGAAAAGCCCGTTATCGTGCGCACGCGAAGGCAGCCAGCGCATCAACCAGCCTCGACCGCTGTCGCTAGCCAGAGCGATTTCCAGTGCGCTGGGATCGCTTTCTCGGTTTTCCCACAGGCTCACCGGAATGGGTTTCATACCAAAGGGACTGCGTGAATGGGTGCCACCTGTTTGATGCGGGGCAATCAGAATATCGGCTCCCATGAGCGCGGTGATGCGGACGTTATCGGTTAAATTATTGTCCCAGCAAATCAGAATCCCGACTTTCACCCCCCATGGCGTGTCAAACACGGTGAATTCATTTCCCTGGGCGATGCCCGCATGTTCGAAAGCATGGATCTTACGATGTACTTGGCGTTGGCCATCCGGCATGCAGACCGCATAGGCATTGTAGAGCAGTCCATTATCATGCTTTTCGATGTAGCCGGCGCCGATCGCCATCTGATGCTTTTCCGCCAGGCTCGCGATACGCGCCAGTGACGGGCTGTTTTCCGTGCGCTCGGCCAGGGCTTCGACCTCTGTAATGGGCAGATCCGGCACATGCCAGTAACCCGTGATGCACATTTCAGGAAAGGTTAATATTTTGACTTCTTCTTGTGCGGCCTGCGCGATAAAGCGCTCCATCACGGAAAGATTGTAAGCTTTGTCGCTGGCGCGATGGCAAAACTGCACGGTGGCAACGCGAAGTGAATGTTCCATGGTGATTCTCCAAAAGGAAGTAGGTCGCTATTTCACCAGAGGGAAATCCACCGTGTATAATCACAACTTCTCCCACTTTGATAACCGATTGGAATGGATATTAAACTGTTACGCGCCTTTGTGACGCTGGCGCAAGAAGGCACCTACCACTCGGCGGCCAATAAGCTCTGCATCACCCAGCCCGCACTCTCGAAACAGATCCAGACACTGGAGCACCTTTCTGGTGTGACGTTATTTCAGCGCGGCCGGCATGGCGCGCGGTTAACGGTGGCGGGAGAGCAGTTATTAGCGGCTGCCAGCGAGGCAGTGGAGCGCTACGCGGATTTCTTTGCTGATGTGACGGCGATCCAAAGAGGGGATTCAGGAAAACTCACTCTGGGTTTTGGCATCTCTTCTTATCTTTTTGCTGCCAAACGTGTCGCTGCCTTTCGCGTTCGTTATCCCGGCGTACAGGTCTCGCTCAACGATATGCCTTCGGCGGTTCAGACCCAACGGCTTGCTGAAGGACGACTGCAGGTGGGATTTGTGCGCTTACCCGTGCCTGAACCACTGCAAAGTCACAGTCTGGATACGGAACAATTAGTGCTGGCGGTAGCCGCTGATCAATTATTGAGTCACTTAGAAACAACGCAGGTTATTGAAAATCATCAACTCTTACAGTTGGCACCTCAGCGGGGCGAAGGGCTCACTACGCAGGCCGATCAATTCCTGACCGCAAGAAACCTCACGCCGCGCACGGTGTCGGCTGCTGATGATATTCAGACGTTACTGGCGCTGGTGGCCGCTGGTGATGGTGTGGCGTTACTGCCGGCGAGTGTGAAACACATCCTGCCTGTAGGCGTCACACTATTGCCGCTGGAAGGCGAGCATACCCAATGGCACACCGGTTTGGCGTGGAATGGTCAGATTAAGGACCCGCTAAGAGACAAGTTTTTAGCGATGGTAATGGAAGATGGCCAGATAAATTAACGATGTGGCTGAATTGAAGACAAAAAAAAGCCTGAACTTTCGTTCAGGCTCTTCTTCGAAATGATGGCGGTGAGAGGGGGATTCGAACCCCCGATACGTTGCCGTATACACACTTTCCAGGCGTGCTCCTTCAGCCACTCGGACATCTCACCACATTTTTTCTGCCAACCGCACTGGGTCAACGGGGCGCTACTATAGGGAGTTACCTGAATACGGTCAAGCCCTATTTTCTCCTTTTGTTCTATCCGCTTAAGCTCTGTGCAGCTTGCTGCATCTCTCGCCGAACTGCGTGTTCTGTCATCAAATTATTCCCTCTCTGCCACAAAAGTGTCACCAGACTGTCGCAGACTTGTCTGCGGAAACATTTGGTTATATTTACTGATAAGGATGCTTATAAATGAAACACATACCTCTTTTCACGGTTTCTCTGCTGGCTTCACTCATCGCGACGTCAGCAGTGGCAGACACAACAACGTATAGCCGCGCCGCCACCGGTGATATCACCGAACACGGTGGCGCGCGCCGCCTCAGCAGCGACCAGACGGAAGCGCTGAAAGCCTCACTCGTTAATACCACGGCCAAAAACGTCATCTTATTGATCGGCGATGGCATGGGTGACTCGGAAATCACCGCCGCACGAAATCAGGCGATGGGCGCGGGTGGTTTCTTCCCAGGCATTGATGCGCTGCCGTTAACCGGTCAGTACACCCACTACTCGTTAGACAAGAAAACTCACAAACCGAATTACGTGACCGATTCGGCTGCCTCCGCGACCGCCTGGGCGACGGGCACCAAATCTTATAACGGCGCCATCGGCGTAGACGTTAATGGCAAGGATCAGGTCACCATTCTGGAGTTGGCGAAAGCCGCTGGGAAAGCCACCGGTAACGTCTCGACTGCAGAATTGCAGGATGCCACGCCCGCCGCTTTGATGGCGCATGTCACGTCGCGTAAATGTTATGGCCCGGAGAAAACCAGCGAGCTGTGTCCCACCAATGCGCTGGAGCAGGGCGGTAAAGGGTCTATCAGCGAGCAGATGCTGAAGACCCGCCCAGATGTCACCCTTGGCGGCGGGGCGAAATCGTTCTCTGAAAGCGCCAAAGCGGGTGAATATCAGGGTAAAACCCTGCGCGAGCAGGCTCAGGCGTTGGGCTTCCAGCTGGTTGATAACCTTGATGGCATGAATGCCATCCAACAGGCCGATCAAACGAAACCGGTACTGGGGCTGTTCTCCGATGGCAATATGCCGGTTCGCTGGCAGGGACCAAAAGCCAGCTATCACGGCAATATCGATAAACCGGCGGTGACCTGTGAAGTGAATAAAGATCGCCCGGCATCAACACCAACATTGGCGCAGATGACCAAAAAGGCGATTGATCTGCTGAGCACCAATGAGAAAGGTTTCTTCCTGCAGGTGGAAGGCGCGTCAATTGATAAACAGGATCACGCGGCGAACCCGTGCGGCCAGATTGGCGAAACGGTGGATCTGGATGAGGCCGTGCAGCAGGCGCTGGCTTTTGCACGTGAACACGGTGACACGCTGGTGGTAGTGACGGCAGACCATGCGCATAGCAGCCAGATTATTGAAAATGGCAGCAAAGCCCCAGGCCTGACCCAGGCGGTGAACACCAAAGATGGTGCGGTCATGACCATCAGTTACGGTAACTCTGAAGAGGATTCTCAGGGGCATACCGGCACACAGTTGCGCATCGCGGCCTATGGGCCTTATGCGGCTAACGTGGTGGGCCTGACCGATCAGACGGACTTGTTCTTTACGCTGAAGGATGCGATGGGCATCAAGTAATCACTCCCGGCAGCAACGAGAATCCCCGCATCAGCGGGGATTTTTTGGGCTGCAGATTGGTGCGAATTACAATCCGCGCTGCGCCATTAAGCGCGCTAAATCCACCAGACGATTTGAGAATCCCCACTCGTTATCGTACCAGGCGAGGATTTTCACCAGGTTGCCGCCAATCACCAGGGTAGAGAGCCCATCAATGATCGATGAACGTGGATCGCCCTGATAGTCGCTGGAGACCAGTGGCTCATCGCTGTATCCCAGAATGCCTTTTAATGGACCCTCAGCGGCGGCGGCCTTAAATGCATTGTTCACTTCTTCTGCCGTCACATCACGCTTCAGCGTCACGGTGAGATCCACAATCGACACCACTGGCACCGGCACGCGCAATGAATAGCCCGTCAAACGTCCATCCAGTTCCGGGATCACACGGCCCAGCGCTTTTGCCGCACCGCTGGAGTAAGGCACAATCGACAGGGCGGCGGCACGTGCACCGCGCAGATCTTTCTCCGGCTGATCGTGCAGCACCTGACTATTGGTATAAGCATGGGTGGTATTCATCAGGCCATGTTCAATGCCGAATGCCTGATGCAATACTTGCGCGGCTGGCGCGAGGCCGTTGGTCGTGCAACTGCCGTTACTCACCACGAAATGCTGCTGGGGATCGTAACGCTGGTCGTTCACGCCCAGCACAATCGTCAAATCATCGTTTTTACCAGGAGCGGAGATGATCACCCGTTTTGCGCCGCCGTGCGTGATATGCACTGCCGCTTTCTCGCGCTCGGTGAAGAAGCCGGTGGCTTCAATCACAATATCAACACCCACGTCACGCCAGCGGATATTGGCCGGGTCGCGTTCGCTGAACACCCGCACCGGCTTACCATCGATGCGCAGCTCACCTTCACCGGCCTCAACTTCTGCAGGAAGTCTGCCTAACAATGAGTCGTGTTTGAGCAGATGCGCCAGCGTTTTGCTGTCGGTGAGATCGTTAATCGCCACAATCTCAATATCGTTACTGCCCAGTGCGGCGCGGAACACGTTACGTCCGATACGGCCAAAGCCGTTAATGCCAATCTTAATCATCATTGACTCCTTATCCGAAGTGGTTGCAGTCAATGTAGGACGATGTGTGATTGGCGTAAACGACAAAAAAGGATCACTTTACGCCATTTTGCGGCAGTGAAAGCGTTGGCGATATTCACCCGGAGTGAGATGCAGCTGGCGCTCAAAACTGCGGCGCAAATTGATGCTGCTGCCAAATCCGGTGTCGAGGGCGATGCGTTCCAGCGTCGCGCGGCTCTGTTCCAACAGTTCTCGTGCGGCGGCCAGTCGCGCTTCTGCGACATAGCGCGCCGGTGACGCACCGGTTTCACGGGTGAATACGCGGGTGAAATTGCGGGGGCTCATGGCGACACGTTCGGCCAATTTCTCAACCGACAGATCTTTCGCCAGGTTGGCGCGTATCCAGCTTTGCAGATCGTGGATCGGGCCGGTGCTGGTTTGTTGTAGCTGGTAGCGGCTGAACTGCATCTGTCCGCCGGGGCGACGCAAATACATCACCATATCCTGAGCGATATCGCGTGCCACGCTGAAGCCAAAATCCTCTTCAACCAGCGCCAGCGTGAGATCAAAGCCGGAGCTGACGCCGCCGGACGTCCAGATTGGACCATCCTGAATATACAGCGGACCCCCTTCCACCTGAACACGGGGGAAGCGGGTTTGCAGGGTTTCCAGCAGGCGCCAGTGTGACGTGGCGCGGCGTCCATCCAGCAAACCGGCTTCAGCGAGCAGCATCGCGCCACCACAAATTGACACCACACGCCGAGCCTGCGGAGCCGCCAGCCTGATGAAATCCACCACCATATTGCCCTCTTCAACGCTGTCACCGCGTCCGGTAATCATGATGGTGTCCCAGGCGGCGCGGGGATCTAATTCGGCCAGCTTCAGGTCAGCCAGCAGGTTGAGGCCCGACTGACCATGGATCACCTGATGCGGCTGCGTGGTGGCGATACTGACACGATAACGTGGCTGATCAACGCCGACCGGCAGGTGCAGGTTGGCGTGCATCAGGATGTCGGCAATACCGGCGGCTTCAAACAGCATGCCGCCATCGGGAACAATAACGAGGAAATGCTTCATGGCGTAAAATGCTCATCGTGGCAAATTAAGCCAGATTATCGCACGGCGTCGTTATTTTTGCTGGTAATACGGTCCCTGGGTGATCGAATTACGCAGCACCAGTCGGCCCGGCATCAGTGGCTGCGCCGTCACGCTTTCGCCATCCAGCATTTTAGACAGTTGCGTTAATGCGCTCGACACCATCTCAGCAACCGGAACATGCACCGTGGTTAACGCCGGCAAGAGATAGGGCGCAACCGGGATATCATCAAAGCCCAGCAAGGAGACGTCATGCGGGATGCGCAAACCCGCGTTGTGCAAGGCGCAAGCGGCGCCAATCGCCATATCATCATTGCTGGCGACAATCGCGGAAAATCTGACTTTACGACGCAACAGTGCTTCAACCGCCAGTTGCCCACTGGCGCTGGTCCAGCAGCCATCCAGCATCAGGTTTTCATCGTATTCAATGCCATTTTCCATCAACGATGAAATATAGCCTTTCAGGCGACTTAATCCGGTGTGAGAGCTGCCCATCCCTTTGATAAAAGCGATCTCGCGGTGGCCCTGAGCAATTAAATGATTCACCGCGTTGAGGGTGTCATTTTCGTGGTCAGCACACACCGAATATTGCGGATGCTGCTTCAAACGGCGGTTTAACACGATTAACGGCTTACTCATACCAGGAATAAGGGCATCAATATCTTCCACGCTTAAATAGCGCGGATAGATGATCACGGCATCGCAATAGCTATCGATTAAAAAGTTTATGGCTTCACGCTCTTGCTGCGCATTGTGTTTACCATCGCCCAGCACCAGTTGTGAACCGAGTTTTTCCGTCATGGTCGCGGCCTGGAATAACAGCTCGGTAAAAAAGGGACCATTGTAAAGCGTGTTGGGCACCATCAGACCAATACTGTGCGAACGGTTGGTCGCAAGACTTCGTGCCAGCAGGTTAGGACGGTAATCCATCTCATCTATGGCCAGCATCACCCGATCCCGCACCGTTTTAGACACATAAGCATGGCCAGCCAGCACCCGTGACACCGTGGCTTTTGACACACCTGCGCGTTTTGCGACATCAAGCATTGTCGTCATTTATCTTCCTTCTCAGCGTTCTCGCGCATTGTAGCGCAAAAGCTCAATCTGAAAACTGCAGAGTGAGGCTCTTCTAACCGATAACGTTTTTTCTCATTATCATCCGATTTCATCACATATTTAAAAGGCTAACAAAAAAATAATATGAAACCGGTCTCAGATTAATCATATTTTCACTCTTTAAATAAGGGTTAACGGTTTGAGTTATGGATCACAAAAAGAACAAATTGAATCTGTAACCGGTTGCAGAAACGATTCTCGGCGCGTAATTATTTAAAAAAAACGGAGGGTGTCATGGTGAAAATTCTATTGTGTTGTTCCGCAGGTATGTCAACCAGCATGGTCGTACAAAGAATGCAGAAAGCCGCTACGCAGCTGGGTTTAGAAGCCAAAATTGATGCCGTTGGCATGGAAGAGTTCAGTGAAAAAATCGCCGAGTATGACTGTTGTCTGCTAGGCCCGCAGATCAAATATAAGCTGGCAGATTTCGAACGTCAGGCACAGGAGTATCACAAACCGGTCACCGTCATTAACACCATGGATTACGGCATGTTAAATGGCGAAAAGATCCTGAAGTCGGCGCTCGCCCTGATTGATGCTAATAAGGGGGCATGATGAGTACACTGGCTGACTCCTTATTTGGTGTGATTGAAAACCGCATCAGTCCGATTGCTGCGCGACTCTCATCGCAACGGCATGTGGTGGCGATCAAGGACGGATTTATTGCCTCGATGCCGTTCCTGATTGTCGGCTCATTCATGCTGCTGTTCTCACATCCTCCTTTCAGTCAGGACAGCCAATGGGGTTTCGCCCAGTGGTGGCTGGGCATGGTGAAACAGTACAACGACCAGCTGATGATGCCCTACAACATGACGATGGGCATCATGGCGGTGTTCATCACCGGCGCGATTGCCTATAACCTGGCGCAAAGCTACAAACTGAATGGCCTGATGGCGGCGCTGCTGTCGCTGATGACTTTTTTGGTGGTGGCTGCACCGGAAAAGAACGGCGCATTGTCCGTCGCTTCGCTGGGTGGAGAAGGGATATTCACCGCCATCCTGATCAGCTTGTACTGCACGGAAGTGATGCACTGGCTGGTGAAGTACAACATTGGTTTCAAACTGCCGGAACAGGTGCCACCGAAAATTCGTCAGTCCTTTGACCTGCTGATCCCCATCATGGTGATTTTCCTGACGCTCTACCCGCTGAACCTGTTTATGGAGAGCCACTTTGGCCTGTTGATTCCTCAGGCCATCATGTCAGTGTTTGCGCCAATTATCTCAGCAGCCGATTCACTGCCTGCGGTGCTCATCGCCGTATTGCTATGTCATTTGCTGTGGTTCGCCGGCATTCACGGCGCGGCGATTGTTGGCGGCATCCTGCAGGCATTCTGGCT
Organism: Candidatus Pantoea communis; assembly: GCF_011752685.1. Classification (NCBI taxonomy): domain Bacteria; kingdom Pseudomonadati; phylum Pseudomonadota; class Gammaproteobacteria; order Enterobacterales; family Erwiniaceae; genus Pantoea; species Candidatus Pantoea communis. The sequence goes on from NZ_VWXC01000002.1 coordinate 239,769, forward strand.
GAGTAATCTGGGGCTGAACCAGGAAGCGTTAAATGCCGGGCAAGAGATCCCTAAAATCTTTATCGAGCCATTCTGGCAGTTCTTCATCACCGTAGGCGGATCGGGTGCCACCATGGGCCTGGTGATTCTCTATCTGCGCAGCCGCTCCGCGCATCTGCGCGCCATCGGCCGCCTCGGCTTTGTACCCGGTATGTTTAACATCAATGAGCCGATTATTTTCGGTTCACCGGTGGTGATGAATCCGCTGCTGTTTATTCCCTTTATCACCACGCCGTTGATCAACGCGGTTATCGCCTGGACCGCTACCCGTACCAACCTGATCAACCACGTCATTTCGCTGGCACCCTGGACCACGCCGGGACCGATTGGTGCCGCCTGGTCAACCGGCTGGGACTGGCGCGCAGTGGTGTTAGTCGCGTTCCTGATTTGTTTATCCACGCTGATTTATTACCCGTTCTTCAAAATGTATGAACGCCAACTGCTTGCGCAGGAAGAAGAGATGGCGCAGGAACAACTGGCTGAGGAGATGAAGTAATGCAAGAGATGCAGGAAATGGAAAGCACGGTGATGGAGCTGATCATTCATGCAGGGGAAGCCCGTTCATCATCGATGCAGGCACTGCAAGCGGCCCGAAAACACAACTGGCAGGAAGCCGATGCGTTGCTGGCAAGTGCACGAGATGCCGCGCGCGAAGCCCACAAAATTCAAACCGCGTTAATCGGTGCGGATGAAGGCTGCGGCAAAATTCCGGTCAACCTGATTATGGTGCATGCGCAGGATCATCTGATGAACGCTATGTTGTGTCGCGATTTAGTTGAAGAGCTGATCTATCTGCATCGTCAGGTGCAGGAGTTATCAAAAACCCACTTGCAGTAAGACGCAGTTAATCACATGAAAGGATGGATTATGTCTCAGTTACCGGCTGATTTTTTATGGGGCGGCGCCGTTGCCGCGCATCAGGTTGAAGGTGGATGGAACGAAGGCGGTAAAGGGCCGAGCATCGTCGATGTGTTGACGGGCGGAGCGCATGGCGTTGAACGTGAAATTACCAATGGCATTGTCGAGGGGAAACACTACCCCAATCATCAGGCCACCGATTTTTATCATCACTACAAAGACGATATCGCGTTGTTTGCCGAGATGGGTTTTAAGTGTTTTCGTACCTCGATTGCCTGGACACGCATCTTCCCGAAAGGCGATGAGCAACAACCTAACGAAGCGGGCCTGCAGTTCTACGACGACATGTTTGATGAGCTGCTCAAATATGGCATCGAACCGGTGATTACGCTGTCGCACTTCGAGATGCCATTGCATCTGGTGCAGCAATATGGCGGCTGGCTAAATCGTGAATTGATCGATCTCTTTGTGCGCTATAGCGAAGTGGTGATGAAGCGCTACAAAGGCAAAGTGAAATACTGGATGACCTTTAACGAGATCAACAACCAGCGTAACTGGCGGCGACCGCTATTTGGCTACAGCAACTCAGGCGTGATTTTCACCGATCATGAGAAGCCGGAAGAGGTGATGTATCAGGTACTGCATCATCAGTTTGTGGCCAGTGCCAAAGTGGTGAAGCTGGGGCATCAAATCAATCCTGAATTCAAGATCGGTTGCATGCTGGCGATGGTGCCGCTGTATCCGTGGTCATGCCATCCTGATGACGTAATGTATGCGCAAAAGTCGATGCAGGAACGTTATCTGTTTGGCGATGTGCACATGCGCGGTGCCTATCCTTCGTACATTTTGAAAGAGTGGGAACTGCGCGGATTTCACATTGAGATGGCGCCGGAAGATGCACAAACGCTGCGAGAAGGCTGCACCGACTATCTCGGCTTTAGCTATTACATGAGTAACGCCGTGGAGTATGCCAGCGCGACCCGCATGGACAGCGCACTCGAAGCATTCCCCGGCAGCCGAAAAAATCCGCATGTGCAGGCGTCAGATTGGGGATGGCAGATCGATCCCGTCGGTCTGCGCTACACGCTAAATGCGCTGTATGAGCGTTATCAGAAGCCGCTGTTTATTGTGGAAAATGGGTTTGGCGCCGTCGATCAACGTGAGGCCAACGGCGAGGTCAATGATGACTATCGTATTGCCTACCTGCGTGAACACATCGAGCAAATGAAAAAAGCCGTACTGGAAGATGGCGTGGATTTAATGGGCTTCACGCCCTGGGGCTGTCTCGACTGTGTCTCTTTTGGCACCGGCCAATACAGCAAACGCTACGGCTTTATTTACGTCAACCGTAATGACGATCAAACCGGCGATTTTTCGCGCTCGAAGAAAAAGAGTTTTGCCTGGTATAAAAAGGTCATCGCCTCACAAGGTGAAGCGCTTTAATTCGGATTGCCCGGGCAGGAAGCCCGGGTAAATCAGAGTTGTCATCTCTTCGGCAGTGAATATCCTTTCCAGCCTGCGCAGGCAGGCTGAATAAATAACATAAACCTGAGCCAGGAAAAATATCATCCATGCGGTGAGGCGCAATGCTGCCTGAAACGGCGCTTTTAACTCACCTGATTGCAACCAAACGGAGTTATATCCTATGCCAAATAAGATCAAGATTGTCACTATCGGTGGGGGTTCCAGCTATATGCCTGAGTTGATTGAAGGACTTATCCTGCGTCAGGAGCAGTTACCGATTGCCGAGTTGTGGCTGGTCGATATTGAGGACGGCGCAGAGAAGATGGAAATCGTTGGCAGTATGGCAAAACGCATGATCGCGGCTGCCAAACTCGACTGGCAGGTGCATCTTTCTCTCGATCGCAAGGAAGCGTTAAAGGATGCGGATTACGTGACCACCCAGTTCCGCGTGGGGTTGCTGGATGCACGCTTAAAAGACGAAGTGATCCCATTAGCTAATGGTTTACTGGGGCAGGAAACTAACGGCCCGGGCGGGATATTTAAAGCGTTTCGCACGGTGCCGGTGATTCTCGACATTATCGAAGACATGCGTCAATTGTGCCCCAACGCCTGGCTGGTGGATTTCACCAATCCGGCAGGTATGGTGACAGAAGCGGCGATTAAATATGGCAAGTGGGAAAAAACCGTTGGCCTGTGCAATGTGCCGTTCGGCCATATCACTCAGGCATGCAGCGTGCTCGGTGCGGAAGAGAAAGATCTCAATTTCAAGTTTGCCGGGCTCAATCATTTCCACTGGCATCGCGTCTGGGATCAGCAGGGCAATGAACGCACCGCCGAACTGATTGATAAAATCTATTCCCCAGACCAGCAGGAAAAAAGCGATGAAGGGCTGAAAAATATTCATCAGATTCCTTTTAACTACGATCAGGTAAAACATCTTGGCCTGCTGCCCTGCGGTTATCACCGCTATTACTATTTGCAGGAACCGATGCTCGCTCATGCCATCGAAGAGTTCGAACAGTATGAAACGCGTGCTGAAGTGGTGAAGAAAACCGAAGCGCGGCTGTTCGAGTTATATAAAGACGTCAATCTTAACTACAAGCCTGAAGAGTTAAGTCAGCGGGGCGGGGCGCATTACAGCGATGCGGCTTGCGATCTCATTGCATCGATTCAAAATAACAGCGGAAAATTAATGGTGGTCTCAACACGCAATAATGGCGCGATTGCCGATTTACCGTTTGATTGCGTGGTAGAAGTCACCGCTGCGATTACTTCTCATGGCGCAGAACCGCTGCGTTGGGGAGCGTTACCGCCTGCGGCGCGCGGCATGATTCAGTTAATGAAAGCCATGGAGGAAACGGTGATTGAAGCCGCCGTTAGCGGAGATTACGGTGCGGCATTACACGCTTTCACCATTAATCCGCTGATTCCGGCGGGCGACACGGCGATAAAAGTGCTGGATCAATTGTTGTATGCCCATAAAGCCTATTTGCCGAAGTTCGCCAGCAAAATTGCGGAGATTGAGCAGACAAAACCGGAGATCGTTACCTTCGTCGATCAGTTACTGGCCGACAGGCAAGCGCACGCGCATAAGGGTTGATGAGGTTTTATCAGGATCGAATGAGGCAGGCAGGAGACTGAAGACGGTGCCCGTTTGAACATCGCTGGGCACCGGGAAAAGCACTCACCGTCCTGTTGGGCGGTGAGTGGATCAGCATTACGCGGTGAGTTCGTTACGTACGATAGCTGCACCCGCGCTCAAGGCTTCCAACTTACCTCTGGCAACACGGCGCGACAGTGGCGTCATACCGCAGTTAGTAGAAGGATAAAGCTTATCGGCGTCGACAAACTGCAGTGCTTTACGCAAGGTATCAGCGACTTCTTCCGCAGTTTCAATAGTGTTGGTCGCCACATCAATGGCACCGACCATGACTTTTTTGCCACGAATCAGCTCAATCAGATCCATTGGCACGCGCGAATTCTGCGCTTCCAGTGAAATGATATCGATAGAAGACTTTTGCAGTTTAGGGAACACTTCTTCGTACTGACGCCACTCAGTGCCGAGGGTCTTTTTCCAGTCAGTGTTCGCTTTAATGCCGTAGCCGTAGCAAATGTGCACGGCGGTTTCGCACTTCAGACCTTCAACGGCTCTTTCCAGTGCGGCGATGCCCCAGTCATTCACTTCATCGAAGAACACGTTAAATGCGGGTTCATCAAACTGAATAATATCAACACCGGCTGCTTCTAACTCTTTGGCTTCCTGGTTAAGAATTTTGGCAAATTCCCAGGCGAGTTTTTCACGGCTTTTGTAGTGACCATCATAAAGCGTATCGATCATGGTCATTGGGCCTGGCAGAGCCCACTTAATCTGTTGTTTGGTTTGCTGGCGCAGGAATTTAGCATCTTCAACAAACACTGGTTTTTTACGTACGACTTCACCGATCACGCTCGGCACGCTGGCGTCATAGCGATTGCGAATTTTCACAATCTCACGCTTTTCAAAATCAACGCCGCTGAGATGCTCAATAAAGGTGGTGACGAAGTGCTGGCGCGTTTGCTCGCCATCACTGACGATATCAATACCCGCTAATTGCTGATCCTGCAGGGATAACAGCAGGGCATCTCTTTTGCCCTCGGCTAATTCATCACCCTGCAATTTCCATGGCGACCACAGCGTTTCAGGTTGAGCAAGCCAGGCCGGTTTCGGTAAGCTTCCTGCCGTTGAAGTAGGCAATAACAATTTCATAATCAATAACCTTTTATTTTGGCTTAATCAAAGAACGTAATGTGCAGACCACTGCTCAAGAATGTCTTGATAGGGTTTGATGAAGTGCTCTTCCGTATACTTCCCCTGCTCAATTGCCAACCGGCTGCGTTCTTCTCGATCGTAAACAATGCGCGTTAATGAATGGTCGCCATGTGTCAGGCTTGGCTGATAGCACTGGCCTGCGGCAGAGTTGGCATTGTAAATTTCCGGGCGGTAAATCTTCTGGAACGTCTCCATGGTGCTGATGGTGCCGATCAGTTCCAGATCCGTGTAATCATTCAGCAAGTCACCGGTGAAATAGAAAGCTAATGGCGCGACGCTGTTTTCAGGCATGAAGTAGCGCGCCTGCAATCCCATTTTGCCGAAGTAATGGTCGGTGAGGGACAGCTCATCTTGCTTGTATTCATAGCCCAACACCGGATGCTGATAGTCAGTGCGGTGATAGGTGTTCTTGCTCGATACGCTCAGGCAGATCACCGGCTTTTTATTAAAGCGTTCCTGATAGGCCGCCGAGTTGACGAAGCTTTTAAAGATGTTGCCGTGCAGATCACCGAAACCTTCCGGCAGGCTGAAACCGGAGTTATTGTTATTCGCCGCCAGCAGACGCACGCTGAAATCGTAATCACGCACGTAGGACGAGAAGTTATTGCCTACGATGCCATCGGTACGCTGCTGAGTTTTGCGATCAACAATATTGGTTTTCAGGATTTCGATCACCGGGAAGGTTTTGCCATTGCCTTCAATATCAATTTCCGCAGAAATGATTTCCAGCTCAACAGCATAACGATCGCCTTTTGGGTTGTCCGCGTGCGCCAGAGAGTTGAAACGGTTGTTCATCATCATTAAGGCATTGCGCAAGTTCTGCTGGCGATGGGTTCCACGCGCCAGGTTAGCAAAGTTCGTGGTGATGCGCGTATTTTCAGATGGATTGTAATTCTCATCGAAAACGCTGCTCTTAATTGAAAATGCAAAATCGTTGCTCATGATGCTCGGGTATCCTGATTTCAGCTGCAAAACCTTTCCGGCTTTAGGCGGGTAGACCTGATACTGCGGCCTATCACCTGCGGTAGATTTCACATTGTCTTAAGTCAATAACAATGCGAATTTTATGCCAGAGTCACTCGGTGATTGAAAGTGATTAAACTTCAAAGCTGCATGAGCCAATTTCATGATCGGGTTCACACTCTGGAGCAGGGTGGTCAGAAGGGGGATTTTTTGCGGAAAAGCGAGCGTTGAATGTTTGTTAGGCCAGCGATAAAAGCGATGTGATGGCCAACACGCCCGGAGGGCAATGCGGAAGAATCTACCTAATGGGAAATAAAAAATCCACGCCAGGCGTGGATTTTTTTGGCTGAATTTAATTCAACAGGGTCAAATCATCGACTTGAAGATTAGACGTTGAACAGGAAGTTCATCACGTCGCCATCTTTCACGATGTACTCTTTACCTTCTGAACGCATCTTGCCGGCTTCTTTCGCGCCTTGCTCACCTTTGTAGGTCACAAAGTCATCAAACGCGATGGTCTGCGCACGGATAAAGCCTTTCTCGAAGTCGGTATGAATTTTACCGGCAGCCTGCGGCGCGGTCGCGCCCACTGGGATGGTCCATGCACGTACTTCTTTCACGCCAGCGGTGAAGTAAGTTTGCAGGTTGAGCAGGGCATAACCTGCACGGATCACGCGGTTCAGACCTGGTTCTTCCAGACCCAATTCCGCCATGAACTCATCACGCTCTTCGTCATCCAGCTCAGCGATGTCGGATTCAACGGCTGCACATACCGGCACCACCACTGAACCTTCGGCTTCTGCAATCGCACGCACCTGATCAAGGTACGGGTTGTTTTCAAAACCGTCCTCGTTGACGTTGGCGATGTACATGGTGGGCTTCAGGGTCAGGAAGCTCAGGTAGCGAATGGCCGCTTTCTCGTCTGCATCCAGTTTCAGCGCGCGTAACATGCCCGCTTCGGACAGATGCGGCAGGCACTTCTCTAATGCAGCCAGCTCAGCTTTAGCATCTTTGTCGCCGCCTTTGGCTTTCTTCTGACAACGCTGAATGGCACGTTCACAGGTATCCAGATCGGACAGCGCCAGCTCAGTGTTGATAACGTCAATATCTTCCGCCGGGTTCACTTTGCCGGAAACGTGAATAATATTGTCGTTCTCGAAGCAACGCACCACGTGGCCGATAGCTTCGGTTTCACGGATGTTGGTCAGGAACTGGTTACCGAGGCCTTCACCTTTGGATGCGCCTTTCACCAGACCGGCGATATCGACGAATTCCATGGTGGTCGGCACAACACGCTGTGGCTTAACGATTTCGCTCAGCTGATCGAGGCGCAGATCGGGCATTGGCACCACACCGGTGTTAGGCTCGATGGTGCAGAACGGAAAGTTGGCTGCTTCGATACCCGCTTTAGTCAGCGCGTTGAACAGGGTGGATTTACCGACGTTCGGCAGGCCCACAATACCGCATTTAAATCCCATGGTCTGATTACCTTTCTCACTGAGTGTACGGCACTGGCTGGCAGCGCCGACAGATTCAAAAAATTTCGCGCATTATACACAGAATTGCCTTCTGCGGCGCGGGAATTGGGCTTAGCCAGCCTTGAACGCATGCAGGCGGTTCATCGCCTTGATTTTGTCTTCTTTCAGCCACAGTTCTGTGCAGCGCACCGCTTCATCCACGGCATCGTCAATCAGTTTTTGCTCGCTGGCAGGCGGTTTGCCCAACACGAAGCCGGTAACCTTATTGCGATCGCCGGGATGACCGATGCCAACCCGCAGGCGATGGAAATTATTGTTATTGCCCAGCTTACTGATGATGTCTTTGAGACCGTTATGCCCGCCATGACCACCGCCCTGTTTGAATTTGGCGATGCCAGGAGGCAGATCCAGTTCATCGTGTGCCACTAAGATCTCTTCTGGTGCGATGCGATAAAAGGTCGCCATTGCCGCAACCGCTTTGCCACTCAGGTTCATAAAAGTAGTGGGCACCAGCAAACGGACATCTTCACCCGCCAGAGACAGGCGTGCAGTGTAGCCGTAGAATTTCGGCTCCTCTTTCAATGACTGATTGTTCCGGTCGGCCAGCAAATCCACATACCAGGCACCTGCGTTATGGCGCGTTGCGGCGTATTCAGCGCCGGGATTGGCCAGCCCCACAATCAGTTTAATGCTGCTCACGATGTTTATCCTGTCTTGCTGCGGAAAGGGCGATAGTTTACTGCCTGCAAGCGGCGATGACAAAGGGTGCTGAGTACAGATGATACCTCTTCGTGACTTATCAATTTCTATCGAAATCAAGCCTCTGGCCGTAAAGAAATGTCAGAGATTGTGAAGGATGTGTGATCCTGTACGCAACTTAACCGGCAGTCATTGCCTAAACTTATGACAAGTTAACCATACGTGCTGTTTTGCTTTTTCATAAGGATGGAGGTGAATCATGAAACGTCAACAATGCCGCTATTTAGGTAATGGCCTGATGTGTTTAGGTTTACTGACGATGGTATTAGGCGTCGGCTATTCCATTATTAATCAGCTGCCTGCGTTAAATCTGCCGCAGTTCCTCGCACATGGTGCCATGTTCAGCATCTTTGTCGGGGCACTGCTGTGGCTGGTGGGGGCACGTGTCAGCGGACGTGAGCGTGTCGAAGACCGCTACTTTTGGTTACGCCATTACGGTGACAAACGCTGCCGCCGCAATCACTCTTCACATTAAGAGAGAGCGGCTTCCTGCACCGGCTGTAACTGCACAAAATAACGTTCGACGCGGTTACGGCCACTGGCTTTTGCACGGTATAACGCTTCGTCCGCCAGGCCGAGTAAAATCGGGAAGGTGTGATCGCGATGGTTAGCGGTAGCATAGCCAATACTCACGGTATAGCAGACGTCGTTGGGCTGCGACAGCTGTGTCGCCAGACGGATACGCTCACACACCCGTTCTGCATCCTCGCTATTGCCCGGCAGAATCGCCGCAAACTCTTCACCGCCCAGACGGGCAAAATGAGCTTCTGCGGGCAGCAACGCCTGCACCACCTGACAAAAATCGATTAATACGCGGTCACCTTGCAGATGGCCGTAACGATCGTTGATGCCTTTGAAATGGTCGAGATCAAACAGCACAGCGGTGTAAACCAGCGGTTGGGGATTTCGCGTGTTACGCACCACTAATCTGTCGGCTTGCTCGAACAGGGCGCGACGATTCCAGACGCTGGTCAGGGGATCGTGAAGCGAGGCTCGTTTGTGAGCTATTTGCGTGCGCTCATTGACCATCGCCAGAATGGTAAACGTCAGGCCAATCACAAACAGAATGGATTCTAGAATCACGTACACCGAAAAACTGGAACCGGCTATCGCGCCGCGCACCGGCGTAGCGATGGCGTCATCCAGGAAAATGCGCGCCACGTGAAACAGCAGATGGATCCACAGCAACATCTGCGCCGGCCAAAAGGTCACCTGCAGTGCATCGCGCGATTGCCACAACAGGCGAATCAGGGCACCGGTGTAAATAATGCAAAGCAGACATATGACTAAAACGCGTTTAGGTTGGCTGGCGTAAAACTGCGGGAACGCGCAGAGAATGGCCCATAACAATGCAGCCGCTAACCAGCTGAATCCGAGAAGTTTATTGCAGAATGCTCGAAAAGCGTTCAGCAGATTACCATAGGCCAGCATCATCACCACGTTGCCGACAGCGATGGGAAGAAAAACAAAACCAGCACTGCGCAGGCTGCTGAGAAACACCGCTGTCAGGGTCAATGTGAGCGCCAGCGTAGTGAACCCCAGCACGCGATCGTACTGCGCACCCACCCAGGCGAACACCAAAATAATGCTCAAAAAACCCAGCACATAGAGCTCGCAAACAAATAGTGTGTAAATGTCGAGAGTCATAGTGGTCGGAGTTCTCAGAAAAAAGTGTGGAGAAAAATACCACTAATCAATGGCCCGCTAAAGTGCAGCATCGCGTGTCGAATGAAAAGAGTGTAAGGCAGGGAGAATAGCGAGTTTTAACGAAATTTATCGCGAAAATATCTGTAGCGAGAGCGGCTTAATCGGTAAATGAAGCGGATTGTTGGGAATAAAAAACCGGGCGCGGGGCCCGGTTTCATGCAATGTATTAATGTTCGAACATTGCGGAGATGGACTCTTCGTTACTGATACGGCGAATCGCTTCGGCCAGCATGCCAGAGAGCGTTAAGGTACGCACGATTGGCAGGGCTTTCATCTCGTCTGACAGCGGAATGGTGTCGCACACGATAACCTGATCGATCACTGACTTACGCAGGTTTTCGACCGCGTTACCAGAGAAGATGGGGTGAGTCGCATAAGCGAAGACACGTTTCGCGCCGCGCTCTTTCAACGCTTCAGCTGCTTTGCACAGCGTACCGCCGGTGTCGATCATATCGTCGACCAGTACACAGTCACGACCTGCCACGTCACCGATGATGTGCATCACCTGAGAAACGTTCGCACGCGGGCGACGTTTATCGATGATAGCCATATCAGTGTCATTGAGCAGCTTAGCAATAGCACGCGCACGCACGACGCCGCCGATGTCCGGGGAAACCACAATCGGGTTTTCCAGGCCAATCTGCAGCATATCTTCCAGCAGGATTGGGCTACCGAACACGTTATCAACCGGGACATCGAAGAAGCCCTGAATCTGTTCGGCGTGCAAATCAACCGTCAGAACACGGTCAACACCCACGCTGGAGAGGAAATCGGCAACCACTTTGGCGGTGATAGGCACACGAGCAGAACGCACGCGGCGGTCCTGACGGGCATAACCAAAGTAAGGGATAACAGCAGTAATACGACCAGCAGAAGCCCGACGCAACGCGTCGACCATCACAACCAGCTCCATCAGATTATCATTGGTGGGGGCACAGGTGGACTGGATGATGAAAATATCACCACCGCGTACATTTTCGTTGATCTGTACACTTACTTCACCATCGCTGAAACGGCCGACAGCGGCGTCTCCGAGGCTAGTGTAAAGGCGGTTGGCAATACGTTGTGCTAGTTCCGGGGTGGCGTTACCAGCAAATAGCTTCATATCAGGCACGAGAAGAACCTCAGGCTTGGCGTCCAGAGAATGAACGTTTCAAAAGTAACCGGCGAATACTTTTGAAGTCGTTCATACGGGTGTGTTAATGCGTCACGTGCAGTGCCTGGAACAGGGTGGCACTGTCACGCAAACGCTTAGAGCCCGGAAAGGGTGCGTTGCAACGGCGAGATATTAAGCCCGCGCGCCACAAATCCGCAAATCCATTTCGGGGCAAGCTCCAGCACCTGACGAGCAGCGGATTCGGTGCTAAATTCAGCAAATACACAAGATCCGGTCCCAGTCAGGCGCGACGGCGCGTATTCTAGCAGCCAGGAAAGCAGCGCATCAACCTCGCGAAAACGTTTTCTTGCCACAGCTTCACAATCATTGTGAAAAGGACGCTGTAACAGTTCATCTAATGTGCGTATCGGTGAATTGCGCGTCAAGTCAGGATCGCGAAAGATATCCGGCGTGCCGATGCTAATACCAGGATGTGCCACCAGATACCATTTTTCTTCAGGTTCAGCAGGCTGAATCTCCTCGCCAACCCCTTCGGCAAAGGCGGCGTGCCCACGCACGAACACCGGAACATCAGCACCAAGCTGCACGCCAAGGGTGGCTAACTCATCCACGCTTAGCCCGGTTTGCCATAAATGGTTCAGCGCCACCAGCACGGTCGCGGCATCGGAAGAGCCTCCGCCCAGTCCGCCGCCCATCGGCAGGCGTTTTTCCAGGGCTATCTGCACCCCCGAGTTTTCCGGCAGCGTACCGCGAGCGGCTGCTGCTTGCTGTAACATCTGCGCCGCCCGCACGATCAGGTTGTCGTCATCGGCGACGCCCGCTAACGGCGTCAGCAGCGTAATGTTCCCACTGCTGTTAGGCGTGATCTCAAGCGTGTCGCCGTGATCAAGAAACTGAAACAGCGTTTGCAGATTGTGGTAGCCGTCAGCGCGACGGCCCGTAATGTAGAGAAACAGATTCAGTTTTGCCGGAGCAGGCCAGGTGGTGATCATTGCGTGGTCCAGCTATCCATGCGCAGTTTGATACGCTGACCACCTTCTGTCAGTTCCAGGTTGGCCGGCAGCGGTGGATTCACTTTGCTGTCGTAATCAGAGATGTTCACTTTCCACTGCTGGCCATTACGGCTGTAATTCACACTCTGCAACTGATAGCTGCTATTGAGCTGATAATCCGTGGCATCACCCGGCAGACCCATCATCCACTGACGCAGATTCGCCAGCGGAATATCCATGCCGGTCAACTGTGAAATCATCTTCTCAGCGTCATTGCTCACATAGCGCTTGCCTTTGTTATCGACAATTTGCACCACCGACCCCTGCGCATCCAGCTGCAACTCGGTGCTGCCCAGCGGATTGGTTAACAACAGACGATAGCGATCGGCGGCGGTTTGCTGCCAGTTAAAGCGCGCATAGACTTTTTGCTTATCGGAAAGATAGGCAAAAGCGCCACGCGTTTGATATTGGGTGATTTTCTCAACGGCTTGTTGATGCTGCTGCCATTGCGGTGAGGTGGTGCTGGGGCCAGGACCTTGTGGTTTGTTGATGCTACAAGCAGCCAGCAATACGCTGGCAAGGGGCAAAAGGCGCAACAGCTTGCGCGGGGGCAAATGCATCACGTGGTCGTCTCCTCAGACACGTTTTTACTTCGTAACCGATAACGCTAACCATCCAATACTATGCCGTCAATGCCGATGTAAGGATAATTGCGCACGATCAGTTTAATCTTATTACAGTCATAGCCTTTGTATGGCTTTTCTTGATCTGTGGCATCTTGTAGAATGCGCTTCACAAAGCCCTGACAAATATTGGGACATCCCAACCCGAATCACCATGACGCTGCTTGCTCTCGGAATCAACCACAAAACCGCACCTGTTGCGCTGCGCGAACGCGTTGCGTTTCTGCCAGACACGCTGGATCAGGCTCTGAATAGCCTGTTGTCCCAGCCGATGGTTCAGAGTGGTGTGGTGCTCTCAACCTGTAATCGTACTGAACTTTACCTCAGCGTAGAGCAGCAGACAGATTTGCAGGAGAGGTTAGTGCGCTGGTTGTGCGAGTATCACGATCTGCGTGAAGAGGATGTCCGTGCCAGCCTTTACTGGCATCAGGACAACGCCGCCGTCAGCCATCTGATGCGCGTTGCCAGCGGTCTTGACTCGCTGGTATTGGGCGAACCGCAAATTCTCGGCCAGGTTAAAAAGGCCCATGCTGATTCTTCGCGTGACCATGCGCTAAGCAGCGAGCTGGAGCGCATGTTCCAGAAGACCTTTTCCGTCGCTAAACGTGTTCGCACCGAAACTGAAATCGGTGCCAGCGCGGTCTCTGTCGCCTTCGCCGCCTGTTCTCTGGCGCGTCAAATCTTCGAATCACTCAGCACGGTCAACGTGTTGCTGGTGGGCGCCGGGGAAACCATCGAGTTAGTGGCGCGTCATCTGCGTGAACACAAAGTGCAGAAGTTGATGATTGCCAACCGCACCCGCGAGCGTGCGCAGCTGCTGGCCGATGAAGTGGGCGCAGAAGTGATTGGGTTGGGTGATATTGAAACCCGTCTGGCCGATGCGGATATCATTATTTCTTCTACTGCCAGCCCGCTGCCGATTATTGGCAAAGGCATGGTGGAGCGCGCCTTGAAAGCACGTCGCAACCAGCCGATGCTGCTGGTGGATATCGCCGTACCGCGTGATGTCGAACCTGAAGTGGGTAAACTGGCGAACGCCTATTTGTACAGCGTCGATGATCTGCAAGCGATCATCGAGCAGAATATGGCACAACGCAAAGCCGCTGCAGTCCAGGCCGAAAGCATAGTTGTGCAGGAAAGTGGCGAATTTATGGCGTGGCTGCGTGCGCAAAGCGCGGGCGACACCATTCGCGAATATCGTTCACAAGCTGACGACGTGCGTGCCGAGTTGCAGGAGCGTGCGATTGCCGCGCTGCGTCAGGGCGCGGATGCCGAGAAAGTCTTGCAAGAGTTAGCGCACAAGCTGACCAACCGTCTGATTCATGCACCAACCAAATCACTGCAGCAGGCCGCGCGCGATGGCGACAGCGAACGCCTGCAGATCTTACGTGACAGCCTCGGTTTAGAGTAATCTGGTCTGTCACGACCTATCACTGGGATACCCTCTATTACATGAAGAGCTCTATTGTTGCCAAGCTGGAAGCCCTCCAGGAACGCCACGAAGAAGTTGAAGCGTTGCTGGGCGATGCCGGCGTCATTGGCGATCAGGAACGTTTTCGCGCCTTATCACGCGAATATGCACAGTTGACCGATGTGACCCGTTGCTTCCGCGACTGGCAGCAGGTGCAGGAAGATATCGAAACAGCTGAAATGATGCTCGACGATCCTGAAATGCGTGAAATGGCTAACGAAGAGTTAAAAATTTCGCGTGAGAAGCGTGAAGTGCTGGAACAACAGCTTCAGGTGCTGCTGCTGCCAAAAGATCCCGATGATGAACGTTCGTGCTTTGTGGAAGTGCGCGCCGGAACCGGCGGAGATGAAGCGGCAATTTTCGCAGGCGATCTGTTCCGTATGTACAGCCGTTATGCCGAAGCACGCCGCTGGCAGGTCGAGATCATTAGCGCCAACGAAGGCGAGCACGGCGGCTACAAAGAAGTTATCGCCCGAATTAATGGTGAAGGCGCTTACGGTCGTTTGAAATTCGAATCCGGCGGTCATCGCGTTCAGCGCGTCCCGGAAACCGAATCTCAGGGCCGTATTCATACCTCTGCCTGCACCGTGGCGGTGATGCCAGAATTGCCGGAAGCAGAAATGCCGGAAATCAACGCGGGCGATCTGAAGATCGATACCTTCCGCTCCTCAGGTGCCGGTGGTCAGCACGTTAACACCACCGACTCAGCGATTCGTATTACCCACTTGCCCACCGGTATTGTGGTTGAGTGTCAGGACGAACGTTCCCAGCACAAAAACAAAGCCAAAGCGCTGGCAGTATTGGGTGCGCGTATTCATGCCGCCGAGACCGCCAAGCGTAATGCGGCAGAAGCCTCAACCCGTCGCAACCTGTTGGGCAGCGGCGACCGTTCGGACCGTAACCGCACTTACAACTTCCCGCAGGGTCGTGTTACCGATCATCGTATCAACCTGACGCTGTACCGCCTGGATGAAACCATGGAAGGCAAGCTGGATACGTTGATCGAGCCGATTGTGCAGGAGTATCAGGCCGATCAGCTGGCCGCGCTGGCTGGACAAGACTGATGATGATTCGCCACTGGCTCAAGCACGCAGTGGTCGCGCTCTGTGGCGGAGACAGCCCGAAACGGGATGCGGAGATTTTGCTGGGTTTTGTTACTGGAAAATCACGCAGCTGGCTGGTGGCGTTTGACGATCATGAACTCGACGCTACTCAGCTTGCCGAACTTGATGCGCTGCTGGCGCGTCGGCTGAAAGGCGAACCGATTGCGCATCTGGTGGGCGAGCGTGAGTTTTGGTCGCTGCCGTTGCGCGTCAATGATGCCACCTTGATTCCACGACCGGACACCGAAGTGCTGGTGGAACAGGCGCTCTTACGTATTCCCGCAACACCGTCCTCCTTGCTCGATCTTGGCACTGGCACCGGAGCTATCGCGTTAGCGCTGGCGAGTGAGCGTCCTGACTGCCAGGTGTTGGGCTGCGACCGTATCCCAGCAGCCGTGGCGCTGGCGGAAGAGAATGCTCAGCGGTTGCACATTAGCAATGCGCGTTTCCAGCTCAGCCACTGGTTTAATGACATTCCCGCCCAGCGTTTCGATGTCATCGTCAGTAATCCTCCTTATATCGACGCCGCCGATGAACATCTGCAGCAGGGCGATGTGCGCTTTGAACCGCTTAGCGCACTGGTGGCCGATGAAGCCGGGCTGGCCGATTTACGTTTGATTATTCACCGTGCCCCACAGTGGTTGCAGCCTGGCGGCTGGCTGTTGCTGGAGCACGGCTGGCAACAAGATGAAGCTGTGCGCGCCATCATGACGCAGCACGGCTATCAGCATGTCAGCAGCATTAACGATTATGGCGGCAATCCGCGCGTCACACTTGGGCAATTTTTTTGATTTAAGGAAGCACCATGGCAAGCTGGTATCCGCTGGTTAAACATTTCCACCTGCTGACGGTAGCGTTGACGATCAGCTTGTTTCTGCTGCGTTTTTACTGGTTAATCACCGGTTCAGCGATGCTACAGCGTCGCTGGGTGCGCATTGCGCCGCATATTAATGACACCTTTTTGCTGCTCAGTGGCGTGTGGCTGGTGGTGATCACACACTTTTATCCGTTCTCACCGCAAGGAAGCTGGCTGACGGAGAAGCTGTTAGGGGTTATTATCTACATCGCCTTAGGTTCCGTGGCATTGAGCCGTCGCCCACGCAAGATGGGGACACGTTGGATCGCTTGTCTGATTGCAATCGTAGCACTGCTGTTTGTGATTAAGCTGGCGATGACCAAAATGCCGTTATTGGGGATAGTATGACCTCGCCAGAGCTAGTTGATTACAGTGAAACACCGTTGAGTGAAGCGGTGATTGGCGCAACCTGCGCCATACGCAATGATTTTTCTGCGCCATCCGTTCAGCAACAGCTGGCGGCATTAGTTGAAGAAGCACGGGAATACGTCAGTAGCGAACAGGATGCCGACTTGCAACTGGGCAAGCTGCTTGAATTGTTTTATCGCCAGTGGGGCTTTGGTGGCGCCAGCGGCGTCTACAATTTGTCCGATGCGCTGTGGATCGATAAAGTGCTGAAGAGCCGACAGGGCACCGCCGTATCGCTGGGGGTGATTCTGTTACACATTGCCGACGAGCTGGAGCTGCCGCTGATCCCGGTGATTTTCCCCACCCAGTTGATTCTGCGTGCTGACTGGCTGGACGGTGAAATGTGGTTGATCAACCCTTTCAACGGCGAAACGCTGGATACACATACGCTGGAAGTGTGGCTGAAGGGCAATATCAGCCCGACTGCGAAGCTCTACAATGATGATCTGGATGAAGCCAAAACCATCAACGTGATGCGTAAAATGCTGGATACGTTGAAAGCGGCACTGATGGAAGAGAAGCAGATGGAACTGGCGTTAAACGTCAGCCAGGTACTGCTGCAGATTGATCCCGATGACCCGTATGAAATCCGCGATCGGGGGTTAATCTACGCTCAGCTTGAGTGTGAACATATCGCACTGACCGATTTGACCTACTTCGTTGAACAGTGTCCAGAAGATCCGGTCAGCGAAATGATTAAAGTGCAGATTCACGCAATTGAACAGAAACAGGTGACGCTGCACTAAGCGTCATCTCGACAATAAGGAAAGGGCATGACTCAGAAAGTAGTAAATATCGGCGATATCAAGGTCGCAAACGATCTGCCATTTGTTCTCTTTGGTGGCATGAACGTGCTGGAATCGCGCGACCTCGCCATGCGTATTTGCGAACACTATGTAAAAGTGACCGACAAACTCGGTATCCCTTACGTGTTCAAAGCCTCTTTTGACAAAGCTAACCGCTCTTCCATCAAATCCTACCGTGGTCCAGGTCTGGAAGAGGGCATGAAGATTTTCCAGGAGCTGAAACAGGCGTTCGGCGTGAAAATCATCACTGATGTGCATGAAGCTTCACAGGCGCAGCCGGTGGCGGATGTCGTTGATGTGATTCAGCTGCCTGCGTTCCTGGCGCGTCAGACCGATCTGGTGGAAGCGATGGCGAAAACCGGTGCAGTCATCAACGTTAAGAAACCGCAGTTCGTTAGCCCTGGCCAGATGGGTAACATTGTCGATAAATTCGCGGAAGGCGGTAACGACAAAGTAATCCTGTGCGACCGTGGCAGCAATTTCGGTTACGACAACCTGGTTGTCGATATGCTGGGCTTCAACGTGATGAAGAAGGTCACCAACAACAGCCCGGTTATCTTCGACGTGACCCACGCACTGCAGACGCGCGATCCGTTCGGCGCGGCTTCAGGTGGACGTCGCGCGCAGGTAGCTGAACTGGCTCGCGCGGGTATGGCGGTGGGTATCGCTGGTCTGTTTATTGAAGCGCACCCTGAGCCGAACAGCGCGAAATGCGACGGCCCATCCGCGCTGCCGCTGGATAAGCTGGAGCCATTCCTGGTGCAGATGAAAGCGATTGATGATCTGGTCAAGAGTTTCCCGGAACTGGATACCAGCAACTAATTGCGTTATCCAGATGTAAGAAAGGCGCCGATGGGCGCCTTTTTTTTGCTTTGAATCTGAGCGTCAGACGCTACAGCATAATTGTCAGTAAATAGCCGGCAAACAGTGCCAGATGCGCGGCGCCGTTCAGCACATTGGTACGCCCGGTTGAGAACGAAATATGGCACAAAATCAGCGCGGCACTCATGATCACCATATGTGGTGGTTCAAGACCAAATATCAGCTGCTGACCGGTCAGGGTAGCGATGATGCTGACCGCCGGCACCGTCAGAGAGATGGTGGCTAATACCGAACCAAAGAACAGGTTCATCGCACGCTGTACCTGGTTCATTAACACCGCTTTGATTGCCCCTAACCCTTCCGGCGACAGAATCAGCAACGCCACCAGGAAGCCGGTGAACTGCTCAGGTGCATTGAGTTCCGTCAGCAGATGCTCCAGCGTGTTGGCGTTCATCTTGGTCACGCTGATCACCGCGATTAGATGAATGATCAACCATACCGTATGCCACAGCGAGCTATGCGCAGAAGGCTTACCATGATGCGGATCGCCATCATCACCGTCATCCTCATGCTCATAAACAAACAGGCTCTGATGCGTTTTGGTCTGAATCAGCAGGAACACGCCGTACATGGCAGCGGAGATCGCGGCAATGATCAACGCCTGAGCCGTGGTGAAGTTACCGCCTGGCAGCGCATTCGGAAACACCAGCACCAGAATCGCCAGCGGGAAGATGGCAATCATGTACTGCTTTACGCCCGCCAGATTGACATATTGGGTGGCGAATTTGCGTCCGCCGAGCAGCAGCGCAAAACCCACCAGGCCGCCGGTGACAATCATGATGATGGAGTAGAGCGTGTCACGCATTAGCGCAGGTGCAGCATCGCCGGTGGCCATCAAGGCGGAGATCAAACTGACCTCCAGAATCACCACAGACAGGCTCAAAATCAGCGAGCCATAGGGTTCACCCAGGCGGTGTGCCAGCACGTCAGCATGACGCACCACGCTGAAAGCACTACAAAGGATGGCGACCAGCGCCAGCAGGTTGATGCCGATAATCGGCAATAATGCCGTCTGACCGCCAAAGAAGCTCAGCACCGTCAGCGCGACAATCGGGAAAATCAGTGAGTACTCGGTATGTCGGGTTTTCTCATGTGTAGCCATTCACCATCCTCTCCGGCAAAAAGAACAAAACAGGCGATCAGTGCCTGATAAATATAATGACTTTTCTGACGCAGCGCAGTGTAACTTTTCAACAGTTGTGTTTCAGGCTTTTTACGCGACTTTACTTATTCAGGTTTTTTATTCTAATCCAGCAAAAGAAGTAATTATCTACTAATAACATAGACTATTCATTTTGTTATGAATCGATAAAAGTAATTTTAAGATAAAATAATACCTGTTTTAATCTGATTTAATTGCGGTTTGTCTGGGTTTTGTGGATTTAAAAAACCTTGTGCAACTAAAGTATATGTTTGCCATTTCATTGCTTTCTTCGTCATCACTCTGTTCAAGTTATCTGCCAGGCAGCCGATGCTATTTACAAAGAATTTCCCCTTTGTGATCGGGGTCAATCTTGAAACTTTTGTTAAAAATGCATTAATGTCTTCTCTTAAGTCGACGCAACGCGTGTTGCCTGTAAGACATCATCTTTGAGGAGCCGAACCGACAGGATGTCAGCGCAGTAGAGGAGGTCGCATTGTTAACCCGGGAATTTCTTTTAAAAGCGGATTGTAAAACATCATTTGGCGATATCGACGAAGCGCTGCTGTGGAGCTGTGAAAAGCGTGCCGCGTCACTCGCTGCCACACTGGCTTGTCGCCCTGACCAAAGCCCGGTGTGGATTTTTGGCTATGGCTCCCTGATGTGGAACCCGGTTTTTGAGGCGGAAGAAGTAGCTTCCGGACGACTCGAAGGCTGGCATCGTGCTTTCTGTCTGCGTCTGACCGCCGGCAGAGGAACGGTATCGACGCCCGGTCGTATGCTGGCGCTAAAAGAAGGCGGTTCAACCAGCGGTCTGGCTTTCCGTTTACCCGAAGCGCGGCTGCATGACGAGCTGGAGCTGCTGTGGAAGCGCGAGATGATCACCGGCTGTTATCTGCCAACCTGGTGCGAACTGGAACTGGAAGATGCTCGTAAAGTGACGGCGTTGGTATTCATCATGGATCCGCGTCACCCGCTGTATGAAGCAGACTCCTGTCGCAGCACCATCGCACCGTTGATTGCCCAGGCCAGCGGACCATTGGGCACCAATGCTCAGTATCTCTACTCCCTCGAACAGGAGTTGGGTAAACGCGGCATGCAGGAAGATGCGTTGACGCGTCTGGCCGCTGAGGTGAGGGCGCTGCAGCAGTCTGCAGCGCGTTAACTACTGTTTAACCGGATTAATCAGCCAGGTTCCGGGTTTGTCAATGGTCAGTGATTGGCTCATTACCTGGCTGCCATTTTGCACTTCAATTCGATAACTCCCCGCCGCCAGATTGAGTGAAGCAAAGCCGCTGCTGGTGGGTTTCACGTCCTTCGCTTCGCCGTTAAGCAGCACTTTCTCTCCCTCCTGCAAGCGCAGATAGACGGTTGCCATACCTGACGCGCTGGCTGCTGCACTCTGACTCGCCACCGGCGCTGACGCAGAAGGTGTAGCGGCGATCGAAGCGGTTTCACTGTGGCGATTCGTTTTCCACACCACCACCACCACGGCCAGAATGGCAATGGCAGCGGCGGCGACCAGACCAGGCGAAAGGCGACGCACGTTGCGTGGCGTGACAGGTTCAATCGCCGCCGCTGCATGATTCACCGCCATTACCTGTGGTTCAGGCACCGGAGCGGCGACGGGCTCAGGCGCTGGAGCTGGAGCTGGAGCTTCAACCGCCACCGGGAAGGTGGTGACCAGTGCTTCAACATCGCTCACCGGCAAATCAATCAGGCTGGCAAACGCATCAATGCTTTGTGGGCGATCGCCGGGTTTCATTGCCAGCGCACAGTCGATGGCATGCAGTAGCGGCAGGGAATAGCCTGCTGGCTTGCGTTCAACCAGTGGCTGATAGTTATCCTCGATGCAGCGCACCACGCTAACCGGAGGCGCATGGCCGGTAATCAGATTGTGCAGCACCGCGCCAAGCGCATAGATATCGGTCCACGGACCTTGCTCAACTTCACCCTCTTCGCTGTATTGCTCAATCGGGGCAAAGCCAGGCTTCAGCATGATCTCGGTTTCATCGGAGAGATTGCCGATCTCCTTCCGCGCTGAGCCAAAATCGAGTAACACCGGCAGCTGATTTTCCTGGATTTGGATGTTATCCAGCGAAATATCACGGTGCAGATAACCGGCGGTATGGATGGTATTAATTGCGCCAAACAGCGGCGGTAACAGCCGACGAATCCAGGACTCATCGATACTGTCCGGGCTGGTGACCTGCCACTCTTTTAATGTCATCCCGCTGTAGTAGAGCGTGCCCATGTAGGCGGTGCCATTCTCTTCCCAGAAGCGCAACACGTGCAGCAGGCCGGGATGATTAAAACGTGCGAGCAAACGGGCTTCCTGAATGAAGCTGTTACGTCCGGCGTTGAATAGTTTCTGGAAGCGCTCGCCACGCAACTCCAGCGACAGGTCAGCGGCACGCACCGCCAGTGAAACCGGCATGTACTCTTTGATGGCGATGGTGCGTTCCAGTTGATGGTCCCAGGCACGGTAAACGATGCCAAAGCCGCCGCCGCCAATCACTTCCTTGATTTCAAATTCATTAAACCGGTAACCCGCAGGCAGGGCATTCGGTGTGTGGTTTTCGTTTGCCGACATAGTGAACTCTCTGAACACGTCCTGTAGCGCCTGCCAGTCTGTTGACGTCAGGCGACGACCGCTAATTAATTAATGTTACGCCAGGCACCAATCGCCGGATCGGCAAGATCCGCATGCAGGGTGTCAATCAGTAACACAGTCACTTTTTGCTGTGGCATAAACTGCGACGACCAAACGCCGCGTAAGGTTTCAACCCGACTCTTCACCGTGTCACTGTCTTGACCTGCTGTCTTATCCATTTTAATCAGCAGATTGCCGGTGAAGCGCCACACATGTTGCTGGCTATCGAACGGCAGCACTAACCAACTCTCTTCGGCGTCCGGACGCGTCACGATCATGCGCTGTTTGTTCACCGCCACCACTTCCAGTGCCGGGCCGCTGAGCTTGAGGTTGGCAATGGGATAGCCCTGATAGAAATTCACCGCCAGCGAGCGGGTTTTGTCACCACTCATCAGCGTTAATTCACTCGGGCCTTCAAGCCAGCCATCCGTGGAGCAGTGCTGCTGCGGGTTATCCGGAATAAATAGCGAGTCGCCGTTTTCGTCCCAGGAGGTGCGGAAATGACAACCCGCTGGTAGGGTGAAGTGCTGCAATGGGGTGCTGTCTGCCGGGCGTGAGAGATCCAGCGGGGCGGCATTGCTGGCACTGGCACTG
This sequence comes from Candidatus Pantoea communis, assembly GCF_011752685.1. Lineage (NCBI taxonomy): Bacteria > Pseudomonadati > Pseudomonadota > Gammaproteobacteria > Enterobacterales > Erwiniaceae > Pantoea > Candidatus Pantoea communis. The sequence continues at coordinate 262,552 of NZ_VWXC01000002.1, forward strand.
GCGGTCGCATCGTTAATCACGATGGGTCGCCAGTTCTGTAATTTTGCTGCGCTGCCGTTGGCCAGCACGCTGCCGTCTTTGTTGGTCATCTGCCACGGGATTTCATCCAGCGTGCCGCATTGATTCGCCAGCAGCGTGCCAACGCGCGGCAGGAAGCTGGTCAGAATGCTGGAATCAGTGCTTTTGCCGGAAACAATACGCAACGGCAAGGTCTCTTTGCACCAGTCGTTGGGTGAATTGCTGGCCACATTATCGATATAGACTTCAAGCGACAGACTCGGCGAATAGACCACACGATAATCATCAGCTTGCGCATTTAGAGCCAGCAACAGGGTCGCTAAGCCCGGCAACCACACTTTCATAAGGGTCCTTGGGATCAATAACGTGTCGGCAGAAAACGTGCCGCATCAGCCTGGGAATAAAGCAGCGTCGCTTCCTGCGGTTCGCCAATCCAGATGGCCAGAGCGCTGAGATTGTCGCTTTTTACACTGCGGTTAACGGCTTGTTCCATCAAAGTCAGCCACTCTTCGCAGGCATTGACCATGCGCAGGGCTTGTTCCATCTCGTGAGTGGTCAGATTGAGCCAGAACCCGTCGGTGCAGACGAGAAACGCATCGCCATCCGTCAATGAAATCACTTCACTAAAGGTGGCTGGACGTGCAGGCTCAACGCCGAGCGCATTATAGAGTAAATTACTGTTAATTCCGGTATTTTCATAGCCTGCTTCGCGCAGTTGCTGGGCCAGACTATGGTCACGCGTCACTTGACTCAACACCCCATGACGGAAGTGATAAACCCGGCTGTCACCAGCATGCGCCCACCATGCACGCTGTGTCTCGCGGTCAATAAACAGCGCGGCCAGCGTGGTGCTCATGCGAGCATATTTCGGATTTTTTCCCTGCGCCTCATGCAACACCTGCTGGCAGTGCTCAATCGCTGCACGAGTGCTCTCGGGCGTGAACGTCGGGCTGTTGTGTAACTGAGTCAGCAGCGTATCCCGCACGATTTGCGCCGCTTTATCACCGCCAGGCAAACCGGCCACGCCATCGCAAACCAGAAAGCAGGCTTTGTGCTCATCCAGCTCGGCTCCGGTGCGATCCTGGTTTTCATCGCGCATTCCCTGCTGGCAACGGCTGGCAAACATCATTTTCATGCGTCTTCGGTCCGGGTCTGGGAATCTTTATATTGATTCACTTCCATGTCATACGCATGCAGGAACGCTTCACCAAACAGGGTATGGAAGTCATCTTCAATTTCACCGGCAGTGCGCTGATAGTGGCGTGAAAAGTAATCCCACAAGGCCGCTTTACGCCCGCCGTTAAACGGTAGCTTAGGCAACACGCCATCTTTACGTGCTTCCTCTTCCAGCCGTTGCGGATTGAAGGATTGCAGCATCGCCGCGATGATCGCGCGTATGCCAGCGATCATACCCAGCTGATGCGCCTGCAAATCCACCAGTGCATCGCGCACTGCCGCTTCTGGCGGCATAAAACCGGGCATCTGGCTCTGATAAATCTGCATCAATACCGTCTTACCCGAAGGTAAAATTTTAAACGGATTGTTGGCCTCATTGAGGATCATCGTCATATCGGCTTTCACGCCGCGCTTGAGGATCGAACGGGAAGAGAGCAGGGCAACAGTGCCTTGCGAGAACAGGCTCAGCATGCGGCCGGTCACGCGCATCTGCTCTTCGGTGATCGTCGTGTGATGGCCATTGTTCAATCCCATGCCCTCCAGCAGCGCGGCCAGCAGCTTGTCCTGATCTGCATGCGGCAACGTGGCGGGAGCCGAAGGGGCATCACTTTGTGGATCAATACCCAGGCGTGGGTCAGTCAGGCGCTCCGGACGCGCCGCAGTGGGTTCCGGCACCCTGTCGAATGCCTGCTGCATACCGAGAGGATCGGCAGCGCTGTCCGCGAAGAACGTGAGCGGGTCATCATGCTGGGTGCTCTGGCAGGCAGGATCGCGCACCTCAAGGCCATAATCGCCGATTTGCAGTGCATCACCATGCTGTAATTGCACTTGTGAACCGCGCTGTAGCGCCACGCCGTTCAATACCACCGAGGTCACGCTGCCCTGATTGGTCAGGCGGCACTCACCTTCCGGGGAGATATGCACCAGCGCCTGCAAGCGTGAAATGGCGCGCGATTCGTCAGGCAGTACCAGATCGTTATCCTGACTGCGGCCAATGGTTCCCCCTGGCGGTTTAAAAGCAACCGTCTTTGCTGGCACATCCGTATTGCACTGCACAATGGTAAATTGCATGAGTCATCCTGTTAACAAGGAAAACGCTGCGGCTCATTCAAACATGGGTGGATAGAGGCCGTTGCGTCCCGGCTGTGCACCTGCCGCCGGGTTAAACAGTAACGCAAAAAGTTGCGCGGTGAGCGGCCCACTGTGTTTATGTGTGGCGTGGGCAAAACCGTCACTGCGATTACTCCACCAGTAGCTAATATGCTGCTGGGGATCAAATTTATCCGCCACTTCACGCCAGCTCAGCGTGCAGGGCAGATCATCAAAACCAATCACATCCATAATATCGCTGCGCTGATTATCCGGGACCATCAGCGGCGTGACGCGTTGCATCTGCTGCTCCAGCGCATCGGGGTTCAGCCGGTCACGCACGCCGCGCAGTAGCAGCGCGCCCAACTCCTGAAACCAGTCGCCCGACATGGCCAGCTGAGCGCTGTGCCAGTGGCTGAGCGGAAAACTCCGCAAAGCCAACAGCGGCCAGCTGCGCCCCACGCGATCGCACGAGGGCAGCAGGCAGCCCATCTGCACCTGCTGACGTAGCGGCGACAGCGGCAGAACAAAATTCCAGACAGGTGCGCGCAGAAACAGCTGAGTGGAGGCATCGGGTTGCTGATGCCAGTGCATGAGCCCCTGTTGAAACCAATGGCTCCAGGGCGTCACGGTATTCTCACTCAGGCGCTGGCGCAGGAAATCGCCGGTGGCCGGCAATTTGCCGTACCAACCCGGCGCGGTGTGCGTCGCCATGGTTACCTCACCATTACTCACTGTGTCCGGTCAATCGCTGCGAAACCCGCTGTGGTGCAATCGCCAGCGAACTGCCATTCGCACCGGCAATTTTCAGATTTTCTGCAAGCTTGCGCATCATTAGTGCGTTATCTCGCGCATAAGGCGACGACTGAATCTGCTGATCCAGAAGCTGGCTAAGATGCCAGTCAAGCTGTTGCAAATCCCGGGCGCTGACATCATCTGGCAGATTGCGTTGAAGATTCTGCATCAGCCAGGCACGCAGGAATTCGCCGTCATAATTGCGCGGTTGATACAACATCTGATAGGCACGCAGCGCATTGCGGCTGTATTCATTGTCGTTACCGGGGTCATCACGCAGCAAATTGGTGATTTGCTGGGCCACGCGCGGTAACAGTAGAGACTTAAGCGCATTTTGATAAAGCACCCATGCCGCATCGCTTACCTGGTTGCCACGATAGAGACCCACGCGCATGCTAAGCGGTGGATTGTCGAGGGAAAAGCGCTCCGACAACGGCAGCTTCACCAGGTTATTTAAGAAGGGTAGCAGATCAAAGATATTATCGGCTGGCTGATGAATCACCTGCTGACTCTGACGAGTCATTGGCTCAATACGCTCAGCGACCTGGTTAAGATATTGCTGGTTCTGGACATAGCTGGCCAACCATAAACCGGAGAGCAAAAGCAATGCGCCAGTGAGCGCACCGTAGCCAATCCAGTGGAACAGGCGGTTGCGGTACTCCCAATGGCGGTTACTGCCCGCTAAGCCACTTTCGCGGAACACCAGATCGCTCAGCAGGTCGCGGATAAAGAAACTCTGGCCTTTATTGCCGGGGATGGGGTTATTACGGGTGACGCTATCCCAGGTGGCGAGGCTACTTTCACCGGTATGTGGCAATTGAAGCTTACGGTTGAGTTCGCCCATGATGCGATCAAACGGTAAGCCTTCCTGAGTCCCGCTGGTAAAGAATAAGCCGCGCGCTGACCAGGCAATCTCATCCTCATGGCGCGAGAACACCACATCCAGGTACTCATTCAGCAACGGCCTTAACGAGCTGAACTCCTGTGGGAACAGGAAACAGTCAGCACGCAGGGTGAGATCGCGTTCATTCGCCATCACCGTGGGTAGTTGCTGCTGCAGGCGCTGTTCCAAACGCTGATATTGCTGGCTAAAACTGTTATGCCAGTCATCTTTGTGCGGTTTGCCCGGTTCCCAGGGGAAGGTGAAACCCCAGATGGCGTCGCGCTGCGGTTTGCTCAGGCCTTCGTTAAAGCTTAAAAACCCTTTAAGCAGATCGGTCTTGGTCACCATCACATACACCGGGAAATGGATACCGGTTTGCTGGTGTAACTCCTGCATGCGGCTACGTAACGCGCTGGCCTGAGCGTGACGTGCTTCCGCGGAATCGGTGAGCAGATCGGCAACGCTAATGGTCATGATCACCCCGTTGATCGGCTGGCGGGTGCGATAGCGTTTCAGCAGGTTAATGAAACTCTGCCACTCGGCGCCGTCGCGTGCACGCTGGCTCTCCTGCAGGGCATATCGCCCTGCGGTATCGATCAACACCGCGCTGTCGGTAAACCACCAGTCGCAGTGACGCGTACCGCCGACGCCGCGAATCGCCGCTTTGCCAAGGCTATCGGTCAGTGGAAACTCCAGTCCGGCATTGAGCAGGGCGGTGGTTTTGCCCGCGCCGGGCGCCCCAATCATCACATACCAGGGAAGTTGGTAGAGATAGTGGCTCTGAAAGCGGGCCAACCAGTTCTGTTGATGACGTCGACCAAACTGTGTGCGTTTCAGGCGCAGCGCTGCTTCACTGAAGCGCTGAGCCAGCAGCGTATCAGTGGCCTGACGATCGGACAGCTCTTCGTGACTCATCTCCTGCAAACGGTTGAGGAGTTTACTGTTAAACCAGCCGCGCCAGATCGCCGGGATAAACTGGAACAGCACCCAGCAGAAGAACAGCAAACCGACCAGCAGTTGACGAGGAAACACCGGCTCTAGCGGGCGGGTGTCTCCCCAACTCCACAGCGGGCCGAGCATCCACAGCACACAGCTTAAGGCAGTGACACCAATCAGGCTCCACAGCAGGCGGTGGGTTAACAGATGTTGCAGCGATGCGCGCATCACTCACCTCCTGGATGATTGCCAAGGGTTTCCGGTGCGGCAAACAGGGTGATCTCCACACGGCGGTTGCGCGCGCGGTTTTCATTGCTGTCATTTGGCAGCAGCGGATTACTGTCGCCGCGGCCTTCCGCTTTCACACTGTGCCCTTCCGCCAGTTGCGGGTTTAGCAACTGGGTCACGGCGCGTGCGCGCGCAAAGGAAAATTCATAGCTTGAGGCAAAACGCCCATCCACCGGGCTGTTATCGGTATACACCGACACCAGTACCGTGCCTTTAACGGTTTTCATGGCGCTGGCAACGTGCGCCAACAGCGCGCGACCAACCTGATTGACCACGGTACCGTCAGGGGAGAAGAGTTTATCGGCAGGAATGATCACTTTACTGCCAAAGGCGCCATCGCTGACTTCAAGTTGACCGGCGGCGATCACATCATTCAAACGCTGATGCAAATCCAGCAATGCCTGCGGTGAGGTAGGGCGACGGCCGGGCATAATTTGTGGCAGCGGTGTTTGATAGATGGCGCGCAGCAGCGGCTCGGCCGCATTGCCCAGCCGCCAGTTCAGGCCGCTGTAAATCAGGCAGGCAATCAGGGCCGCTAACATCGCACAGGCCCATAGCGGCACCATCGGACGGGTTAAGCGGCTGACCAGGGGATGCACTTCCACCAGCGGCACGGCCGGGTTCGTGGTCGACGGGCGCGTTTCCTGGATCAGTTGAGCGAGACGTTTACGAATCCCTTCACACTGTGCACGGCCAGCATCGCTGCCGCGATAACGTCCTTCATAGCCCAGCAACAGACAGTAATGAATCAGCTCCAGCAACCACAGGTGTTGCTGCGGGCTTTGCGAGACGCGGGAAAGCAGCTGAAACACTTTTTCGCCGCCCCAGCTTTCATTATGGAAAGTGACCAGCATGCCGTTCCCTGACCACACACCGCGCGTACCCCATGGAGTTTGTGCGGCGGCTTCATCCAGTACGCTGCATAAACAGTAGCGCGCACCAATAATCATCTCAAACGGCAAACCGGCTTGCTTGCAGCGATGTTCGAATTGGCGGATCTCTTCAATGAGTAACTGGCGTAAACCGGCGGGATCGTCATGCGTAGCAGCCTGCCGTATACGGACAACGGCATTCAATATCGGTGCTGCGGCATTAAGCAAAAGGTTATCGTTGCCCGCGACAATGCCATCGCGGACAACAGAATCCTGGGTCATTAAATATCTTTTTTCCTGGCAATGGCGCTAGGGAGCGTCCACAGAGTGCGACCTTGCTGTGGACAATCTGCGCCATATTGCATTATCAGTCTAGGATCCAGGTCGCGGTATCGTTGGTGCGGCAAGCCTTGCTGGCACCGCCAACGGCCACGCAGACCTGTTTAGTACGGCGGGGACGTGGACGGTCGCTGCGCAGGGTGGCGTCATAACGGCTACTTTCAACCCCGGCTTTCGGCGGGATGTAACCAATCAGCTGTCCATTGGGTTCATCGGCAATGGCTAACCAACTGTGTTCGACACGTCCCAGTACTTCAAATGGTTTAGCGTTATCGAGATAACGAACGACCTTGCCGCCATAATCTGGCGTGGTCATCACCGACGCCGCATACAGTGCGCGGAAACTCTCATTAACCGGCGTGAATTCGCCTGGCGCTGCCACCGCATGACGGTGAACCAGCTTGACGCCATTTACCTCACTGGTGACCAGGGTGTCATCAGTCATCGGCGGTGGTGGCGCTTTACAACCCGCCAACGTCAATACTGCCAGCAGAGTGAGCAACAGACTCTTATTCACCATGAACCTCAAATTTCATCAGATTAGCTGCAGATTAATATGTGGCACACGCATTTAAGGCGGGCAGAGTATGCAGCGGGAAAGCCATCAAAAAACAGTCAGATTACAGAAAGATAGTACTGTGCTCAGTCTACCTAAGACTTTTGAGAATTCAATCCATTGCATAGCGAGAAAACCCGTGCTACCGGGCGAAAACAGCGCATATCAGGGGGATAAAAAACCTGTGCCTTTAGTGATAGATAAGCTGAATTTACTTATTTAGTCGTGTAAGTGTGTGACGCAGGCGATAAAGCCGAAGTGCCGTAGAAAGATGTCTTGTCATTGATAAGTGTTCTTAATCTTTCCTTAAGGTTAAAAAAAGATTGCGCAGGTAAACAATTTTCTTACTTTCGGAATTTCCGTGCACACTTCCGCCCTATCTAAAGTCAGTACGGCACAGCTTTTGCTTAAGACTCATACTTTTTTTACTTACGGTGTTGTGACCAAACTTCAGGGTATGGGCAATAACACTAAAGTCATAACCCGGAGGAGGGGGTTGCACAAGTTTTGTGCTTATTCTGCGTCATCTCTGTGCAAAGTAAATGATGGTTGGCAAGTCAGCTTCGCTGATAGATTGAATTTAAAGTGATAATTATCTGGCACAGGCTTTGCTATAGCAAAGAGACATTGCGCATTTGCTTCGTTAATAGCGAGAAAGTGAGTGCTTTGGATAAAGGCGTCCGGCCCCATGTTTTCATCACGTGCGGGAGGACGCCTTTTTTTATTCCTTATTCAGGTTCGTATAAGCAGCATGCGGCATTCAGTTTCTCCTGATTGGCTAAAGTAGCCTGGTGCGTAACGGTGGGACGCGCATGAGGAGCGGGCTTGTGCTGCAACATCGCAATTTCTCTTATGGCTAAATAAACTCGTATTTTCCCCCCTTAATCCACGCTTTAGCCTTGGCGGGTTTTGGCATCCTATGCCTTAGAATTCCTGCCAGCTGAGGTATGTCGTGGCTGAAGAGAGCGACGAGGACAAAACAGAATCGCCCACGGCGCACCGACTAGAGAAGGCGCGAGAAGAGGGGCAGATTCCGCGATCGCGCGAGCTGACATCGGTACTGATGCTGCTGGCGGGCTTGCTGATCCTGTGGCTCGGCGGCGAACTGATGGCTGAACAGCTGGCCAGCATGTTGGCCACTGGCTTTCGTTTCGATCATGCCATGGTGACCGATGACAAAATGATCATCGCCCACATCAGCAACCTGATCGGCCAGGCAGTGATGGCGCTGCTGCCGTTGATGGCAGGCCTGGTAATTGTGGCGATAGCTGCACCGATGCTGCTGGGTGGGATCAATATCAGCGGTAAATCGATCAAGCTGGATTTCAACAAGCTGAACCCGTTGAGTGGTCTTAAACGCATGGTTTCCTCACAGACCTGGGCGGAACTGCTAAAAGCCATTTTGAAGGCGGTGCTGGTGGGTCTGGTGGGTGGCTGGTACATCTGGTCGCACTGGCAGGAGATGCTGCGGTTAATCAGTGAATCCCCCATCAACGCGCTCCATCACGGTTTAACCATGATCGCCATTAGCTGTGCGTTGATCATGCTGGGCCTGGTGCCCATGGTCGGTTTCGACGTGTTCTGGCAGCTCTACAGCCATTTCAAAAAGCTGAAAATGTCCCGCCAGGAAATCCGCGACGAACACAAACAAAACGAAGGTGACCCGCACGTCAAAGGGCGCATTCGTCAGGCGATGCGTGCGGCGGCCCGTCGTCGCATGATGGCAGATGTACCGAAAGCCGACGTTATCGTCACCAACCCAACGCACTACTCGGTGGCGTTGCAGTATCAGGAAGGCAAGATGAGCGCGCCAAAGGTGATTGCGAAAGGGGCCGGGGATATTGCGCTAAAAATTCGTGAGCTGGCAAAAGAACATCGCATTCCGATTTTAGAAGCACCGCCGCTGGCGCGTGCGCTGTATCGACACACGGAAATTGGTCAGTTCATCCCCGGCGCGCTTTACGCTGCCGTGGCGGAAGTGCTGGCCTGGGTATGGCAACTGCGTCGCTGGAAACGCGAAGGTGGCTTGATCCCAACCAAACCAAAACAGCTGCCGGTTCCGGCAGACATGGACTTTGCAGGAGAGAACAGAAACGATGGCTAATCTGGCCGAAAAGCTGCGTTTACCGGGCAACTTTAAAGACACGCAGTGGAAGGTGCTGGCTGGACCGATACTGATCATGTTGATCCTGTCGATGATGGTGCTGCCGTTACCTGCCTTCATTCTCGACCTGCTGTTCACCTTCAACATTGCCTTATCGATCATGGTGTTGTTGGTGGCAATGTTTACCCAGCGTACGCTGGAATTCGCGGCATTCCCGACCATTCTGCTGTTCTCAACGTTGCTGCGCCTGGCGCTGAACGTCGCCTCAACCCGTATTATCCTGCTTGAGGGCCATACGGGTGCCGATGCCGCCGGACGCGTGGTTGAAGCTTTCGGCCACTTCCTCGTGGGCGGTAACTTTGCCATCGGTATCGTGGTGTTCATCATCCTCGTTATCATCAACTTCATGGTTATCACCAAAGGTGCCGGACGTATCGCCGAAGTGGGCGCGCGTTTTGTGCTGGATGGGATGCCCGGCAAGCAGATGGCTATCGATGCTGACCTTAACGCCGGTTTAATCGGGGAAGAGGAAGCCAAACGTCGTCGTAGCGAAGTGACCCAGGAAGCCGATTTCTACGGTTCAATGGACGGTGCGAGTAAGTTCGTACGTGGTGACGCCATCGCCGGTATTTTGATTATGGTGATTAACGTCATCGGCGGTCTGCTGGTGGGCGTGGTGCAGCACGGCATGGATCTGGGGCACGCAGGTGAAACCTATACACTGCTGACCATCGGTGATGGATTGGTGGCACAGATCCCGGCGCTGGTCATCTCTACCGCTGCGGGTGTTATCGTGACGCGCGTCAGCACCGATCAGGATGTGGGCGATCAGATGGTCTCCCAGCTGTTTAGCAATCCGCGTGTGTTGATGCTGAGTGGTGGTGTTATCGGTCTGCTCGGCCTGGTGCCGGGTATGCCCAACTTTGTCTTCCTGCTGTTTACCGCCGCGTTGCTTGGTCTGGCCTGGTGGCTGCGCGGTCGAGAGATGAAACCGAAGACTACCTCGGAACCTTCTAGTCTGGTCAAAACGCAGGAGACACCCGCCACGGTGGAAGCTTCCTGGAAAGACGTGCAGCTGGAAGATTCGCTGGGTCTCGAAGTGGGTTATCGCCTGATTCCCATGGTTGATCATTTGCAAAACGGTGAGCTGCTGGGCCGCATCCGCAGTATCCGTAAAAAAGTCGCACAGGAGGTGGGCTTCCTGCCGCCGGTGGTGCACATCCGTGACAACATGGAGTTGCCGCCTGCGCGTTACCGCATCCTGATGAAAGGCGTGGAAATTGGCAGCGGTGATGCCTATCCTGGGCGCTGGATGGCGATCAACCCTGGTACTGCAGCCGGTTCTTTGCCGGGTGAACCGACCGTCGATCCTGCCTTCGGTTTAGCGGCAATCTGGATCGATAGTGCGCTGAAAGAGCAGGCGCAGATTCAGGGCTTTACCGTGGTAGAAGCCAGTACTGTGGTGGCAACGCATCTGAACCACCTGATTGGTCAATACGCCAGTGAACTGTTTGGTCGTCAGGAAGCGCAACAGCTGCTGGATCGCGTGACCCAGGAGATGCCGAAGCTGACGGAAGATCTGGTGCCGGGCGTTATCACCCTGACCACCCTGCACAAAGTGCTGCAGAACCTGTTGATTGAGCGTGTTTCGATCCGCGATATGCGCACCATCATCGAAACCCTGGCGGAACATGCGCCGGTCCAGACCGATCCGCAAGAGCTGACCAGCGTGGTGCGTGTGGCGCTGGGCCGTGCGATTACTCAGCAGTGGTTCCCGGGTAACGGCGAAGTACAGGTGATTGGACTGGATGCCACCTTAGAACGCCTGCTACTGCAGGCCTTGCAGGGCGGCGGCGGGCTGGAGCCCGGTCTGGCCGATCGTCTGTTAGTGCAGACGCAGGGTGCATTGCAACAGCAAGAGATGACGGGTGCACCACCGGTGCTGCTGGTGAACCATCCGCTGCGTGCCTTGCTGGCGCGCTTCCTGCGCCGCAATCTGCCACAGTTGGTGGTGCTGTCAAATATGGAGCTGACCGACAATCGCCAGATCCGTATGACCGCCACCATTGGGGGCAAATAACCGATGCGCCGTTGGTGTTGGACTCTAATGATGTTGCCGATGATGGCGCTACCGCTCTATGTGGATGCAGCAGGATCCTGGCATGACAGTGCCAGTGGTCCGAGCCTCGGCGTGCGCGGGAACTGGCACACGACGCCAGCTTTAAAAGCACCTTCGCCCGCAGTGGGCACTATTACGGTGGTGAACTGGCGTTACCAGTTGAGCCGTCCAGCCCCCTCGGGGCTGATCGTGCGTTTGTGTGCGACTCAGCGTTGCGTAGAGATTGAGGGCGGCAGTGGTTCAACGCATAGCCTGGCGAATATTCCGGCTGACGAGACGCTGCATCTGGCGTTCGGTTTTCAGGGGAAGGGCGCGTTACCGCCGGGATTGCGAGTGGTGAGCAGTGAAGTGACGGTGAATTACCAATAGCCAATAAAAAAACCCGCCGAGGCGGGTTTTTTGTTGTTACATACGCTCGACGGTTTTGATACCCAGCGTATCCAGACCTTGTTTCAGCGTTTTAGCGGTCAATGCAGCCAGTTGCAGACGGCTGTTACGCACCTGCTCATCCTCGGCGGAGAGGATTGGACAGTGCTCGTAGAAGCCAGAGAACAGGCCTGCCAGATCGTACAGGTAAGCACACATCACATGCGGCGTGCCATCACGCGCAACCTGGGTGATCACTTCTTCAAACTGCAACAGGCGAGTTGCCAGTTGCGCTTCACGCTCTTCGTTCAGCACGATGTCGCCGCTCAGGCTGTCAGCTTCAATGCCGGCTTTACGGAACACAGAAAGCACGCGCGTGTAGGCATATTGCATGTATGGTGCAGTGTTGCCCTCAAACGCCAGCATGTTATCCCAGTCGAAGATGTAATCGGTGGTGCGGCTTTTTGACAGATCGGCATATTTCACCGCGCCGATACCCACCACTTCCGCCAGATCTTTCAGCTCCTGCGCTGACATTTCCGGGTTTTTCTCACTGACCAGCGCATGCGCACGTTCAACGGCTTCATCCAGCAGATCGGCCAGCTTAATGGTGCCACCGCTGCGGGTTTTAAATGGACGGCCATCTTTGCCCAGCATCATGCCAAACGCATGGTGCTCCAACGGCACAGACTCGGGCACGTATCCGGCTTTACGCACAATGGTCCACGCCTGTTGCAGATGTTGATGCTGGCGTGAATCGATGTAGTAAAGCACGCGGTCGGCATGCAACGTCTCATAGCGGTATTTGGCGCAGGCGATATCGGTGGTGGTGTAGAGGTAGCCGCCATCCTTTTTCTGGATGATCACGCCCATCGCTTCGCCTTCCTTGTTTTTGAACTCATCAAGGAACACCACGGTTGCGCCTTCGCTGGTTACGGCCAGCCCTTTTTCACGCAAATCGCTGACGATGCCAGGCAACATATCGTTGTACAGGCTTTCCCCCATCACATCTTTACGCGTCAGCGTCACGTTCAGGCGGTCATAGACTTCCTGATTCTGGCTCATGGTGATATCCACCAGTTTTTTCCACATAGCACGGCAATATTCGTCGCCGCCTTGCAGTTTCACCACATAACCACGGGCGCGTTCGGCGAAGGCTTCGTCCGCATCATAGGTGACCTTGGCTTCCCGGTAGAACTCTTCCAGATCCGCCAGCGCGATATCTTCGTGGTGCTCATTCTGTTGCTTTTCCAGATAGGCAATCAGCATACCGAACTGAGTACCCCAATCGCCGACGTGGTTGGCGCGGATCACGTTGTGGCCGAGAAATTCCAGCGTACGTACCGCAGCGTCACCGATGATGGTGGAACGGACGTGACCGACGTGCATCTGCTTGGCGACGTTGGGTGCCGAGTAGTCAATGACAACGGTTTGTGGCTTGAGGCTGCTGACGCCAAGGCGCGGCAATTGCAGAGCCTGCGCGGCCTGGGTAGCCAACCAGTTGCGATCGAGGAAGATATTAATGAAGCCGGGGCCGGCGATTTCGACTTTGCTGGCGATGCCGGCGAGATCCAGATGCTGAATCACCTGTTCAGCCAGCTGGCGCGGAGCCTGACCGAGCTTTTTCGCCACAGCCATGATACCGTTCGCCTGATAATCGCCGAACTGCACTTTAGCCGACTGACGAACCTGAGGTTCACAATCTGCTGGCGCACCCGCCGCTACCATTGCCTGACCGACTTTATCGGATAGAAGAGCCTGAATATTCACCGCGTTACCTTCATATGCTGAAAAGGCCCGCCAGTGGCGGCGAGCCGATGCCTTCATCCCGCAACAGCGCGGCGGGACGGAAAAATAAGAGGGGAAGTATACGTGAAATGTTAAAGTGCGTCAGCTTTTAGCATGCGCAATGGCGGGTAACAGCAACCCGCGCGCCGATTAACGGCGACGCGGGTGACGACGAGGATTTTTAACGCTTTTGTCTTCACGCACCTTCCAGTGGCGGGAAATTGCAAATCCCATCAATGCAATCAGGACCGCGACAACAATGAGCATAGACATAGAGCCATTCCTTGTAGTTGTGAAACACAAATTTATAAGAAAGGGTATCAAGCTGCAATTGTTTGCAACTGAAATAAGACTTATCTCATTGTATTAATTATCGTTAATATTAACAGTGATTTAAGGTGTTTTCATAAAGTAACCGCTGGACCTATTTAGGCGAATAATCCTAAAGAGAGGGCCTATTTATGCGGTTTCAGGTCTTTTTCATGATGAAATCGGAGGAATCCGACGACTTTGTCAAGCGGATTCTGAAGCGCTGCTGTTTTTAAATTGATTAAAATAATTGAACTGATATTGATGTGTCTGGAGTGTTGAAATGAATTTTCCTGCGGAACTGAGTGATTTAGAACAAGACCTGGCTCGATTTGAGCACTCCTTGCAGCAATTTGCTGAAAGATTAGGGCTGCGGTTATCAGAACATGAGGCCGATCACCTGGCGGTGCGCTGCCATCAGTTCGCCACGGCGGAGCGCTGGAAGGCGGGATTGCAGAAGATGGGCAGTCAGTTTTCCGAAGCAATGATCAACGGACGCCCGATCTGCTTGTTCAAATTGCATCAGCCGTTAACGATCGCTGGATGGCAGGTCGATGTGATTGAGTTACCCTGGCCGGGTGAGAAATTGTATCGCCATGAAGGCTGGGAACATGTGGAAATCGTGTTGCGCGGTGAGCCCGAAACATTGGGTGTGCGCGCGATGGCATTGCTCTCCGATCATGCACTGACGCAACCCGGCATTTCGTTCAAAACCAGCGCGCCAAAAGGTGAGCATGAGCGTTTGCCCAACCCGACACTGGCGGTGACGGACGGGCAAACCACCATCAAGTTTCATCCCTGGCGACTGGAAGAAATTGTCGCCAGCGAACAAGGCTAACGCCGTGCCATGACTGCGCTATGCAATCGGCTCACCGCCTGTTCCAGTAAGACGCGCGTACAGCCGAAGTTAAAGCGCACGAAGTTGTCATCACCAAAATCGCGGCCGGGTGAAAAACCGAGGCCGTGTTTTTCAAAATAGAGCGCGGGGCTGGCCACATCCAGCTGGCTGGCATCAATCCAGCCAAGATAGGTCGCTTCGGGCGAATTCATCTGCAGTTCGGGGAGTGCATTCACCTGCGCCACCAGCCAGTCGCGATTCGCCCGCAGGTATTGGATTTGCGCCTCCAGCCATGCATCACCTTCACGCCAGGCTGCTTCAGCTGCCACCAGTGCGAGAATATCGACTCCTGGCACAATACCTTCGCGTACCTGTTTAAACCGTTTGCGTAATTCAGGGTTGGGGATAATCGCCATCGATGCACCGAGACCAGCGATGTTGAAGGTTTTCGAGGGCGATATCAGCGTAATGCTGCGCTGTGCGGCATCATCACTCAATGCTGCAAAAGGAATATGGCGGCAATCGGGCGACAAAATCAAATCACAGTGAATTTCATCAGAACAAACGATTAAATCGTGTTGCTGAGCAAACGCCAGTTGCGCCTCCAGTTCCTCGCGACGATACACGGTGCCGCCGGGGTTTTGCGGGTTGCACAGCATCAGCAGGCGTTCATTGCCCTGCATCGCAGCCGTATCGAGATCGACGACCCAGCGGCCATGCTGTAAATGCAGCGGCAAGTTGATCTGTTCACGCTCGGCGAGTTTTGAGGCCGCGCGGAACGGTGGATAAATCGGCGTTGGCGCGACTGTGCGTTGCCCAGCCTCGGTAAACGCGCGGACCGAAAGGTTAAGACCACTGACGACGCCAGGCAGCATAACGATCCATTCCGGCTGAATATGCCAGTTGTAGCGCTGCGCCAGGCGGGAAACAGTGATATCAATCAATCCTGTGGGTGTGCCGCCATAGCCAAAAACACCGTGATCGGCGCGTTTTTTAATGGCCTCAATAATGCAGGGCGGCGAGCGAAAATCAGTGTCTGCAACCCATAAAGGCAGCACATCACGATCGCCATATTTGTGCCACTTCAAACTATCGCTGTGACGACGGTCTATCCATTGATCAAAATCGAATGCCATAGTGAGGTTTCCACGTAAACTGTCCAATTAAGCAGACTAACTTAAGCCATCCTCTCGAGCCAGAAGTCATGAAAAGGAGCAAGCTATGACGAAACTGGAAATTTGTTGCTACGGCATCGACTGTGCAATGACTGCACAGCAGTCCGGTGCCGATCGCGTGGAACTGTGCAGTGCCCCACGCGAAGGCGGGCTGACGCCGTCAGCTGGCGTGCTGGAAGCCGCACAACGTGAACTGTCCATACCGGTTCACCCGATTGTTCGCCCGCGTGGCGGCGATTTTTGTTACACCGCACAGGAATTTGAGGTGATGAAATCCGATGTTGCACTGATGCGTGAACTCGGTTTCCCTGGCGTGGTGATCGGCATGCTGGATGAAGATGCCCATGTTGATATTGTGCGCATGCGGCAGATCATGGCGCTCAGTGATGGCATGGCTGTGACCTTCCACCGCGCTTTTGATTTGTGCCACAGCCCCAAACGTTCGCTGGACGTACTGACGGATTTAGGCGTTGCGCGTATTTTGACTTCCGGCCAGCAGCAGAGCGCGGAAACTGGAATTGCATTGTTGCGGGAACTAAATGAACTGAGCACGGGTCCAATTATCATGGCCGGTGCAGGTGTTCGTTTGAGCAATTTGCAGAAATTTATCGATAGTGGTCTGCAGGAAGTTCACAGCTCCGCCAGCCGACTGGTTGCTTCGCCGATGCGCTACCGTAAAGCCGGTGTCTCCATGTGCTCCGAAGCAGAAGTCGACGAATTCAGCCGAACTTGTGTCGACGGCGATGTGGTCGAAGCGATGAAAAGCATGCTGGAAATGACCGCAGTTCGTGTCGCCTGAGTTCGCACCCCTTTTGCCGCGCAGCACGCCAAAACTCTGACGTGATGTTTGCAAGTACCAAACCCCAGTGAGTTTTGCTGGGGTTCTTTTTGTCTGCTGTACAGCCGTTGATAGCGCATTGTTAAAAAAGATGCTTTGATTACTTTATGGCTTAGCGCGGATAACATTCATGAAATCCTACTCTTGTGCTGTTTTAGTGCTGTTGTTTCCCTTGTCTGGTTCAGCGCTGGCGGTGAGCACTGCCTGTCCGCCTCTGAGCAAAAATATTACCAGCAGCAACAACTGGATCATGCTGGGTGGCGATGCCAAAGGCGCGGTACGTCAGGTCGTAGCCGGTGAGTTTGGTAAAGATGTCGATTCGCAAAAACGCGTGCTGGGGCAGTTCGATCAGTGCGGGGATTTGATGGTTGCCGACATTACGTATGACAAGAACGAAGGCAACGTGGTGCTGACCATGGAACAGCACATCGCCCGCGTGCAGCGAGGTTGGGTGGCGGAGTATGCCTACCTGGTCAAAGTGGTAAAAGCGGGCAAAGAGGAAGTGGTGGATAACCGTCAGGGCACCATCAGCTGGCAAATGGGTCAACATGGCAACATCATCAGTTCTTCCGACAAATTTACCAGCATGGGCAAGGATGGCTTCACCGATACCACTTACCGCTACGACAAACATTTTCGTCTGGAGAAAAGCGTCGCGCGCGGCAGTGATGTGATGACCAACGGAGAGAGCACCTGGCGCTGGAATCCACAAGGGCTGGTCACCTCATCGTCCAGTGCACGCGGTAAAGACACCTACAGTTATGATAAGCAGTGGCGAGAGCTGCGGCTTAATGGCTTCGCTACCACGCCTGTCAGTACCTTAAGTTCAGTTGACGAGTGTCAGTTATGGGATGAGGTGGGCAACTGTACGCTAAGTTATCTGCATGAAACCGAGGTGTTTGCTAAAGGCACCATCGAGCGCCACCTGAGTTCTGCGTACAAATATCAGTACTGGGATCGCCCGCCAGCCGTAGCGGATGACGGGGAGTAAACGCGGTTGGTCCGGGCGCACCGTGGTGCGCCCAACCTCTTTTACTGCACGGTTTTACTGAAGGCATCCACTGCGACAATCGCGTTGGCAATATCCTCTGGCGACAAGTTCGGGTTGAGGTTCTTCAATGTATCCCCCTCGCTGTTCGCCAGCGCCCCGACGCGCAGCAGATTCTCCCAGGATTCATTCTCCAGATGCAGCTCTTTCAACGTGGTCGGCATCTTGATGGAACGGTAGAAGCGGATATAGCGCGCAATCTCCTCATCCGGACGCTGCTCCAGCACCATTTGCGTCAGCGTGCCGTAAGCGACTTTCTCGCCGTGCGTCAGATGATGGATATCGCCATCAATCGCGGTAAAGCCATTATGAATGGCGTGCGCACCCGCCAATCCGGCATTCTCGAATCCGAGTCCTGAAAGCAGGGTATTGGCTTCCACCACGGCTTCGACGGCAGGCGTCACGCGCTTCTCACTCACCGCGGTGTAAGCACTGTAGCCCCATGTCAGGAGCGTCTCTTCACAAGCACGCGCAATGGCGGTGCCTGCAATGGTCGGATCGCCGTTGACCATCGATTTGGCGTGCGAGCGCAGCACGGCCTGAGCCTCCACCCAGGTGGCCAGACCATCAGCAATGCCGGAGGCGAACAAGCGGGCTGGCGCACCGGCACAAACCGCGGTATCCACTAGCACCAGATCCGGGTTTTTGCTGTAGAAGCGATAGCTCTCAAATACGCCGCTGTCTGAATAAATCACGGATAGCGCGCTGCAGGGCGCATCCGTCGAGGCCACGGTCGGTACTATGGCGACCGGCTGCTTAAGCTCATCCGCAATCGCTTTTACGGTATCCAGCGTTTTACCGCCGCCAAGGCCCACCACCACATTGCTGCCTTGTGATTTCGCCAGCTGCGTTAAACGATTGATCTCGTTGCTGGAGGCTTCACCGTTAAACTGCTGCCAGCTGAACTCAATGCCTGCCGCTTTTAACGTTTTCTGTGTGCGTTCACCAATCAGTTTCCAGACGATGTCATCGGCGACCAAAAATGCATGCTGGCCCAGCTCGGCCACATAGGTCCCCAATTCATCCAGCACACCTGCACCCTGAACATACTTACGCGGAGAAGAAAAAATGAATTTACTCATAGCGACAACTCCTTGATGTGAGAAAAGCCGTTGCCGATAAAGTGACACAGATAAATGACGGAGATTTAACCATTACTGGCAAGTTGAGAATTATTATCAATTGCTG
Source organism: Candidatus Pantoea communis (assembly GCF_011752685.1). Classification (NCBI taxonomy): domain Bacteria; kingdom Pseudomonadati; phylum Pseudomonadota; class Gammaproteobacteria; order Enterobacterales; family Erwiniaceae; genus Pantoea; species Candidatus Pantoea communis. The sequence goes on from NZ_VWXC01000002.1 coordinate 281,277, forward strand.
ACGGAAGGTAACTATCGTCAAGATGTTGCGGCAAGGTTAAGATAGCGGCCAACTGACAGGGAGCTCGCCATGACACTGATATTTTCATTTCTTTTTGCCATTACTATTCTGACGTTAACGCCAGGCTTTGATACCGCGCTGGTGCTGCGTTCCGCAGCCGCGCAAGGCTGGAAACGGGCATCAGCCACCGCATTGGGCGTCACCATGGGCTGTCTGGTGTGGGGCGTTGCGGTGGGACTGGGTCTCGGCGCGCTGCTGCTGGCTTCCGAAATGGCGTATAACCTGTTGAAGTGGGTCGGCGCCGCCTATCTGCTCTATCTCGGCATTAAACTGCTGCTGAATCCCCGCACCCAGGCGGAAGAGAGTCAGAGTGTGCAGGGCAAAGAGCAAAGCTATTTCGCCTGCTTCTCGCGAGGATTATTCGGCAATCTGTTAAATCCGAAAGTCGGTGTGTTTTATGTCACTTTCCTGCCACAGTTTATTCCGGCCGGTGCGTCAGTGGCGCTATGGTGCACCCTGATGGCGTTAACGCATATGATGATTGGCCTGGTATGGAATGCGATATTGATTGGCGGCAGTCAGTATTTTGCGGCGCATCTGCGTCGTCCAACAGTGCTGAAAGTGATGGATCGTTTGACGGGCTGTGTGTTTATCGGTTTCGCCGCGAAGCTGGCGCTGTCGCGGCGTTAAGCATTACGGCTTGCGTGCCACCAGTACCGCGCGTAGCGGTGCTGGATAACCTTCAATGGTTTTGCTGCTGTCGTTAGGATCAAGGAACTCGGCCAGCGATTCGCTGGTCATCCAGCTGGTGCGACGTTGCTCTTCCACTGACGTCACCGCGTAATCCGCGATGCGCACATCGACAAAACCACACTTCTCCAGCCAGCCTTTCAGCGCTGCAGCAGACGGAATAAAGTAAACGTTGCGCATCTGCGCATAGCGTTCACCCGGCACCAGAACGGTGTTTTCATCGCCCTCAACGACCAGCGTTTCCAGCACCAGCTCTCCCTCGCTGACCAGCTGGTTTTTCAACTGCAATAAATGATCGAGCGGCGAGCGGCGATGATACAGCACACCCATGGAAAACACTGTGTCGAAAGCCTGCAAGGCGGGCAGTTGTTCGATGCCAAGTGGCAGCAGATGGGCGCGACGATCGTCCCCCAGCAGCTTACGCACCGCTTCGAACTGACACAGGAACAGTTGCATCGGATCGATGCCGACCACCAGCTTCGCGCCCGCGCCAATCATGCGCCACATGTGATAACCGCTACCGCAGCCGACATCCAGCACCGTGCGATGGGTTAACGGCGAGATATGCGGCAGTACGCGATCCCATTTCCAGTCCGAGCGCCATTCGGTATCAATCTCGGTGCCGTAAAGGGAATAAGGACCTTTGCGCCAGGGCATCAGGTTGCGCAACAGGTTTTCAATACCAAGACGTTGGCGATCAGTGAGATCGTCAGCCGTGGCCGTGACGCTGTTGACCAGATCCAGCGTTTGCGGGTTCAGCAGCGGCAGGTAATCCACTGACTTTTCCCAGTCGCGGAATTTACCGTGCAGATTCTCGCGCTGCCAGGCTGCGACTTGTGCGGGTAAAACTTCCAGCCAGCTCGCCAATGGGCCGGTGGCGATTTGCTGATAAAAACGGCCAAAATCAATCATTTCAATGCTACCAAAGAACCAAAGTTAAAGCACTGGAACCACAACTCAGCGTGGGCAAAACCGGCGTCTTTCAGACGCGCTTTATGCGCTTCTACACTGTCGGTGAGCATGACGTTTTCCAGCATGCTGCGTTTCTGGCTGATTTCCAGTTCGCTATAACCGTTAGCACGCTTGAAGTCGTGATGCATGTTGAACAGCAGTTCGCCCACTTCGCCATCTTCAAAGCTGAATTTCTCAGACAGCACCAGCGCACCGCCAGGGTTGAGGCCTTTAGCGATCTTTTTCAGCAGTTCCAGGCGCGCAGGCGGCTCAAGAAATTGCAGAGTAAAGTTCAGCACCACCATTGAAGCATTCTCAATATGGATATCCTGAATATCCGCTTCAATCACCTGCACCGGCGTGTCCGCGCGGAAGGCATCAATGTGACGGCGGCAACGCTCCACCATCGCCGGAGAGTTATCCACGGCAATAATCTGGCAGCCGGGCACATGAATATTGCGGCGCACAGAGAGCGTGGCGGCACCCAGCGAGCAGCCGAGATCGTAAACCTGGCTATCAGGCTTCACAAAGCGTTCTGCCAGCATGCCAATCATCGAAATGATGTTGGAATAACCCGGCACCGAGCGCTGAATCATATCGGGAAAGACTTCAGCCACGCGCTCGTCAAAGGTCCAGTCACCCAGCTTATCGATGGGCGCAGAGAATAGCGTATCGCGGTCAGACATAATGGAAAGTCCGGAGAGATGAATCGGAAAGGGCGCTATTCTGTCAGAAAGTCCCGCAGGCTGCACCCGCTTTGAGTTTAGAACAAGCTGCTTTGTTGCGGCCAGTCGGGCAGATTGCGCAGCGAAGGCTCAAGCTGCAACAGTTGAGGCCACAGCGCCTGCAGTAAGGGAAACACTTCGCCCATATCCGGCGTATGGATAAACAGCATCGGATCGCTGTCCGTCTGCCACTCCGCCAGTTTATGTTGCCAAGGCAGGAACAGCGGCACGCTCTCATCCACGCTATCGCTACCGATAAAGCGCACCATTGGTTGCGAACCACTGCGCACAGCATGCGGTGGCACGCGCGGTTTTTTCGCCCGGGCGTCCACGGCGGCGGCGCTTTGCGAAGTCGAGGCGTGCACCGGACGGCTATCGAGGATCACGCGATTCACGCCGCGTTCCAGCAGGCCACGGTTGAACGCGCGCTCAGCCTCGCCTTTGGCAAAAAACTGCTCGTGGCGCACTTCAACGCCATAACTAAACCCGCGCGGCAGGCTATCGAGGAACAGCCACAAGTCTTTCAGTTGCGCGGGTGAAAAGGTCGCAGGCAGTTGCAGCCAATACTGCCCGATGCGCTGGCCTAACGGATCGAGCAAGCGGAAGAATTCGTTCAGTAATTCATCGCAGTTTCGTAGCGCGGCTTTATGACTGATGCTGTTGGGGAATTTGAAGCAGAAGCGAAAGTCATCGTGCGTCATATCGCGCCAGCGTATTACCGTTTCCGGCGAGGGCAGCGCATACAGTGTGGTGTTGCCTTCCACGCAGTCAAACAGCTGGGCGTAATCCGCCAGGGTTTCCAGCCCATAATGCTTCCAGCGGGCATGCTGCCATTGCGGTAATCCGATGCGAAGTGTCAAACGCGGCTCCTGATCCTTTTACGGGCGGGAATAGGCCGGGTAATGTACCCTGTTTTGGTGTCGGCAGGAAAATCCGCGCGATAAACCGCAATGTTTTGCCCGCTTTGATCTGGCTCTACTTATCCTGCCTGGGTTTTTCCATTATAATAGCCGCCTTTTTTGCGACAGCATCTCAGAAGGTTACGCGGCCTGATGCTGTCTGGCAGCAGCGGCGAAGTTAAAAGGATACGTTATGCGTACAGAATATTGCGGACAGCTCAATCTGTCTCACGTGGGTCAGCAAGTCACTCTCTGCGGTTGGGTTAACCGCCGTCGCGATCTGGGCAGCCTGATTTTTATCGATATGCGCGACCGTGAAGGTATCGCTCAGGTATTCTTCGACGCCGATCATCAGGACGCTTTCCAGCTGGCCTCTGAACTGCGTAACGAATTCTGCATCCAGATCACCGGCACCGTGCGTGCGCGTGAAGAGAAAAACCGCAACAGCGATATGGCCACCGGCGATGTCGAAGTGTTTGCCCATGCACTGAACATCATCAACCGCGCTGAACCTCTGCCGCTAGACTCTAACCAGGTCAACAGCGAAGAAGCGCGTCTGACCTATCGCTATCTGGACCTGCGTCGTCCGGAAATGGCCCAGCGTCTGAAAACCCGTGCGAAAATCACCAGCTTCGTGCGTCGCTTTATGGATAACGAGGGCTTCCTCGATATCGAAACCCCGATGCTGACCAAAGCCACGCCAGAAGGTGCGCGTGACTACCTGGTGCCAAGCCGTGTACATAAAGGCAAATTCTACGCGCTGCCGCAGTCCCCACAGCTGTTCAAACAGCTGCTGATGATGTCCGGTTTCGATCGCTATTATCAGATCGTTAAATGCTTCCGTGATGAAGACTTGCGTGCAGACCGTCAGCCAGAATTCACCCAAATCGACGTGGAAACCTCTTTCATGACCGCCGAGCAGGTGCGTGAAAAGATGGAGCGTCTGATTCGTGAATTGTGGATCGACGTGAAAGGCGTGGATCTCGGTGACTTCCCGCAAATGACTTTTGCTGAAGCTATGAACCGTTACGGTTCTGACAAACCCGATCTGCGCAACCCAATGGAGCTGGTGGACGTGGCTGACCTGCTGAAAAGCGTGGAATTCCAGGTGTTCGCTGGCCCGGCTAACGATCCGAAAGGTCGTGTTGCCGCGCTGCGTGTGCCGGGTGGTGCAGCGCTGACGCGTAAGCAGATTGATGAGTACACCAAATTTGTTGAGATCTATGGCGCCAAAGGTTTGGCGTGGATGAAGATCAACGAGCGTGCAAAAGGCTTCGAGGGTGTACAGAGCCCGGTGGCGAAGTTCCTGACGCCTGAAATCGTTGAAGCGATTCTGAACCGCACCACTGCGCAAGATGGCGATCTGATCTTCTTCGGTGCTGACCGTGCCAAAATCGTCACTGATGCGCTGGGTGCACTGCGTCTGAAAGTGGGCCGTGATCTGAAGATTACTGACGAAAGCATGTGGGCACCGCTGTGGGTCATCGACTTCCCAATGTTTGAAGCGGATGAAGAGGGCGGTCTGGCTGCGATGCACCACCCGTTCACCTCGCCTAAAGAGCTGACGGCTGAACAGCTGGCGGTCGACCCGACGCAGGCCGTGGCGAACGCTTACGATATGGTGATCAATGGCTACGAAGTGGGTGGCGGTTCCGTGCGTATCCACAACGGCAACATGCAGCAGACCGTATTCAGCATTCTCGGTATTACCGAAGAAGAGCAGCGCGAGAAGTTTGGCTTCCTGTTGGATGCCCTGAAATACGGCACACCACCGCACGCGGGCTTGGCCTTTGGGCTGGACCGTCTGACCATGCTGCTGACCGGCACCGACAACATCCGTGATGTTATCGCGTTCCCGAAAACCACTGCAGCGGCGTGCCTGATGACCGAAGCGCCAAGCGAAGCCAACCCGGCAGCGTTATTGGATCTCGGCATTCTGGTGGCTCCGAAGAAAGAAAAGTCAGAGAACAAGTAATGGGCTATAAACATCCGGTTTCAGTGCTGGTGGTGATTTTTGCGCGAGATACTGGCCGGGTGTTAATGCTGCAGCGACGGGATGATGAAAATTTCTGGCAATCCGTAACGGGCAGCCTCGAAGCGGGTGAGAGCCCGCGTCAGGCGGCACAGCGCGAAGTGTCAGAAGAGCTGGGTATCGACGTTGCGGGCGAACAGCTGGTGCTGGACGATTGCCACAAACACATTGAGTTTGAAATCTTCCCGCACTATCGCCATCGTTACGCACCCGGTACCACGCACAACCGTGAACACTGGTTCCGGCTGGCACTTCCGCAAGAGCGCGATCTCCTACTTACGGAGCATCTCGCCGCGCGCTGGCTCGATCCTGCCGCAGCCGCAGCCCTGACCAAGTCCTGGAGTAATCGCCAGGCAATCGAAGAATTTACCTGAATGCCCGCCGCCGCGCGTTTTTCCGGCGACGATTAAGGTAGATTCCACGAATTCGACGAAGCGCATTTCCTTCGTGTTTAAATCCGGTGCCAGACATTTATCTCGCACCGCTAAAATTGAACAGATGGCGTAATCGGCACAGATTGTCAGTTCTACGCCGCCCAATATTGAACAGTCAGGCGTTATCGGCGCAGCAAGGTTGTTCACCGCCAGCGCGCAGCAACCGGAGCGTACTTTTGTACGTGAGGATTGCGAGCACTGCCGGGGGACAAGATTGCAAGTGAGATAGCCTGCACCCTGTTAAAGATCGGAGAAATAGTAAAGATGGCTGGACATAGTAAGTGGGCAAATACCAAGCACCGCAAGGCGGCGCAGGACGCTAAGCGCGGTAAAATCTTCACCAAGATCATCCGTGAGCTGGTGACCGCAGCGAAACTGGGCGGCGGCGATGCCGGCTCGAACCCGCGTCTGCGCGCAGCAATGGACAAAGCCCTGTCCAACAACATGACCCGTGACACCATGAACCGTGCGATTGCACGCGGCGTGGGCGGCGAAGATGATTCCAACATGGAAACCATCATCTATGAAGGTTACGGTCCAGGCGGCTCAGCGGTGATGATCGAGTGTCTGAGTGACAACCGTAACCGTACCGTGGGCGAAGTGCGTCACGCCTTCACCAAAACCGGTGGCAACCTCGGCACCGACGGTTCCGTTTCTTACCTGTTCAGCAAAAAGGGTGTGATCTCCTTTGCGCCAGGCCAGGATGAAGATGCGGTCATGGAAGCGGCGCTGGAAGCCGGTGCGGAAGACGTGGTGAGCTACGACGACGGTGCGATTGATGTGTTTACCGCGTGGGAAGAGCTGGGTGCGGTGCGTGATGCGCTGGAAGCCGGTGGCCTGAAGGCGGATACCGCTGAAGTCTCAATGATCCCTTCCACCAAAGCGGAAATGGATGCGGAAACCGCACCGAAACTGCTGCGTCTGATCGACATGCTGGAAGACTGCGACGATGTGCAGGAAGTTTATCACAACGGTGAAATTTCTGATGAGGTCGCGGAAACGCTGTAATGGCGTTTTCCATTAACCTAACAGCCGGAGGCGCGTAGTGGCGATCATTCTCGGGATTGACCCCGGCTCGCGCGTCACCGGTTACGGTGTGATTCGTCAGGTTGGCCGCCAGCTCAGCTATCTGGGCAGCGGCTGCATCCGCACCAATGTCACCGATCTACCCTCTCGCCTCAAATTGATTTACGCCGGGGTGACAGAAATCATCACCCAATTCTCGCCAGACTATTTTGCTATCGAGCAGGTATTTATGGCGAAGAATGCGGACTCAGCGCTTAAGCTGGGCCAGGCGCGTGGCGCAGCGATTGTGGCGGCGGTGAATCTCGATTTGCCGGTGTTCGAATATGCAGCACGTCAGGTCAAACAAACGGTAACCGGCACCGGTGGGGCAGAAAAAAGTCAGGTTCAGCACATGGTACGCACCTTGCTGAAACTGCCCGCTAACCCACAAGCTGATGCCGCTGATGCGCTGGCGATTGCCATCACCCATTGTCACCTGAGCCAAAACACCACGCGATTGAGTGACGCTAAGCTGGTGATGACGCGTGGGCGATTGCGGTCCGGCTGACGAAAACCCAAACATTGAAGGCTGGATATTGATCCAGCCTTTTTTATGATATAAATACCCGTCATATTTCCACTGGCTGATGCGCGAGCTACCCTTGTTCACCTGAATCACTGACCTCAGTGCGTTCATCGTCATGCGCTCGCTTGCCGCTTTAACGTCAGCGGAAATCAATCAGGTATTTTTAGGATTACATAAGGAACTGCTCAGGTGATTGGTCGCTTACGAGGCAATATTCTGGAAAAACAGCCGCCGCTGGTGTTGATTGAGGCGCACGGTGTGGGTTATGAAGTGCACATGCCAATGACCTGCTTCTACGAGCTGCCGGAGATCAATCAGGAAGCGATTATCTTCACCCAGTTTGTGGTGCGTGAAGATGCGCAGCTGCTGTTCGGCTTCAACAACAAACAAGAGCGTGCGCTGTTCCGTGAGCTGGTGAAAGTGAATGGCGTGGGGCCAAAGCTGGCACTGGCAATCCTTTCTGGCATGTCAGCACAACAGTTTGTGACCGCCGTTGAGCGTGAAGAGATCGCGTCATTGATCAAGTTGCCTGGCGTCGGCAAGAAAACCGCCGAGCGTCTGGTGGTGGAGATGAAAGACCGCTTTAAAGGCATGCACGGCGATCTGTTTGGCAGTGACTCGACCTTCACATTGACCACGCCGTCTGAAGCGCCAGCCGCGAATGACGCTGAAGCTGAAGCGGTTGCTGCACTGGTGGCGCTGGGTTATAAACCGCAAGAAGCCAGCCGCATGATCAGTAAAGTCGGCAAACCTGATGCGGATTGCGAAACGCTGATCCGTGAAGCTCTGCGCGCAGCTATTTGAGGTAATGCATGATTGAAGCCGATCGCCTGGTCTCGGGCGTCTCTATAAATGAAGAAGAGAGCCTCGACCGTGCCATTCGTCCTAAGCTCCTGGCGGAATACGTGGGGCAACCGCAGGTGCGCGAGCAGATGGAGATTTTCATCAAAGCAGCGCAACTGCGTGGCGATGCGCTGGACCATCTGCTGATTTTCGGCCCGCCGGGATTAGGTAAAACCACGCTGGCTAACATTGTGGCGAATGAGATGGGCGTGAATTTACGTACCACTTCTGGTCCGGTGCTGGAGAAGGCAGGCGATCTGGCTGCGATGCTGACCAACCTCGAACCTCATGACGTGCTGTTTATCGATGAGATCCACCGCTTATCACCGGTGGTGGAAGAGGTACTCTATCCGGCGATGGAAGACTATCAGCTGGATATTATGATTGGCGAAGGCCCAGCGGCGCGCTCAATCAAACTTGATTTGCCCCCCTTTACCCTGATTGGCGCCACCACGCGCGCGGGCTCGCTGACCTCGCCGCTGCGCGATCGTTTTGGTATTGTGCAACGCCTTGAATTTTACAACGTACCGGATCTGCAACACATCGTCAGCCGCAGTGCAGCGTGCTTAGGATTGGCATTGAGTGAAGAGGGCGCGTTAGAAGTGGCGCGCCGTGCCCGTGGTACACCTCGTATCGCCAACCGTTTATTGCGTCGCGTACGCGATTACGCCGAAGTTCGCGCCAACGGTGTGATGAGTGGTGAAGTCTCTGCCAGCGCACTCGATATGCTCAACGTCGATAATCAGGGTTTCGATTACATGGACCGCAAGCTGTTGCTGGCGATCATCGACAAGTTCTCGGGTGGTCCGGTGGGGTTGGATAACCTGGCGGCGGCGATTGGTGAAGAACGGGAAACCATTGAAGATGTGATTGAACCCTTCCTGATTCAACAAGGATTCATTCAGCGCACGCCGCGCGGCCGTCTGGCCACGCAGCATGCCTACAATCATTTCGGCATCAGCCGCGACGAGTAACGCTGGCGTTCGTCCGGCTGCGCGATTTCACGATCGGGCATTCGCTAAGGGGCCATTAATGGCCCCTTTATTACGCCGCCGGCTTTTTCGCCATACTAAAGATGAACAGCACAGCGGCGCACAGCACCACGGAAGGGCCGGCGGGTGTATCGTAAGTGGCGGAGAACGTCAGTCCGCCGGTGACCGCCAGAATACCGATAATCACCGCAAAACCGGCCATCTGTTCCGGTGAACGGGAGAAACGACGTGCGGTGGCAGCGGGAATAATCAACAGTGAGGTGATAATCAGTGCACCGACAAACTTCATTGCCACACCAATGGTCAGGGCGGTGACCAGCATCAGCATCAGGCGCGTGCGTTGAATGTTGACGCCATCCACTTGAGCCAACTCCGGGCTGATGGTCATCGACAGCAGTGAGCGCCACTGCCATGCCATCACCGCCAGTACAATGGCAACGCCAGCGCCCATCATCCACAAATCATCCGGTGTCACCGCCAGCAGATCGCCAAACAGATACGCCATTAAATCGACGCGTACACCCTGCATCAGGCTGACTACCACCAAACCCAGCGACAGCGCGCTGTGCGCCATAATACCGAGTAACGTATCAATGGCCAGATGCGGACGACGCTCCAGCCACACTAAGCCCAGAGCCAGAAATACAGTCACCAGAATCACTGCATAATAGGGATTCACATTAAGCAGCAGACCAAAGGCCACGCCGAGCAGCGAAGCGTGCGCGAGGGTATCGCCGAAATAAGACATGCGGCGCCAGACCACAAACGAGCCAAGCGGACCCGCCGCCAGCGCCAGCAGCACGCCACCGAGCCAGCCGGGTAATAACAGTTCAATCATGACGGACCATTTCCTTTGCGCAGCACAATGCGTCCCTGTAAATCGTGACGGTGATTATGATGATGGCGGTAAATAGCCAATTGCTGCGCGCCGCGTGGGCCGAACATGGCGATAAATTCTGGATGCTGCGACACCGCTTCTGGCGTGCCGGAACAGCAGATGTGGTGGTTGAGGCACAATACCTCGTCAGTTTTTGCCATCACCAGATGCAGATCGTGCGAAACCATTAGCACGCCACAGTTGAGCTCCTGACGAAGCTGATCGATCAAATCGTAGAGCGCCACTTGCCCATTTACGTCAACGCCTTGCGTAGGTTCATCTAACACCAGTAACTGGGGTTGATTGAGCAGGGCACGCGCCAGCAGTACGCGCTGGGTTTCACCACCTGAGAGTTTTTGCAGGGGGGCATTCAGCAGATGGCCCGCCTGCACCCGTTTCAAGGCCGGGAGAATAGCATCTCGCTTGCTGCCACGCGTCAGACGCATAAAACGTTCAACGGTGATCGGCAACGTTGGGTCAATGTGCAACTTCTGAGGCACGTAGCCAATGCGTAAACCGGGGGTGCGTTTGACGCTACCCCCTGTAGGCGTAAGAAGGCCGAGCACCGTCCGGACCAGCGTCGATTTGCCCGCGCCGTTCGGCCCAAGTAGCGTAAGTATTTTCCCTGGCTCCAGTGTCAGGCTAATACCTGCTAGCACAGGGCGCTGGGAAAACTTGACGGAGATGTTTTCAAGTGTAACAAGTGACGACATATTATTTACGGGTTGCATTGAATTTCGAATGTTATAATATCACATTCCATCAACAGGTCACGATGGAATGACGCATTATGTTACACATTAAGCAGCGCTTCGCTTTCACTCTTCCTGCTGCGGCTCTCGCCGCCGCCTGCGCGATGCCCGCGCACTCAGCCGTAGTGGCTTCAATCAAACCGATCGGATTTATCGCAGCGGCCATTGCAGATGGCGTGACGCCAGTGGAAGTGCTGTTGCCCGATGGCGCTTCAGAGCACGATTATGCTTTACGTCCTTCTGATGTAAAACGTATTAAAAACGCGGACTTAGTGGTATGGGTTGGACCAGAAATGGAGGCGTTTCTGACCAAGTCAGCGGCAGAGTTACCTGAGGCTAAAAATCTCGAAATAGCGGCGATGCCAGGGGTGAAACCGCTACTGATTCGTGGTGGTGAAGACGAGGACGAACATGAGCACGGTCACGATCATGAGCATGACTCAGATAAGTCTGATGACCAGGAGCCGTCTCATACACACCACCACCATGGTGAGTTTAATATGCACCTGTGGATGTCACCTGAGATTGCGCGACAATCTGCGGTTGCAATCCACGGAAAATTATTGGAACTTATGCCGCAAAGCAGAGCCAAACTTGACGCGAACCTGCAGCAGTTTGAAGCAGAATTAGCAGATGCGGATAAGCATATTGGCGCGCAGCTTGCCCCCGTTAAGAGTAAGGGTTATTTCGTTTTTCACGATGCGTACAGCTACTTTGAAAAACACTACGGTTTGTCCCCTGCTGGACATTTCACCGTCAACCCTGAGATCCAACCGGGCGCCCAGCGTTTACATCAAATACGAACACAGTTGGTTGAGCAACAAGCCGTATGCGTTTTTGCTGAACCACAATTCAGGCCGGCCGTCATCGATGCCGTGTCTCGCGGAACCAACGTGCGCAAAGGCACACTTGACCCGCTGGGCATGGGAATCAGCTTAACCAAAGACAGCTATGTGAAATTCCTCTCACAGTTGTCGAGCCAGTATGCGAGCTGCCTGAATGGAGCATAGAGGAATAAGTAAAAGTGCAGCAGATAGCCCGCTCTGTCGCCCTCGCATTTAATAATTTGCCGCGTCCCCACCGCGTTATGCTGGGTTCATTAACCGTTATCACGTTGGCCGTCGCTGTCTGGCGGCCTTACGTTTACCATCCCCATGATGTTGCCCCCATCGTGAAAGACATCACGCTGGACAAAAATGAACTGCGCACGCTGTTACCCGAAGCCAGTGAGCCGATTGATCAGACCACGGTTGAACCGGAAGAAGAGATTCCGGCCGATGACATCGATAAAGATGTGCAGGACAACCCGAATCAACACGATTACACCGTTTCCTCTGGCGATACCCTGAGCAGCGCACTGAATCAGTACGGTATTGATCTCAGTGATATCAATGCGTTAGTCAATAGCGATAAAGACTTCCGTAACCTGCGCGTCGGCCAGCAACTCAGTTGGACGTTGGATGCGGATGGTCAACTGCAAAACTTTACCTGGGAAGTGGATCGCCGCGAAACCCGCACTTACGAGCGTCAGCCGAATGGCAGCTTTAAGATGCAGCAGGAGATGCAAAAGGGCGAGTGGCAAAATAGTGTGCTGAAAGGTGAAGTGCGTGGCAGCTTTGGTGCAAGCGCCCAGCGTGCAGGCTTGACCAGTGCTGAAACCAGCAACGTCATCAAAGCCATGCAGTGGCAGATGGATTTCCGCAAACTGCGCGCCGGTGACGATTTTAGCGTGCTGATGTCACGCGAGATGCTGGATGGCAAAAGTGCGCAGAGCCAGCTGCTCGGCGTGCGTCTGCGTACCGGCGGCAAAGATTACTACGCGTTCCGCGCGGAAGATGGCAAATTCTACGATCGCAACGGCTCAGGCCTTGCCCGTGGTTTTATGCGCTTCCCGACGGTGAAACAGTATCGCGTTTCCTCCAACTTTAATCCGCGCCGTCTTAACCCGGTAACGGGCCGCATCGCACCACATAAGGGTGTCGATTTCGCGCTGCCGATCGGTACACCGGTATTGGCCGTGGGTGATGGTGAAGTGGTGATGGTCAAAAATGGCGGGGCGGCGGGTAACTACGTGGCCATTCGTCACGGTCGTCAGTATATGACCCGTTATATGCACCTGAGTAAGGCGCTGGTGAAACCAGGACAGAAAGTGAAGCGCGGTGACCGTATTGCGCTGTCAGGCAACACCGGGCGGTCTACGGGGCCACATCTGCATTACGAAGTGTGGATCAACAATCAGGCCGTCAACCCACTCACGGCGAAACTGCCGCGTATGGAAGGGCTGACTGGTAAAGATCGCAGCAACTATCTGGCGGACGTGAAGAGTTATCTGCCACAGCTGGCACTGAAATAACCCATTTCTGTAGCCAATAGTGAAAAAACCGACGAATTATTCGTCGGTTTTTTGCTATCTGACGCATGATGATTGCAAAATTAACCACCGTCACTATCATTGTCCCGTCATTGTCAGAGGCGAGTGCATGGAAACCCGAAAGAAAAATAACAGTGAATTTATTCCCGTTTTTCAACGTTCTTTTTTAAAACCGAAATACTGGGGCAATTGGCTGGCGATTGGTGCGCTGGCGGGTATGGCAATGCTGCCTGCCAAAGTCCGCGATCCGATTTTGGGTGGATTGGGGCGGTTTGCCGGTAAGCTGGCAAAAAGTGCGCGTCGTCGTGCGTTGATCAATCTCTATTATTGCCTGCCGGAGTTAAGCGAAGCACAGCGCGAAGAGATTGCTGATCGTATGTTTGCCACCGCGCCACAGGCGATGGTGATGATGGCTGAGTTGGGGATGCGCGATCCGGCTCGTGTGCGCCAACGCGTTGACTGGCACGGCCGTGAAATTATCGAAGCCCTGCAGGCCAACAATGAGAACGTGATTTTTCTGGTGCCGCACGGTTGGGCCGTGGATATCCCGGCGATGCTGCTGGCGTCAGAGGGCCAGATGATGGCGGCCATGTTCCATAATCAGAGCGATCCGCTGCTGGATTATGTGTGGAACACCGTACGCCGTCGCTTTGGTGGCCGCATGCATGCACGTAATGACGGCATCAAGCCGTTTATCGCCTCGGTGCGTCAGGGCTATTACGGTTACTATCTGCCGGACCAGGATCACGGCCCGGAGCACAGTGAATTTGTGGATTTCTTTGCCACCTATAAAGCAACACTGCCAGCGGTCGGCCGATTGATGAAAGTATGTCGAGCGCGCGTGGTGCCACTGTTTCCGGTGTACAACAGCGAGACCCATCGTCTGGAAATCTATGTGCGTCCGCCGATGGACGATTTGCTGGATGCCGACGATAACACCCTGGCGCGGCGAATGAATGAGGAAGTTGAGATATTTGTGCGGCCGCATCCAGAGCAATACACCTGGATTTTAAAGCTGCTGAAAACGCGTAAAGAAGGGGATATTGAACCTTATGCGCGTAAGGAGCTTTATCCTCGCAAGAAATAACGAAGGGGCCGATTGGCCCCTTTGATTATTCTACCGCTTCAACGTGGCTGCGCCGGATACGTTCACGCAGGAACAGTGTGACCAGGCCAAACCACAGCACACCCGCCGCAAAGTTGATGCCGCTGAACCATGGCGTGCCACCACTGAAGTAGCCTGCTTTCGCCAGTTCAATCCCGATGGCCAATGTCAGAATACTGATCATTCCCAGCATGGCTGCCACGCTGCCTTTACCTTCGCTGCTGGAATACAGCGTCAGACGATACAGACCGGCGTTGACCATGCCCGCACCAAAGGCATACAGACTTAATCCTGCAGTCAGCAGCAGGTAGGTATGGCTGTCGAGCAGGTTAGCCAGCAACGAGATGCTTAAACCCAGCAGAATCGGCCACGCCGCGAATTTGACCGGCTGCTCGATGGGAACGCGACCCGCCAGTTTACCCAGCGTCAGGTTGCCAGCGATCATGGCAAGGAACACTGGCAGTTGCAGCAACGCATACTCCATGCGCGATAAGCCCTCGTCATGCATCAGAATCACGGGCGACAGGGCAACCCAGGCTAGAATCGGAATAAACACCAGGCCAATAGCGAAAGATCCATACATCACCTGACGATCGCGAGCCAGACGGCCATAGGCGCGCGCCAGATTCGGCAGGGCAATGGAGTGGCTACGATCGCCAGCGGTTTCCGGCATGATGCGCCACAGCACCACAAAAGCCACCACGCTACAAATCGCAAACAGCCAGAACATGCTGCGCCATTCACCCACGGTTAACCAGGCGGCACCCGCCAGCGGACCGGCCAGCGGGGCTAAGAGGGCCACGTTGGCCATTAGCGCCATCATGCGCACCGCTAAAGCCTCATCAAACGCTTCCTGCACGGCGGCATAACTGACTGCACCGATAAAGCACAGGCTGATGCCCTGGATAAAGCGCAGGGTGACAAACTGTTCGATGTTCGTGACCCAGGTGGTCAGAATGCAGGCCGCAGCAAAGAACAGAATGCCGAACAGCAGGACTGGACGGCGACCATATTTGTCCGAGAGCGGGCCGAGCAGCCACTGCAGCACCACGCCGCCCATCAGATAAGCAGTAAGAGAAGTCGACACCCATTCCGGGCCGACGTTGAATTCAGAAGTGACCAGCAGCATGCCGGGCTGAATCATGTCATGGGCGATGTAAGTCGCGAACTCAAACAACACCAGCGCGAGCGGGAACAGCAGCACCCGTCCGGTGAGTTGGGTAATCGGTTGATAGCGGGCCATCTGGCCTCCTTGTCAGAAAAAATAAAAACGCGACTGCCAGGCAGTCGCGTTTATCCATGTTGTTACAGCCGCTGTGAGTGGTGCGTGAGCGTTTAGTCTACGCGCAGAACACGGCTGGTGTTGGTGGTGCCGGTGGTTGCCATCACGTCGCCCTGGGTGACAATCACCAGGTCGCCCGAGACGAGGAAACCTTTGTCGCGCAGCAGGTTCACTGCATCATGCGCGGCGGCTACACCATCATTGTTGCTGTCGAAGTAAACCGGCGTCACGCCGCGATACAGCGCAGTCAGGTTCAATGTACATTCGTGACGTGACATAGCGAAGATCGGCAGGCCAGAAGTGATACGTGACGTCATCAGCGCAGTACGGCCCGATTCGGTCATGGTGATGATGGCAGAAACCCCCTGCAGGTGGTTGGCTGCATACATCGCGGACATCGCAATCGCTTCTTCCACGTTGTCGAACTGCACTTCAAGACGGTGCTTAGACACGTTGACGCTTGGGATTTTTTCCGCACCGAGACACACTTTCGCCATCGCAGACACGGTCTCCGCTGGATACTGACCGGCAGCGGTTTCTGCTGACAGCATCACGGCATCGGTACCATCCAGCACGGCGTTCGCCACGTCCATCACTTCAGCGCGGGTTGGCATCGGGTTGGTGATCATCGACTCCATCATCTGCGTGGCGGTGATGATGGTACGGTTCAGCTGACGCGCACGACGAATCAGCGCCTTCTGGATACCCACCAGCTCTGGATCGCCAATCTCAACGCCGAGGTCGCCACGCGCCACCATCACCACGTCAGAGGCGAGGATGATATCATCCATCGCTTCCTGTGACGCAACGGCTTCAGCACGTTCGACTTTGGCCACCAGTTTGGCATCACAACCTGCATCGCGTGCCAGGCGGCGAGCGTAGTTCATGTCTTCCCCATTACGTGGGAAGGACACGGCAAGATAATCCACGCCGATTTTCGCGGCGGTGATGATATCGACTTTATCTTTCTCCGTCAGCGCTTCTGCAGACAGACCGCCACCGAGTTTATTGATGCCTTTATTGTTGGAAAGCGGGCCGCCGACAGTGACTTCGGTGAAGACTTTCACACCCTGAACTTCCAGCACCTTCAACTGCACGCGACCATCATCCAGCAGCAGGATGTCGCCCGGCACCACGTCTTCTGGCAGACCTTTGTAGTCGATACCGACTTTCTCTTTATCACCTTCGCCTTTGCCCATATCCGCATCCAGCAGGAAGCGATCGCCGACATTCAGGAAGACTTTGCCTTCTTTGAAGGTGGAAACACGAATTTTTGGACCTTGCAGGTCGCCCAGAATCGCCACGTGACGGCCAAGCTTAGCGGCAATCTCACGCACCTTGTTGGCGCGCATCTGGTGGTCTTCCGGGGTGCCGTGGGAGAAATTGAGTCGCACCACGTTCGCGCCCGCCGCGATGATTTTTTCGAGGTTATTGTCGCGATCGGTGGCTGGGCCGAGGGTAGTTACGATCTTGGTTCTTCTGAGACGTCTTGACATGAAGGACTCCGTTGACAAAGGTTCGTGCCACTCTCAAGGGGACACGGTGTAATCGCATATTCTATATGATCGATGGGCTGTGATTCGACTCACATTGTGAATGTGATGTTAATTATTTTACAGCGCCCGCTTTTCCAGGCGTGAATCCTTAAGCGCTTCTTTCACCCGTTTCAGATTTTCGCGGAAAGCCGCGCCACGCTCAAGGGTAAAACCTGTCGCCAAAACATCAACCACGGTTAATTGCGCAAGGCGGGAAACCATCGGCAGGTAGATATCCGTATCTTCAGGTACATCGAGCGTCAGTGCGAGGGTTGCTTCTGCCGCAAGGGGTGAACCCGGAGAGGTGATAGCCAGTACTGTGGAAGCGTTTACACGCGCCAGGCGAGCCAGTTCTATCATATTTTTGGTTCGACCAGTATGTGATATGAGAACAAAAACGTCATTTGGTCCACTATTTATGCAACTCATGCGCTGGATCACAATATCCTCTGACCAGATGACCGGCAGATTAAAGCGCAGGAATTTATTGGTCGCGTCGTGCGCCACAACCGCAGAGGCGCCGAGACCAAAAAAGGCGATTTTTTGTGCCTGAGTCAGGGCTAGAACCGCTTGATCAATGACCTGAAGATCCAGCTGTTGGCGCACATGGCTTAAGCCGGCGAGGGCGGAATCAAAAATCTTGTGGCTGTAACTTTCAACACTGTCATTTTCTTCCACATCGCGACTGACCCAGTTCGGACCTTTTGCCAGACTCTGTGCCAGTCGTAACTTGAAATCGGGGAAGCCACGCGTACCCATACGATGACAAAAGCGATTGACGGTCGGTTCGCTGACGTCGGCGGCACGGGCCAGGGTGGCGATGCTGGAGTGCATAGCCTGCTGCGGAGCGGCCAGAATCTGTTCTGCCACTTTCCGTTCTGATTTGCTCAGCGCGTTAAGTTGCGCCTGAATATGTTCCAGCATGTCGTTAACCCGATGCGTCTCAATCACTTTCGTCGCGTTCATCACCTGATAAAACGCTGCCAATTCACAACAATATACCGTGTAATACACCCTCGCACGCAGCAGCGGACAAATGTAAGCGCGTTTTTTTTGTCATACTTTGATCGTTGCCGGGTTTTATCCCGACAAACATCGAAACAGAAAAAGCGCGAAAAGCGCACACCACAACACACCTTTGTTCGCCATCATGTTCAAAGTAATGGCTAATGCCACACCGCGTCTGGGTTGTTCCGATGCGGGGAAAAAAGTACATTGTGCTGTAAGAAAATTACAATAAGGACCTGGGATGATGAGGACGCTCAAACCGGGTATATCCTGCAACGAGGAGAGGAAAATGGCGGTAACACAAACAGCCCAGGCATGCGATCTGGTTATTTTCGGTGCCAAAGGCGATCTTGCTCGCCGGAAACTGTTGCCTTCACTGTATCAGCTGGAGAAAGCCGGTCAGATTCACGACACCACACGCATCATCGGCGTGGGGCGCGCGGAGTGGGACAAAGACGCGTACACCAAAGTGGTGCGTGAAGCGCTGGAAACCTTCATGAAGGAGAAAATCGACGAAGCGCTGTGGGATAAACTCAGCAGCCGTCTCGATTTCTGCAACCTCGACGTTAACGACACCTCGCATTTCACCAAACTGGGCAAGATGCTTGACCAGAAAGATCGTGTCACCATCAACTACTTCGCCATGCCGCCGAGCACCTTTGGCGCCATTTGCGATGGACTGGGCGCCGCCAAGCTGAATGCTAAACCGGCGCGCGTGGTGATGGAGAAGCCGCTCGGCACCTCGCTCGAGACCTCGCAAGAGATCAATGACAGCGTTGGCAAGTACTTCGAAGAGAGCCAGGTGTTCCGTATTGACCACTATCTCGGTAAAGAGACGGTACTGAACCTGCTGGCACTGCGTTTCGCCAACTCCATCTTCGTGAATAACTGGGATAACCGTACCATCGATCACGTGCAGATTACCGTGGCGGAAGAGGTGGGTATCGAAGGTCGTTGGGGTTACTTCGATAAAGCTGGCCAGATGCGCGACATGATCCAGAACCACCTGTTGCAGATCCTCACGATGATCGCCATGTCACCGCCATCCGATCTCAGTGCGGATGCCATCCGTGATGAGAAAGTGAAGGTGCTGCGTTCGCTGCGTCGTATTGACCAGACCAACGTGCGTGAAAAAACCGTGCGTGGCCAGTACACCGCCGGCTTCGTGCAGGGCAAAAAAGTACCAGGCTATCTGGAAGAAGAGGGCGCGAACAAGCAGAGCGCCACCGAGAGCTTCGTGGCGATCCGTGTTGATATCGACAACTGGCGCTGGGCGGGCGTGCCGTTCTACCTGCGCACCGGTAAGCGCTTGCCGACCAAATGCTCTGAGGTTGTTGTGTACTTTAAGAACCCAGAGATGAACCTGTTCAAAGACTCTTATGCTGAACTGCCGCAGAACAAGTTGACCATTCGTTTGCAGCCGGACGAAGGGGTGGATATCGAGATCCTGAACAAAGTGCCGGGTCTGGATCACAAGCACAAACTGCAGACCACCAAGCTGGATCTGAGCTACTCCGAGACTTTCAATCAGTCACATCTGGCGGATGCCTATGAGCGTCTGCTGCTGGAGACCATGCGCGGCATTCAGGCGCTGTTCGTACGTCGTGACGAAGTGGAAGCGGCGTGGGGCTGGGTGGATTCCATCATTGATGCATGGAACGCCGATGCTGAAGCGCCTAAGCCATACCAGGCTGGCACCTGGGGTCCGGTGGCGTCCGTCGCGATGATTACGCGTGATGGCCGTTCCTGGAATGAGTTTGAATAATTTGTGATGGCACAGCCAGTGATCTAACGGCTGGTTAGGTATTAGAGACCACAGACAAACGCTTTCGATGATGATCACCGAAAGCGTTTTTTTATTTCTGTAAAATGTAAGCGTTGACGGGTCAGAAAGCGTGTAACAGTATTTGCTGCACGGAGCAGGTTGATCAAATAAAGGATTATTGTGTGAATACGCTGGTAAAAAATGCATGGAGTTCAGCCGGTATGATATTGGGAGCGATAGCTCTGATTATCAGCCTTATCCATTTCTCAACTGGGCCTTACTCGGCACCTCCTTCGCTTGAGAGTGTCGTTGCCAGACACGTTGGCGAGATTAAAAAAGGCGTTATCGACGGATTGAAAGGCAAAGCTCCTTCCTCAAGTGAACCCGTCAGGAAAATCAATATCGATCAAATATTGACTACCGTTGTTCTTAGCCTCGCCGCGGCGGCCTTACTCATGGCCTTCGTTGGTGGTATGCGTAAAGAGAACAAATGGAGTGTCAGGGGCGCGCTGATATTTAGCTGCGGAACGCTCGCATTCCATGCCATTTTGCTGGGTATGGCATTTGCGTCCGCGATTATCCTGCTACTTATCGTGTTGTCATTGATATCTGGTTTTTTCGGATAAAGATTTATGCCAGGCAATGGGATGAATGATGCAGAAGGAAAAAACTTCCCATTGGAAAATTCATTTTTCTTAAAATTGAACCAGAGTTTCAATAATTTTTGATATCCGATAGACGCCGCTCCAGCCAATCTTGTATGGTAGAGCCCAAACATTGACAGCCGGATGTGAGTCGGGCTGATGCCACTAAGGAAACCTGATGAAGAACTGGAAAACTACTGCTGAACAGATCATGACAACGGGCCCGGTTGTGCCGGTGATCGTGGTGAACAAACTGGAACACGCTGTGCCGATGGCCAAAGCGCTGGTGGCGGGTGGTGTGCGCGTGCTGGAAGTGACGCTGCGTACCCCGGTGGCGATGGATGCGCTGCGTGCGATGATCAAAGAAGTGCCGGAAGCGATTGTCGGCGCGGGCACGGTGATCAACACCCAGCAGTTAAAAGAAGTCACCGATGCCGGTGCGCAGTTTGTGATCAGCCCAGGTCTGACGGAGCCGTTGCTGAAAGCCGCGGTTGAAGGTCCGGTGCCATTGATTCCGGGCATCAGCACCGTTTCTGAACTGATGTTAGGGATGGATTACGGTCTGCGTGAGTTTAAGTTCTTCCCGGCGGAAGCCAATGGTGGTGTGAAAGCACTGTCAGCGATTGGCGGTCCGTTCCCACAGGTGCGTTTCTGCCCAACCGGCGGTATCTCACCGGCCAACTACCGTGACTATCTGGCACTGAAAAGCGTGCTCTGTATTGGTGGTTCGTGGTTGGTGCCGAACGATGCGCTGGAAAGCGGCGACTGGGATCGCATTACGCGTCTGGCTCGCGAAGCCGTTGAAGGCGCGAAGTAACGCATCTGGCAGGGTGCGAATCATTGGAACTGAAAGGGCGGCCTGGTGGCCGCCCTTTTTCGCTGTCAGCAGCTGAGGGAATTAGCCCTCTACTTTCACGGCTGCGGCACTCGCCACGGCACGTGCAATCGCCTCATCGGTATTGTCACCAGTAGCCAGCGCCACGCCCAGACGACGTTGACCAGCAATCTCTGGCTTGCCGAACAGACGCAACTGCAGTCCCGCACCCAATGCCGCTTCGATGTTCACGAACTGCACATTGTTGCTATCCAGCTGTGGCAGAATCACCGCCGAAGCCGCCGGGCCATACTGGCGAATGCCACCGATTGGCAAGCCAAGGAACGCGCGCACATGCAGAGCAAACTCGGACAGATCCTGAGAAATCAGCGTCACCATGCCGGTATCGTGTGGGCGTGGCGAGACTTCGCTAAACACCACCTCATCACCGTAGACAAACAGCTCAACGCCAAACAGACCGTATCCGCCCAGCGCTTTCACCACTTTAGATGCGATATCTTGTGCACGCTGCAGAGCCAGGTCGGTCATCTGCTGTGGCTGCCAGGATTCACGGTAATCGCCATCTTCCTGACGATGACCAATCGGCGCGCAGAAATGGATGCCATCCACGGCGCTGATGGTCAGTAGGGTGATTTCGAAATCAAATTTGACCACGCCCTCGACGATCACGCGACCGGCACCGGCACGTCCGCCTTGCTGCGCGTAATCCCAGGCTTTATCCAGCTGGCTCGCTTCGCGGATGAAACTCTGACCTTTGCCCGATGAGCTCATTACTGGTTTAACGATGCACGGAAAACCAATTTCATTGGCGGCTGCGACGAAATTCTCTTTGCTGTCAGCGAACTGATAGGTTGAAGTCGGTAACGACAACTCTTCTGCCGCCAGACGGCGAATACCTTCGCGGTTCATGGTCAGGCGCGCTGCACGCGCGGTAGGTACCACTTTCTGGCCTTGAGCTTCCAGTTCCAGCAGTTTTTCAGTGGCAATAGCTTCAATTTCTGGCACCACAAAGTGCGGCTTCTCCAGCGCAATTAACGCAGCCAGCGCATCACCGTCCAGCATATTGATCACATGGCTACGGTGTGCAACGTGCATCGCAGGGGCATCGGCATAACGATCCACGGCAATCACTTCCACACCCAGACGCTGACACTCCAGCGCCACTTCTTTGCCCAATTCGCCTGAACCTAACAGCATCACACGCGTTGCGGCAGGGCGCAGCGCGGTTCCGAGAGTCGTCATAATTTCACCTTAGCAGTCAAAATGCGCGCGCAGTATATACGAAAACGTTTGCGTACTCACGCATTCGCCTTCATCAGGTTTGCCATACTTTTCCCGCTCTGACGTTACCTGACACTCGCTACGGCAGCATGGAACGCGGAAACTTAAACAGGAGTTAAACGATGAGCAATTGGTTGCAGCAAATCCAGTCGGTGCTGGCGAAGAAGGGCAGCGACGGCAAAGCCGGTGGTTTGAGCGATATGCTGGCACCCGGCGCGCTGGGTGGGTTAGCGGGATTGCTGGTGGCTAGCAAGTCTACACGAAGCCTGTTGACCAAATATGGCGGCAAAGCCTTGCTGGTCGGCGGCGGTGCGGCAGCGGGCGCCGTGCTATGGAACAAATACAAACAGCGTGTGCGTGAAACGCACCAGGATGAGCCGGAATTTGGTCAGTTGCAGACACCTGTGGATCAGCGCGCTGAACGTTTGGTGACGGCGTTAGTGTTCGCTGCCAAAAGCGATGGTCATATTGACGATCGCGAACGTGCCGCTATTGAGCAGAATATCCATCAGGCGGGTTATGGTTCACAGGCGGAAACGCTGATCCAGCAGGCGATGAACCGTCCACTCGATCCACAGTGGCTGGCGGCAGATGTGAAAAACGAAGAAGAGGCGCTGGAACTGTACTTCCTCAGCTGTGCCGCCATCGATGTGGATCACTTTATGGAGCGCAGCTATCTCTCTGCACTGGGTGATGCCCTGAAGATCCCACAGGATGTGCGCGACGGCATTCAGCGCGATATTCAGGCGGAGAAAGCGGCGTAATGATGCTGATGCCTGGATCATATCCAGGCTTTATTGCGCATCAGATCGAGCAGTGTTTGCAACTGTGCATCAATAACAATTATCTCGTTATTGATCAGTAAATGCAGCGCTGTTACGCGACGAACGCCCTGTTGCAGCGGCAGCATCTTCAATGTTCCTGCCGCCAGGGCGGACTGAATACGGGTCTCCGGTAACCAACCATAACCAACCTGATGCATTACTGCCTCAATTGCGGCCTCGATGGTGGAACAAGCCCAGATCTCTCCCTGATGGTGCTCCTGCAGTACGCTAAAATGCTGATGATCGGCAATGCGGATCAGCGGATATTCCGCTAACTGCTCAGCACTAACCGCACCATTCAAGTGATGTAACGCATGCTGGTGGTGCGCAACAGCCACGAAATCCACATTCATCATCCATTCGCCCCGGCCTGTCCCGGGCTGGCGCTGGCTCAATACCATTACATCCGCCTGGCTGTTATCCGGTATCTGCGTTTCCAACACCTCGGTGACGTTAACCTGCGTACCCGGATAGAGACGCTGGAATTCACTCAGCACACTGAACAAATGCTCGCGCGGCAAGATGCTATCCACCATCAGTTCGATGCGGCTGCGCTCACCGTTGCGCATAGCGCTGGCGGTGCTTTCCAGCGCGTAGAAAGCTTTCAACAGTGGCCTGACCTGCGCCAGAAGCTTCTCGCCTGCAGGCGTCAGCACGGTGCGCCTTCCTTTGGTCTCCAGCAAGGTGACTTCAAGGCGTTCTTGCAGCATGGCGAGGTTATAGCTTACCGAAGACTGGCTGCGATGTGTCGACTCGGCCGCGCTGGCGAAACTGCCGCGCAGCACCACCTCATTTAACAAGCTCCACTGTTCCAACGTTGATTTATGCATATCATCTAAATTTTGAATGAATTTTATCGAAACATAGCGTTATTCATCAGGTAAGTGAAGGCGTAATCTGGCTTCAAACCAAAGGAGAACACATTATGAGCACCTTCGATAAAAATGATTTGGCTGGATTTGTTGGCAAACACCTGATCTATACCTATGACAATGGCTGGAACTATGAGCTGTATATTAAAAATGCTAACACCGTTGATTATCGTATTCATAGCGGGATGGTGGGTAATCGTTGGGTTAAGGACCAGCGCGCCTATATTGTGCGAGTCGCGCAAGAGGTCTACAAAGTTTCCTGGACTGAACCCACCGGCACTGACGTCAGTTTGATCGCGAATCTGGGAGACAGATTGTTTCACGGTACGATCTTCTTCCCCCGCTGGGTGATGAACAACCCGCAGCAGACGGTTTGCTTCCAGAATGAACATCTCAACGAAATGAATCGTTATCGCGAAGCGGGTCCAGCTTATCCCACTGAAGTGATCGACGAATTTGCCACCATCACACTGGTGCGAGATTGCGGTGCCGATAATGATGAGGTCATCGCCTGTGCGGCCAATGAATTGCCCGCTGATTTTCCAGCTAATTTGTTGCGTTAACCACCCTTGACGAGGGAGCGCATGAAAAAGCGCTCCTTTCGTTACACTTCCTGTGCGCTGCTGCTTGGCTTCCCGCGTGATAAGTGCCACGCTTGCTGAATGTTGTCTTTCAGGGAAAGGAGCCAGAATGAACCAGCCGCAAGCGAAAAAAATCCCCCACGTCATGAACCTGCACGGTGAATCGCGCACCGATAACTACTATTGGCTGCGCGATGACGAGCGTGAAAACCCAGAGATTCTGGCACATCTGCACGCCGAGAATGCGTACGGTAAAGCGATGATGGCGTCGCAAGATCCTTTGCAGGAACGGATATTAAAAGAGATTGTCGACCGCATCCCACCGCAGGACCACTCCGTCCCCTACGTAAAAAACGGCTATCGCTATCAAAGCCGCTATGAGGTAGGCAACGAATACCCGCTCTATTTTCGTCAGTCGGTAAACGCACCAGCGGATGAACCCTGGCAACTGCTGATCGACGGCAATCAACGAGCTTCTCACAGTGATTTCTATACCATGGGCGCACTGGCGATCTCACCCGACAACCAGGTGATGGCGCTGGCGGAAGATTTTCTGTCGCGCCGCCAGTATGGCATCCGCTTCCGTAACTTAGAGAGTGGTAGTTGGTATCCGGAAGTGCTGAGCAATGCTTCTTCCAGCGTGGCGTGGGCCAATGATTCGCGCACGCTGTACTACGTGCGTAAGCATCCGAAAACGTTACTGGCCTATCAGGTGTGGCGCCATGAGTTAGGTCATCCGCAATCAGACGATCAGCTGGTGTATGAAGAGCAGGATGAGAGCTTCCACCTCAGCGTGCACAAAACCACCTCCGAGCACTTCATCCTGATTGCGATGTACAGCACCACTACCAGTGAGATCCAGCTGATTGATGCCGAGTATCCGGATGCGCAGCCGCAGGTATTCTGTCCACGTCGTCGCGATCACGAGTACAGCATCGATCACTACAATCACCAGTTCTATATTCGCTCGAATCGCGACGGCAAAAACTTTGGTCTGTATCGCAGCGCATGGCTGGCGGAGAACCGCTGGCAGGCGTTGATTCCGGCACGCGATAACGTGGTGCTGGAGGATTTCCAGCTGTTCCGCCACTGGCTGGTGGTGGAAGAGCGCCAGCGCGGCGTCAACACGCTGCGCCAGATCAACTGGGAAAGTGGAGAAAGCATCGGGATCGCCTTTGACGATCCGGCTTACGTCACCTGGCTGGCATACAATCCTTCGCCGGAAAGTGACACGCTGCGTTATGGCTATTCATCCATGACTACGCCAACCACGCTGTTTGAACTCAATATGGAGACGGGCGACCGCCGCGTGTTGAAACAGACGCCGGTGCCGGGCTTCAACTCAGATGACTACAAAAGCGAACATCACTGGATCACGGTGCGTGATGGCACTGAAGTGCCGGTGTCGCTGGTCTATCACCGTAAGCATTTCAAATCGGGCAGTAATCCACTGCTGGCTTACGGCTATGGTGCCTATGGCAGTAGCATGGATGCCAGTTTCGGCACCAGTCGTATTAGCTTGCTGGAACGCGGTTTTGTTTACGCCATTATCCATGTGCGCGGCGGTGGCGAACTGGGGCAGCAGTGGTATGACGATGGTCGCCTGAAGAATAAGATGAATAGCTTCACCGACTTCATTGATGTGACGCAGGCGCTGGTGGCGAAAGGCTACGGCAATCCGCAGCAGCTGTATGCGATGGGCGGCAGTGCGGGCGGCTTGTTGATGGGCGGTGTGATGAACCTTGCCCCCGAACTGTTCCACGGTGTTGTGGCGCAAGTGCCGTTTGTCGATGTGGTGACGACCATGCTGGACCCGTCGATCCCACTAACCACCGGCGAATATGACGAGTGGGGCAACCCGGAGCAAGAAGAGTTTTACCACATCATTCGCCAGTACAGCCCGTATGACAACATCGAAGCGAAAGCCTACCCGCATCTGTTAGTGACGACAGGATTGCACGATTCCCAGGTGCAGTATTGGGAACCGGCGAAGTGGGTAGCAAAACTGCGTGAGCTGAAAACCAACGATACACTGCTGCTGCTGTGTACCGAGATGGATTCCGGTCACGGTGGTAAATCCGGGCGTTTTAAAGCCTATGAAGGGGTAGCGCAGGAGTTTACTTTCCTGATCGGGCTGGCGCAGGGCAGCTTGCCAGACCGCGTCGATTATTGATCGACTTTCACGTACTTGCGCAGCGCCTGCCGTAACGGTGGGCGCAAATCGCGCACATTCTCCAGCACCCAGCGTAAGTAGCCGGGATCTTTACGCGCAATGCTGCCAATGCTTTGCCCGCGATATTTACCAAACGGGAACACATCGCCGCTGACTTCTGCGGGCTGACAGCGGCCGACCATATCACTGACGCTCCAGCCGGAGGTCTCCATGATGCGGATCAGCAGCGCAGCGGTGACATAGCAGTCATATAACGCACGGTGCGCATGCAGTTCAGCAGGTGGCGTAACGTCAAGCTTCAGGCTGTGACGCAGTGCCTGGTTTCCGTACTTAATGCCCGGCCACAGCTGGCGCGCCAGCGTCATGGTGCAGATCCATTCACCGGGCATGATCGGCAACATACGACGATCAAAACTGGCATTGTGCGCCACATAATGCGGGCTGCCATGATAGCGACCAATCGCTTCTTCAATGGTCGGCTTATCGGCGACCATGGCTTCCGTAATGCGATGCACCGCCATCGCCTGACGGCTGATGGGGCGGTCCGGGCAAATCAAATCGCTCATCGGATTGACGATCTGTCCGTCGATCACATCCACCGACGCGACTTCGACCACGCCGCCTTGCAGGCCACAGGTTTCGGTATCGATAACGCGTAACATAGATTAATTACTTCTGTTTAGGTTCGTAGGGCAGGCGAGAGAGGCTGAGCGATGCCTGACGGTACGCCATCAAGCGCTGACGGAACCATTCGCGCAGGGCTTCCGGCTGCTCGCGCTCGACCATTTCCGCGATCACGGGCATGTTGTAGCGCTCTTTAAAGGCCACGCCTGCGGCGGCCAGATCGACATTGACTTTGTCTTTCTCTTCCTGCGACAACAGGGCAAGGTTTTGGCTCATGCATTTCTCCTGATAAACAGGGGCAAAAGTAATGGTTTCCCCTTTACGGATCAAGGAAATTGGATCGCACCGCAAGTCTCGACACGTCTGTTCCAGCGGCGTATCCTGCTGCCACGTTTGCGGCAGAGCGCCGCATGGCAAAGGGAAGAAGTGATGAAGAAAACTGCGTTAAATCCGATTGTGGCGATGTTGCTGGCGTCATCCACGTTGGTCTTCAGTCAGTTTGCACTGGCACATGCTCACCTGAAAACGCCGGTTCCCGCCAATAAAGCGGTGATCGACAGCTCGCCACAAAATCTGACGCTGACCTTCACAGAAGATGTTGAGCCTGCCTTCAGCGGTGTTGAAGTGCTCAATGCGCAGAATCAGCCGATGGCCGTGGAAAAAGCCAAACTCAACGACAAGCAGCATGATCAGTTGATCGTGCCGATCAGTAAACCACTGCCGTCAGGTCACTATCAGGTGAACTGGCATGTGTTGTCCGTTGATGGTCACAAAACCAAGGGAAGTTACGCGTTTAGCGTGAAGTAATCGATGAGCCTGAGCACGTTGTGGATTGTCCTGCGCGCCCTGCATTTTATTGCGGTGCTATTGCTGGCTGGCAGTGCGTTCTACACGGCTCTGCTGGCACCGCGGCGTTATCGCCCGGTGCTGGCGCAACGATTGCACAAAATTTTAGTCACGACGGCGCTGTTAAGCCTGCTCAGTGCGCTGTTAATGCTCGCCACGCAAACCGGTTTGATGAGCGGTGACTGGCACAATGTCGGTGACCTGGAAACCTGGCAGGCGGTTTTAGCGACGCGCTTTGGCGCGGTGTGGTGTTGGGAACTGGGGTTCGCACTGCTGAGCACGCTGGCCTTGCTGCTGCGTGGCACACTGCGCCAACAGCTCTTGCTGATAAGTGGTCTGTTGCAGTTGGCGGCGCTGGCTGGCGTTGGACATGCCGCGATGCGCGATGGTTTACCCGGCTTGCTGCAGCAGATCAATCACGCGCTGCACTTGATTGCCGCCGCGTTTTGGACCGGCGGCTTACTGCCTCTCTTATTGCTAATGCGTGAAGCCCGTCAGATTACGTATCGCACCGATGCGATTCGCTGCATGATGCGCTTTTCGCGTTATGGGCATCTGGCTGTCGCACTGGCTTTGCTTACCGGGCTGAACAACAGCCTGCTGATTGGTGGCACACCGCTCAATTGGGGCACCACCCTGTGGAGTGCGATGCTGGTGGTCAAAGTGATGCTGGTAATGATGATGGTGGGTATTGCGCTGATCAATCGCTATGTTCTGGTGCCAGGTTTTCGCGTCGCGGGCAGCCACGCGCCGCAGCAGTTTATTCGCCTGACGCAGCTTGAGCTGCTGCTGGCCATTGTTGTTGTCGGATTGGTTAGCGTGTTTGCCACGCTGTCACCGGCCTGAATTGTCATAAATGAAAAATGAGGTCGATATTTTGCTGAAGAAATTGATTCCAGCCTGCATTCTGATGGCGCTGTGCAGCCAGGCGATGGCCGCACAGATTATTACCGTCAGCCGCTTTGAGATTGGCAAAGACAAATGGCCCTTCACCCGCGAAGAGGTGATGCTGACGTGTGAGAAAGACGGCGCGCTGTTTGCCATCAATCCGAGCACCTTGTTGCAGTATCCGCTGAATGATAAAGCACAAGCACGCGCTGATGCCGGCAAGGGCACACTGCAATCCATCGATACCATCGTGGCGGAAGACAAAGCACATCCTGGCCAGAAAATGAGCCTGCAACCGATCGTTGATCGCGCGCAGCAGCTGTGCGGTAAGTAATCCCTGCAAAATTCGGGCGTAGCGCACAGTTTTGCCGCTACGCTTGCTTTTCCGATGTGTCAGCACGATCACAGAGTTGGCAGCTTCCTGACCGCATCGTGACGGTTGGCTGGAAAATAATCACCCTTGGACTACCTTTAAATGGCAAGGCGAACTCGCCTTCAAAAATGCCAACTTTTAGCGCACGGCTCTCAAAGAGCCATTTCCCTGGACCCGATACAGGAATCGTATTGGGTCTTTTTTTATGTAATTGATTTTTATGATTATAATTTACTCTTCACCCAAGTTTCCCGAAATTTGTCCGAAATCCTTTTATCCGAATCAATTTCATATCCCGCAATCCTAACCCAATCTTTGCGCAAAATACCCGCAAATCGCCCAGTTATTCACCCAATCGCGCCTCGCTTCACGTGCTACATTTCCTCTCAGCAATACGCCAACCCTGCCAGCCCAAACGAGAGTCTTGAGATGTTCAAATCTGCTGTACTGTTCACCACTATCCTGCTGCTCAGCGGCTGTGCGCTGAAGCAATACCCGCAATCACCCAAAGTCAGTGATGAAGAAGCGCAAACCTACAACTGTGCGGCACTGGATCAGGAAATTGCGAAGTCCCACAGTGTCCAGCAGCAGATCGACAAAACCGGTGAGTTTGATGCGCTGACGGTGATTGGTTTTATCGGCGACTTTGGCATCGGCAACGGTATCGCTAAGGCTAGCGCCAACAAGCATGCCTCGGCACGGTTAAATCAGTTGGAACAATTAAAAGCCGTGCGTTGTGGCCACCCAACGGCGTAATGAATTCAAGCCAGCACGAAAGATGCGGACATTTAACAGCAGCCAGTGAGCGTGAAAAATGGTATAAGAGTGCGCACTGTTTTTATTGCCGATTAATAAGGATCCTTCATGGCAAATGCGCAATATCTTCTCTGGGTAATGATTGGCACCTTAACGCTACTAAGCATCTTTATCGGTGTGGTAGTCGGTCGGACGAAAACGCCTCGTGTCGGCTTTGCGACCTTTGCCGGATTATGGGTATTTTTCCTGCTGGCGATATTCTTTCTCTCGCATTAAAGAACACCGTTTGCCACACGGCTTGTGTGGCAAATCAGTTGGTTAAGCGGTGTGGTGTAAAGCGGCACGATGCTGAGCAATTAGCGTGTCAGCCAGCTGACGATCTTCTTCATGTTGCGAGATGTAATATTCATAAGGATCGCGCACGCCGAGGCTTTCGATATAATCCAGATGGGCTCGTTTCACTTCACGGTTAATATATTGCACCACCTCTAATCCCAACTCATCCGCATAAACCGGCGCTTTGCTTTTTATTTCGCGAATCAAGTCCACGTTATTTTGCATAAAAAGCTCCAGATCGATTTTATAATAGTCTTTCATTGCTCACTCCTTAAGAAAATAGTGTCCTTTAAGCCTGGCACATGCTGCTTATTGCGTGTGGCTTAAGATGCCAGCCATTCCGCAACGCCACCATGGCGAGAACAGGTCCCGCGGTGATGGGCACTGAAACTGTATGATCCATCGCGACAGCGAGCGGTTGCGCCATCGGGAACGTCATTATTTTGCGTATGTGCGGGACGATGAATCGATTGTCCTTCGCTGTTGATGTAACTGCCTTGCTCAATCAGTTCAACATGCTTTTTGGCGTGAGTGGGCATGCTGACCAGCAACAGCATAAGTGTGATAACAGAAAGCGTTTTCATATTCTCATTAAGGTGGAAAGAGGATAGGACGTTATCGGCAGGAAGGAAGAAAGCTTAAATAAACATAATTAATGTAAGCGAAGCGTAAAAAAGCAATAATGAGAATGATAGTTAATATCATTTAACTTGTTCGGAATTGTCTGGATTGATAAAGTGATCGCCGTCCCGCACAGAGCTAACGCCTTTAATGAGCGCCGGAGATAAGCGCCGGACGGGACTTTCATCAGGGCTGCAGGACGCAGCCGCTTTTGAAATTTATTGAGGTTTTCTGGCAGACAATAAAAACAACATCGGACGGTCGCGCTCTTCCTCTAAGCCCGGATTCTGCTTTACCTGCTCATCGGCAGGCCCCCATTCATCAAGATGCACAATCTCGAATCCGGCACCAATCAACGCATTAATCCAGCTGGCCAATTTACGATGCTGCTTCTTCACGCCATCGGCAAACCAATTGTTGATGCGCTCACCTTCCTGTTGGTAATGGTTGATCGGCCAACTGCGTTGCTGTTGGTCATCCACAATCCACTGCTGCTGAAACGGAGCGGTATAAATGGGGTGTTCGCAGGAGAAGATCAGCATACCGCCAGGTTTTAATGCATCGAACAGGGTGGTGAATAACGGCTCGATGTGACTCAGGTAATGTAATGCCAGTGAGCTGTAGGCAAGATCATAGGTTTTATCGAGCTGCAGAGTTTCTAAATCCGCACGTTGATAGCGAATGTTCGGTGAAGAAGTCATGGCGGTCGCTTGCGCCAGCATCTTTTCTGAGACATCAATCCCCAGGATTTCACGGGCACCATGCTGCTGCGCGTAACGGCAAAACCAGCCGTATCCACAGCCTAAATCAACGACGCGTAAGTCATTCAGATCGGGCAGCATCGCTCGTAATGCGGGCCACTCAGGTGCGCCATCCAATCCTTCCACTGAGCGGGGTAAAGTAGCATAACCGGCAAAGAAGGTGGGGTTATCGTAAATGTTCTGGCTCATATTGGCTCCTTTATATGAATCGAAAGGAGTTTAGGTGTTTAGCGCGACAGGAAACAGCGATTAGCCCACAAACAGCAGATGCACCAAACGCGCCAGCGATTCCAGCAGCAGCAGGCTGCCGAGAAATATAAACACCAGTACACCGATAAATTGTTTACGGCTGCTCACGCTGCTCCCTCCCCTGGCTTCATCTCACCGGACTATACTTTATGACGGGTTCACTAAACTTCCAGTCAACCGGGGAAGATTACATGTTTTACCAAACGGTGAGTGCCAAAACGTGGCGTAACATTTGGGTGGTGGGCGATTTGCATGGTTGCCGCGCTCAACTGGACTCGCAGCTCATTCTGCATGACTTCGACAAAGAGCGAGACCTGCTGCTGTCGGTAGGGGATTTGATCGATCGCGGTCCCGACAGCCCCGGCTGCTTACAGCTGTTGCAGGAGCCTTGGTTTCGCTGTGTGCGCGGTAATCATGAACAGATGGCGTTGTCGGCGCTGGAAGGGCAAGACCCTATGCTGTGGATGATGAACGGCGGTGACTGGTTCTGGCAACTAAAAGGGGCGGATTTAATTGCGGCGCGCCATGCGCTGAAACGCTGTGCCGATCTGCCGCTGATTTTGCACCTGGAGTTAGCCGACCGCGTGGTGGTGATCGCCCATGCGGACTATCCAGCCAGCCATTATGAGTTGGGTCAGGACGTGGACTGGCATCAGGTGGTGTGGAGCCGCGATCGTCTCGGCCGCCATCATCGTGGCGCTTCCGCCAGTATTGACGGTGCGAGCGATTTCTATTTCGGCCACACGCCACTGGAACAGCCGCTCAATGTGGCGAACCAGCATTACATCGACACCGGCGCAGTGTTCGGTAATCGCTTAACGCTGGTTCAGCTTCAATAGAGTTAACGGAACAAACGCCCGTCGCGCACCAGGTCGCGTGGATAGCTGTTTTTGATGCGGTTACTGACTTTCTTGGCTAAACCCAATGGCTGCTGCTGATAGGTGACAATCACTTCATCGCGAGTTGGTGCGGTTTCAGGATGAATATCCTGGCCGCGATACCAGCTTTCTGCTTCCGTTTCCGTCAATTCGAAATCCAGTGCGCTGCCCGGTTTAGTCAGGGCAACCACCGCTTCATGCTGCCAGCGATAGCCTTTCGGGAAGGTCTCTGCCAGCTTCAGACCGATGCGGGAGAACCGCACTCTGCCGAGCCAGTTTTCCAGCGCAGCCGGGAACAGCCACAGTTCTTTATCACGCTGCCACAACGCATGCTGCTCATCCCACTCAATCCCCACCTTAGCAGCCGCCTGT
The DNA here is from genome assembly GCF_011752685.1 of Candidatus Pantoea communis. Taxonomy (NCBI): domain Bacteria; kingdom Pseudomonadati; phylum Pseudomonadota; class Gammaproteobacteria; order Enterobacterales; family Erwiniaceae; genus Pantoea; species Candidatus Pantoea communis. The sequence goes on from NZ_VWXC01000002.1 coordinate 315,103, forward strand.
TGCACTTCAGCAACCAGCTTGCGGCTGGCAGGCGAGAAGGGCAGTTTACCCACTTTATAGGTGGGTGCGGGCAGCGCCGGGATGCTGGCCGTTTTGCGCAGGCGTGCGACAAAGAAGCCTTCACTGTCGAAAATCTGTGGGAAGACATGCAGGAAGCCTTCCGGCGTCAATGCACGCTCGGCACCGTCAAACAGGTCGTGCAACGGCACGATGTCAACCGCATCGGGATAGCGCTGCTGCAACCAGGCGATCACCTGTTGGTTCTCAATCTGGTTCAGCGTGCAGGTAGAGTAGATCAACGTGCCGCCAGGTTGTAATGCATGGAATGCACTGTCGATCAGGTCACGCTGGGTTGCGGCAATCTCTTCAGTGCTGGCCAGTGTCCAGTTACGCAGGGCGTCGGCATCTTTACGCACCACACCTTCGCCGGAGCAGGGCGCATCCAGCAGGATGGCATCAAACTGCTCAGGTAGGGCGGCACCAAACACACGACCATCAAAATGCGTCAGCGCCACATTGCTGACGCCACAGCGGCTGATATTGGCATGCAACACTTTTACCCGGCTGGCTGAATATTCATTGGCGAGAATCGCGCCTTCGTTGCGCATCAACGCGGCCATTTGCGTGGTTTTGGAGCCAGGTGCAGCGGCCACATCCATCACCTTGCGTGCTTCTGGCGCGGCATCAAACAACGCGGTGACCGGCAGCATTGAGCTGGCTTCCTGAATGTAGAACAAACCGCTCAGGTGCTCGGCCACACTGCCCAGCGGCAATGTCTCATCTTCCCGCTCGATCCAGAATCCTTCGGCGCACCAGGGAACCGGCGTTAAGCGCCAGCCATAATGCGCGGTGCGTGCTAAAAACGCCTCCACACTGATTTTCAACGTATTGACGCGCAGGCTGCGGCGCAGCGGCTGCTGGCTAATCGCCAGGAAACGCTGCAGTTCATTTTCGTCAGCCAGGCTGGTGCGCATCAGCGCAAGGAAATCTTCAGGAAAGCGATCGGACACGGACATTTACCGGGGTATCAAATTTAGCGCGAAGTGTAACACGTGCAAATAAAACGGGCAGCCCGCAGGCTGCCCGATTGCTTAATTGGGATCCGGAATCGCCGTTCCCCAACTGCGCCACTCTTTCGGCGCTTCATCCTGCAACAGGAAGTGTTTATCAGCACCGGCCTGAGGCGCCAGCGGCACCGTCGGCGGTGTGGCAAATTGAATGCCGCCACGAATGAACTGCTGGAAGGTACCGGTTTTCACGACCCCACCAATCAGACCGAAGTCGAGGTTATAGCCAGACGCCAGCCAGAACACGGAGTTATTACGCACCAGATGCTGATACTTCTTGCTGATGCGCAGCGCGATCTGTACGCGATCCGCCATGTTACCCAGCGAAGTGCCGGTCACCGTGCCCACTTCTACACCACGGAACAGCACCGGCGTACCCAGCGACAGTGAACCCGCTTCGGTGGCATCGACATAAATGTTGAGTCCGTTGAGGTAACGCGAATCGGTGATGGTACTCTCCTGCAACTCAAAGGTACGTGCCTGAGCCCCTTTGCCGGGATCGACATTGAGGTAAGGCTGCAGCAAGGTCTCCAGATGATTAACACCCGCTGGCGAAATTTCCGGTGAGACCACCGAGAAGCGACTGCCGATACGCGCAAAGTCCTGCACATACTCGGGATAAAGCACCGCTTTCGCCACCACCTGATTATTGTCTTTACTCAATGCCAGTGATTCGACCTGGCCGACATTAATGCCGAGGTAACGAATCGGCATGCCCGCAGCCAGCTTGCTGGCATCAAAGGTATGCAAGGTGATCTGGCTGCCGACTGCACGCGCAGCCGTTTCAGAGGCATAGAGTACGCGTTTCACGCCTTTCGCCGCTTGCGCGCCAGTGAGGTTATCGAAACTGATCGCCCCTTTCAGCGCACGGTTGAGCGGCGAAGCCTGCACCGTTAAACCGCTGCCGTTAAGTTGCACTTTCGCACCACCTTCGGCCCAGAATACGCTCTCGCTGGTCAGCAATTTGCGGTATTGCGGCTCAATGTGGATGGAAATCTCAAAGGCATCGGCGCGCGGCACCACGTACACCACTTCACCCACCTGGAATTTCCGATACAGCACCACTGAACCGGCCTGCACATCTGGCAAGCTGTTGGCGGTCAGTTTCAGTGTGGTTGGCGGCTGGTCACCGATAATCCCTTCCTGCGCACGCTCAGCATCGGCATATAAAGGATAACGGGCGGAAGGATTGCCTTTCGCACCCGGCACCAGACGTATGCCGCCGTCTACCCATTCACGGGCACTGGCACCCAGCACCTGCATTCCATCGAGACCAAACTTCACGTCGAGACGACTATTCACAATGAATTTGCTGTCCGCGTGCACCAGATGGCGATATTCCGGATTGATGGCCACCGCAAAGCTAATGCCATTCTCATCCAGTTGACGCGAAATGACCTGCCCAATCTTCATGCCGTACAGCATCACCGGCTGACCGCCATCAATACCGTAGGTTTCCGGCGCGCTGAGTTTTACCGTCAGAACATCCGGTTTTTGCAGCAGGGTTTCGCTGGCAGGCAGCACGGTAAAGTGATCCTGCGCGGGACCTTCGCCCGGTACCAGTTCGAAGGTGTTACCGGTCAGCAAGCTGCTGAGATTGGTGTCGGTCAGGCTCAGTTTGGGTGCACGCATTTCAATGCGGGTACCGCTGCGCATCAGGCTCGTCACCGAAGGATCCACGGTGAGTTCGCCGGTGACTTTGCCGCCCGGCAACAGATTGAGTTTGGTCAAGGTACCGACTTCCAGACCCTGGTACATCAGTGGCGTGCTATTCGCTTTGAGGTTATCGCCGCTCGGTAAATCCAGACTGATCTGCACGCCACGCTGGCTGCGTGCCAGATCGGGGTAGAGCTGATAGTTTTCGTCGCTGTTGGCCTGCTGACCTTCTTCTGGAGAATCAAAGGCAATCGCCCCATTCACCAGCGCGGCCAGGCTCTCGAGCTTCACTTTGGCACCGCTCAGACTGACGTCAGCGTCTACGCCGGACACGTTCCAGAAGCGGCTCTGCTTTTTCACCAGATTGACGAAACGACGCTCAATCAGTACGTCGACCGTGACGCCATCAGTATTACCGTTGATGCTGTAGTCATACACGCGTCCCACCGGGATTTTGCGGTAGTAGACCAGCGACCCGGTGTTCAGCGAACCCAAATCGGGAGAGTGTAGATGGATCAGCAACTCGCCGGTGTTGACGCGATACTTGGGTTGGGTGTCCAGCGCGGTAAAGTGCTCACGCGGATTGCCGCCGCCGGGCATCATGCCAATATAGTTACCGCCCACCAGCGCATCCAATCCTGAAACACCTGCCAGCGAGGCTTTTGGCGTCACCAGCCAGAACTGTGTATTGTCCTTCAGCGCATCGCGCATATCGCTCTTGATACTGGCTTTGATCTGGATGCTGTGATAGTCATCGCTCAGCACAATACCTTGCACGGTACCCACTTCCACGCCCTGATAGCGAATCGGCGTACGGCCCGGCACGATGCCATCCGCGGTCTGGAAGTTGATGGTGATAGTGGTACCGCGTTCCTGATAGTTGGTCCATAACAGCCAGCCAGCAATCAGCAGGGCAATAATGGGCAATAGCCAGAACGGCGAAACCTTGCGTTTGTTACGCAGGTTGGCGCTAGTCGGTGTAGTCGGCGTTTCCTGTTGCATGTGCATCCCAGATCAGGCGGCTATCAAGCCACTCTACAGCCATAATGGTCAGGATGACTGCCGCGCCAAAGTAGAAGGCGGCAGGTCCCATGGTAAAAGCCAGCAGTTGATCGCGATTCACCAATGACATGGTGACCGCAATCACGAACAGATCCAGCATCGACCAGCGTCCCACCCAGGTGATGGCACGCAGCAGTCGAATGCGGGTTTTTAAGCCCTGTTCACACTTAAAATGGATGCTGACCAGCAAAGTCAGCATCACTAACACTTTGGTAAACGGCACCAGAATACTGGCGATAAATACCACCGCCGCCACCGGGATGTTGCCGGAAGCCAGACCCAGAATACCGGAGAAGATCGTATCTTCACGGCGTGCGCCATTAACGTAAACTACTGAAATCGGCAGCAGATTAGCGGGGATCAGTAGCACAATCGAAGCGATCAGCGCGGCCCAGGATTTCTGCAAACTGTGGCGACGACGGAAATCGAGCGGGGTGTGACAACGTGTACAACGCCCGCGATCGTCCGGCACGCCGGTTTGATGACAGTTCAGACACACCTGCCACTGTTCCGGAGGTGTGGTGGGTACAGCCTGCGGATAATAGTGCTCCCACAGCTCTTCCACGTTGAGATGAATCAGCGTCAGCAGGCTCAGCACCGTCAGCGCGATATAGGCCACCAGGCCATAGCCGACTTCCAGCGCGGCGTAATCCTGCACCTTTATAGAGGCGACCGCCACACCGACCAGATAGATATCCAGCATCACCCACTCTTTGAGCTTCTCCAGCATCAGCAACACCGGACGCAGGTTCATCCCGAGGGCGTTGCCAATCCATAAATAGCAGATGCCCGCAACTAAGGTTACCGGTGCACCAATGGTACAAAACGCCACCATCGAGGCCGTCAGCACGTTGCCCTGCTGCGCCATCTGGATGACGCCTTCCACCAGGCTGGCGTTGATGCGCATGCCGAGCAAGCGAATATCCACCAAAGGAAGGCTGAAGGCGAAGGGCATCAACACGATCATGGTCACGGCCATTACGGTGAGTCGCGTCATTGACCAATCGCGGCCACTTTGAATTTTTGCATGACAGCGCGGGCAATGCGCCGACTGATGCGATTTCACATCCGGTAAGGAAAAAAGGGTATCGCATTGCGGACAACGCTGATAACGTGCGTGGGGCAACGTCTGGCTGATAGCGTGAATTTTCATAGGTGACGCAAGTGGCCCATCGTTCGTTACGTTTACCGGCATGCTGTTCAGAGCAATCTGACTGCAATAGGGAGTGGTACAAGAATAGTCTTAACCACCGACTGCTAAGGGTATAGTAACTAACACAATGATTCACCTGATGGGGCTGGATTATTAGTGCTTATTTTAACAACTGAGTGACAACAAGCTCACGACAGTGACGAGTTATGGTTAAACAATGAACAAAAAAGCCTTTTACGAGGATTTAAATCGCGATGTCCGTGCACTGTTAGCGGGCGAAACCTCTTTCCTGGCAGCACTGGGTAATTGCAGTGCGCTGCTGTTTGAACGCCTGGAAGGCGTGAACTGGGCAGGATTTTACTTGCTCACCGAGCCAAATACGCTGGTGCTGGGCCCGTTCCAGGGCAAAATTGCCTGCGTACGCATTCCGGTGGGCAAAGGGGTTTGTGGCACAGCGATTGCAGAGGATAAAGTACAGCTCGTTGAGGATGTGCATGCGTTCCCTGGTCATATCGCGTGTGATGCGGCCAGTAACGCTGAAATCGTGATTCCTCTGAAAGTGAATGGCACCGTTGTCGGTGTGCTAGACATTGATAGTACGGTTTATTCTCGCTTTGATAGTGAGGATGAAGCGGGGCTGGTGGCCCTTACCGACGGGCTTTGTGAAGTGCTGGCGGGCAGTGACATCGAAAAATTTATTCAACTGTCACGCAGCTAATCGACTGGATCACATAGCATTTGGCGATGTTGTCATTATAATGTCGCCTGTTCATGCCTGCTCTGGTCGGCAAACCCGTAGTAATCAGGAAATTTCATGGAAAATCAACCTAAGTTGAATAGCAGTAAAGAAGTGATCGCCTTTTTGGCGGAACGTTTTCCGCAATGTTTTAGCGCCGAAGGTGAAGCGCGTCCGCTTAAAATCGGTATCTTCCAGGATCTGGTTGAGCGCGTTCAGGGTGAAAACAGCCTGAGCAAGACGCAACTGCGTTCAGCCTTGCGCCTTTATACCTCAAGCTGGCGTTACCTGTACGGCATTAAAGCGGGTGCAATCCGTGTTGATCTTGATGGCAACGCCTGTGGCGTGCTGGACGAACAACACGTTGAACATGCGCGCAAGCAGCTGGAAGAAGCTAAAGCGCGCGTTCAGGCGCAGCGCGATCAGCAAAAAGCGAAGAAACGCGAAGCCGGTGAAGAGACCGCAGAGCGTCGTCCTCGTAAACCTGCTCCTCGCAAAGCGGCTGAAGGCGAAGCACCTCGCAAGCCTCGTCCACAGGCACCGCGTGCCGCATCAGCAGAACGTCCTGCTGCACCGCGCCCACCGCGAGCTAAACCTGTCACTGATACCTCAACTTTGCAACCCGGCCAGAACATCAAAGTTAAAGCAGGCAAAAGTGCAATGGACGCCACCATTCTTGAAATCACCAAGGATGGCGTTCGGGTGCAGCTCGCTTCCGGCATGGCAATGATTGTGCGCGCAGAACACTTGCAGTTCTGAAACGGAGGCTGACCTCGGCATGAACAACATTCTAAAGATCGGTATGATCGCGGGCCTGCTGTTAGCAGGCCCCACCTTTGGCGCAGATAACATTACCCGCGCCGACCAGATTCCACAGTTACATGAAGACCCGCAGCATCCTACCGTCAGTGAACGCGTCACTTCGCGTTTCACCCGTTCTCACTATCGCCAGTTCGATCTGAATCAGGATTTCTCTGCGAAAATTTTTGATCGCTACCTGAATCTGCTCGACTACAACCATAACGTGTTGTTGGCTTCAGACATCGCGCAATACGCCGATAAGAAAACCACGTTGGGTGATGAACTGCGCAGCGGTAAGCTGGATGTGTTCTACGATCTCTACAATCTGGCGCAGAAACGCCGCTTCGAGCGCTATCAATATGCGCTAAGCGTGCTGAATCGCCCGATGAATTTCACCGGCAATGACACCATCGACATTGACCGTGCAAAATCACCCTGGCCGAAAAACAGCGATGAGCTGAACGCGTTGTGGGATGCCAAAGTTAAATATGACGAGCTGAGCCTGAAACTGGCCGGTAAAGATGACAAAGAGATTCGTGAAACGCTGACTAAGCGTTACAACTTTGCCATTCGTCGCCTGGCGCAGAGCAACAGTGAAGATGTGTTCCAGCTGGCGATGACCGCCTTTGCGCACGAAATCGACCCGCACACCAACTATCTTTCACCGCGTAATACCGAACAGTTCAACACCGAGATGAGCCTGTCGCTGGAAGGTATCGGTGCCGTGCTGCAGATGGACGATGATTACACGGTCATCAACTCCATGGTGGCTGGCGGACCGGCCGCGAAAAGCAAATCCATCAGCGTGGGCGACCGCATTGTCGGTGTTGCCCAGCCAGGTAAGCCAATGGAAGATGTGATTGGCTGGCGTCTGGATGATGTGGTGTCCAAAATCAAAGGACCGAAAGGCAGCAAAGTGCGCCTGGAAATCCTGCCTGCTGGCAAGGGCACCAAAACCCGCACCGTGACACTGACGCGTGAAAAGATCCGTCTTGAAGATCGCGCGGTGAAAGGCACCGTACATAACGTCGGTAAAGAGAAAGTCGGCGTACTGGATATTCCAGGCTTCTACGTTGGCCTGACTGACGATGTAAAAGTGCAGCTGCAAAAACTGCAGAAGCAGAACGTCGACAGCATCGTGATTGATTTGCGTACCAACGGCGGCGGTGCGCTCACCGAAGCCGTATCACTGTCGGGTCTGTTTATCCCAAGTGGCCCAGTGGTGCAGGTCCGTGACAACAACGGTCGCGTGCGCCAGGACAGCGATAACGACGGTATCGTTTATTACAAAGGTCCGCTGGTGGTGCTTGTCGATCGTTTCAGTGCTTCCGCATCTGAAATCTTTGCCGCAGCGATGCAGGATTACGGCCGTGCGCTGATTGTGGGTGAACCGACCTTTGGTAAAGGCACCGTGCAGCAGTATCGTTCGCTCAACCGCATCTATGATCAGATGCTGCGTCCTGAATGGCCGGCGCTGGGCTCAGTGCAATATACCATCCAGAAGTTCTATCGCATTAACGGTGGCAGTACTCAGCGTAAAGGCGTCACGCCGGACCTGCTGATGCCAACTGGCGTAGAAGCGGCGGAAACCGGTGAGAAGTTCGAGGACAACGCGCTGCCATGGGATAGCGTGAATGCCGCGACTTACACCAAAACCGGTGATATCACCGCGCTGGTACCGCAGCTGACCAAAGAGCACGCCGATCGTATCGCTAAAGATCGCGAGTTCCAGTACATCATGAAAGATATTGCGCGCTTTGACGCGATGAAAGACAAACGCAATATTGTGTCGCTCAATCTTGCTCAACGTGAGAAAGAGAACCACGAAGATGATGCACTGCGTCTGGAACGCATTAACGCGCGCTACCAGGCGGAAGGCAAAGCCCCGCTGAAGAGCATTGAAGATTTGCCGAAAGACTACAAAGAGCCAGACCCGTATCTGGACGAAACCGTGAAAATTGCCAACGACATGGCACAGCTGGAGAAAACCCAGCCTGCTGCCGAAGGCGCGAAATAAATTTTCGCTGAATAAAAGCACCGCTCCGGCGGTGTTTTTTTTGCACCAAAGGTATTGTTCATTGTGGCTAATGGGCAGAATTGCGCACATCATTACCAAATGTAAAGTTATGTCTTTTTAGACACTTAAAGATTAAGGTTGCTTGAAAACCTGCGCAATGGACATAGGATGTATATCCGCGCATGAGCGCGAGCACAACTGAGGAAGATTAACGTTTATGATGCGTATTGCGCTTTTCCTGGTCACCAACCTGGCGGTGATGTTGGTATTCGGACTGATTCTGAGTCTGACAGGAATTCAGTCAAGCAGTGTTCAGGGTCTGATGATTATGGCAGGTCTGTTTGGCTTTGGCGGTGCGTTTGTTTCACTGCTGATGTCTAAATGGATGGCGTTGCGCTCCGTCGGCGGTGAAGTGATTCAACAACCCCGTAACGAGACAGAACGCTGGCTGATGGATACCGTCAGTCGCCAGGCTCAACAGTCCGGCATTGCGATGCCGCAAGTGGCGATCTATCACGCGCCAGATATTAATGCCTTTGCTACCGGTGCACGTCGTGACGCCTCACTGGTTGCGGTCTCGACCGGCTTGCTGCAGAACATGAGCCGTGATGAAGCGGAAGCGGTGCTGGCGCACGAAATCGCCCACATCGCTAACGGTGACATGATCACCATGACGCTGATTCAGGGTGTGGTGAACACCTTCGTGATCTTCATTTCGCGTATTATCGCGCAGGTAGCATCGGGCTTCCTGTCGGGTAACCGTGACGGTGAAGAGAGCAGCAACGGTAACCCGCTGGTCTATTTTGCGGTCGCGACCGTGCTGGAACTGGTGTTCGGCATTCTCGCCAGCATCATCACCATGTGGTTCTCACGTCACCGTGAATTCCACGCGGATGCAGGTTCAGCCAAACTGGTGGGCCGCGAGAAGATGATTGCCGCTCTGCAGCGTTTGAAAACCAGCTACGAGCCGCAGGAGCCAAGCAGCATGATGGCATTCTGCATTAACGGCAAAAGCAAATCGTTGAGCGAATTATTTATGTCGCATCCGCCGCTCGATAAGCGTATCGAAGCGTTGCGTAACGGTGACTATCTGAAATAATGGTTTGGCTGTTGCAATAAACAAAGGTGCCCAATTGGGCACCTTTGTTGTTTTATGACTTCACCGTCTGACTCGATTGCGTCATCCGAGACATACTGACGACGGCTGCCACCGTGGCGAAACTACCCGCCAGAACCAGTGATGCATGTGTTCCGCTGTCGTTAAACAGATTGAACATCAATGCAACCAGTGCTGCACCGCTGCTCTGACCGACCAAACGCGCCGTCCCTAACATACCGCTGGCGCCACCGCTGCGATGGCGCGGGGCAGAGGAGATAATCGTGTGATTATTTGGAGACTGGAACAGGCCAAAGCCCGCACCGCAAAGCATCATTCGCCAGATAATATCAATATCGGTGGGTTGTGAAGGCAGCAGTGCCAGTAAGAACAGACCCGCCGCAAAAATTGCCAGCCCCAGGCCACCCAATAATCCCGCATGGACTTTCTCAATCAACCGGCCAGCAATGGGTGCCAGCACCATGGTGGCCAGCGGCCAGGGTGTGAGCAGCAACCCGGTTGCCACTTCATCCCGTCCCAGCACGTTTTGCAGGAAGAATGGCAGCGAAACCATAGCCAGCATCTGCGCACAGAACGAGCAAATCGAAGTGCACATCGACAACGAAAAAATGGGGATGCGCAGCAAATCCACCGGCAGTAGCGGCACTGGCATCGCCAACTGGCGACGAACAAACACCACGCCCACCAACACCAGTGCGACGACTTCCGCCAGAATGAGCCAGTGATCCTGCCCCTGTGAGAACCCGCTGAGGGCCGATATGAGCAGGCCAAAGAACAGGGCGTTCATGATGGCACTGGGAACATCGAACTTCTGCTGTTTAGCTTTCTGCGTGTTATCTGGCAGAAAACGCAGCGCCAGCCACAGTGCCACAATGCCCAGCGGCACGTTGATCAGGAATAACCATTTCCAGCTGGCGATGGAGAGAATCGCGGCTGCCACCGTTGGGCCCGCAGCGCTCGACACCGCGACGATCAGCGAGTTAATCGCCATACCGCGGCCGAGAAAACGCTGCGGATAGATAATACGAATCAGCGCTGTGTTCACACTCATCAGTGCCGCGCCGCCAAAACCCTGCAGGATACGCGCCACGGTAAGCATATTGAGTGAAGAGGAGAGGGCGCAGAACAGTGAAGTGGCGATAAACAACGCCAGCCCTACCTGATAAACACGGCGATAGCCCAGCATATCGCCCAGAAAGGAGAGCGACAGTAACGAGATAACAATGGCGATTTGGTAGGCGTTAACAATCCAGATTGATTCCGCCGGACTGGCATTCAGTTCGCGTGCAATGGTGGGTAACGCAACGTTAGCAATGGCACCATCCAGCACTGCCATCATGATGCCTAACGCAATAGTGATAATCGCGCCGTACCGCTGCGGAACAGGTAATCCATCCTGAGAGACTGTAGGGGACATAAATGAAATAAATGAAGGAAGTGAATATCATCATGCTAATCAATTTTGTGACGGAAAGCACCGCATTCATTGACAAAAAATTACGAAGGAATGTGTCGCAGATTGCCAGTCGTTGCCGCCGTTGGGCTGAAACGCATATACTGGCGCTTCTGTTCCGTTTTTTTTGAAACACCGTCAAAAAAGGATACGCGCAATGGCGAGCAGTGATAACGATAAACAGCCAGACTCCGTCTCTTCGGTAATGAAAGTGTTCGGCATTTTGCAGGCGTTAGGCGAAGATCGTGATCATGGTATCACCGAGCTGTCGCAACGCGTGATGATGTCAAAAAGCACGGTTTACCGCTTTCTGCAAACCATGAAATCATTGGGTTACGTCGCGCAGGAAGGGGAAAGTGAAAAATATTCGCTGACGCTCAAGCTGTTTGAATTGGGTGCCAGGGCACTACAAAACGTCGACCTGATTCGTAGTGCCGATGTCGAAATGCGAGAACTGTCGCGTTTGACCAAAGAAACCATCCACCTGGGTGCGCTGGAAGAAGACAGCATTGTCTATATCCATAAAATTGATTCGCTGTATAACCTGCGCATGTACTCGCGCATCGGGCGTCGCAACCCGCTGCATACCACCGCCATCGGTAAAGTGTTACTGGCATGGCGCGATCGCACTGAAGTTCAGGCAATCCTGAGCGAAGTCGAGTTTCGTCGTAGTACCGCCAACACCATCGTCAGTGCTGAAGCGCTGCTTGAGGTATTAGATCAGGTAAAAGTGCAGGGTTTCGGTGAAGATAATGAAGAGCAGGAAGAGGGCTTACGCTGTATCGCTGTGCCGGTTTTCGACCGCTTCGGCGTGGTGATCGCGGGATTGAGCATCTCGTTCCCAACAATCCGATTCTCTGAAGAAGCAAAAAACGAGTATGTGGCGATGCTGCATCGTGCCGCGCGCAATATTTCCGACCAGTTGGGTTACCACGACTACCCATTCTGAATAGCAGAACGGGCTGTCGCCAGCCCGTTTAAATCACTAATTATCTACCACTTCGCCACTTTTCTTCAGCAGTGGACAATCGGTGACACCCACAATACCACTGTCGGTATGCAGATATTGCGCGGTGATCATGCCGCGTGCAGTGAGATAGCTACACTGTAAGCCCAGTCCAGCGGCGTTTTTGTTGCTTCCGGTCAGTACGCCATAGCCGGTAAACAGCATCCCTAACCAGACTACTGCCACCACGATTATCGCCCGAATGAATAGTTTCATTTTATCTCCTTGTGATACACAACGCAGCTATCCTGAAGTCGCTGCGATTTCTATAGTAGTAGCATGACGCGTCCTGCTCATGAAATCGATCAGAGATAACTGAAAGCCATCAAGATGCGGGATAATCTGCTTTCCACCGGCAACCATTATCTTTTCCGCACACAACGAGTAGAATCAGCGGCGGTGTAAGTGTTTTATGTTTGACAATAGAGGCAGTTATGAACGAGTTAGCCGCAAATACCAGTCCGCTGTTCAGTTATGGTGTACTGGCCATCATTATTGTTGTGGCCTTGATAGCCTGGTTCTTCGTTAACCGGGCCAGCATGCGCGCCAGTGAACAGATTCGTTTGCTGGAAGCACTGCTGGAAGAGCAGAAAAAACAGAATGCATTGTTGCGCCGCCTGGCGGATGCTCAACCTGCCACAGCAAAACAGCAGGAGGAAGAAGACGCCGTAGAACAGCGCGACTTCATCCGTATGATTCCAGAACGTTAAACACATGATGGAGCAGTAATGGCCTGGCAAAATCCCTGGTTCGACGCAACGCTGGCGCATCACACGCCAGAAGGTTTCCGCAATCCGGAACCGGAATTGCGCCAGCCAGGGGATTTGCAGCGCTGGCGGCGGGAGCGCAAAGCGGACCATTTGCCGCTGCCGCCTCAGGCCGGCTATCCGGCATTCATTGCCCGCTGGTATCAGGAAAGCGATCTGGGCGGTGATGACGATCGCGTCTGGTGGTTAGGTCATGCCGCCGTGTTGATGCGGCTCAATCGCCGCTATATTCTCATCGACCCGGCACTCTCTGCGCGTGCTTCACCGCTGCCGTTTGCTGGACCACAGCGTAAAACGCCCGCTCCGCTCCATATTGCACAGTTGCCACATCTCGACGTGGTTCTGATTTCGCACAATCACTACGACCATCTCGATCGACCTACGGTAAAGCGCATCGCACGTCATTTCCCGGATGCGCAATTTGTTGTGCCGCTGGGTATGGGAACCTGGTGCCGCAAACGTGGCGTGCGTCATGTCACCGAACGCGACTGGTGGCAATCCATTGATATCGCAGGAGTGACGCTGACTGCCGTACCCGCGCGGCACTGGAGCATGCGAACTTTCTGGGATCGTAATCGCTCACTGTGGTGTGGCTGGGTGGTGCGAAACCAGAGTGTGAGTTTTTGGTTTTCAGGTGACAGTGGCTATAGCGAAAACCTGTTAGAAATTGCTGAACGTCTTGGGCCCTTTAATCTTGCCGCGTTGCCCATTGGCGCTTATGCACCAAAATGGTTCATGCGCGGTCAACATATGGACCCCGATCAGGCGGTGCGTTTATGGCAGGCGATAGGGCGTCCGTTAACGCTGCCGATCCACTGGGGTGTGTTTGAACTGGCGGATGATCCTTTAGATGAACCCCCTGCCGCTTTGGCGCAAGCAATGCAATCCGCGGGAGAATTGGACTCACGCTTTATGCCATGGAGAATAGGCACCAGCCGAAGCTTGCAGAATAGCGATTCAGATGTGTCCTAAGCCCGATTTGTTAAATCAAGCGTCGCAGTGCGTTTTTTTAACATTTAATTGTAGAGTCGTTAGTTAAAAATAAGATAACCGCCAAAACGAGCGTGCATATATTTGGGGCAAGAGCGCTTATATTTTCCTGATTTTGGTGCAAAACAATTAATGACTTGTACTTAATAAATCGGCTTGTACAAGTTTTGCTCAGTGCACGAATGTTGCATTCCACGTTAATTTTTTGGCGAAATATTTTATCAATGCCATATTAATGCAATACTTATTGCGTAGCCTTGACCGCTTTAATTGTGCTGGTTTAGATTGCGTCGCTACGCTTGACTAATGTAAGTACTGGCGCTAACTACTCTGACATATAACATTTTTTTGTGCAGTTATTCCGTCATCTGTCAATATGCTAATGGCAGAAGAGTGCAGAGCAACGGCCAATTATGTGCGTCATGTCGATCACCGTTTAAAAATGGCTTGCCATTAATTTGCGGATATGTGATAACGACTCTTGGGTCAAACGAGGTACAGTTCTGTTTATGTATGGCATCTTCAGTAAAGAAGTTACGAGTAAAGACGTTGACGTTGAATTCCGCTTCCTTGCCGAACCTTAAATTAGTGCCTCATTCAGTAACGTCTCTGGTTTATCTGTAAGACTGCCTTCGGGCAATATAAACAATCAAAGGAATTTGCAAAAATGGCAAAGATTAAAGGTCAGGTTAAGTGGTTCAACGAGTCTAAAGGTTTTGGTTTCATTACTCCTGCTGACGGCAGCAAAGACGTGTTCGTACACTTCTCTGCAATCCAGGGTAACGGCTTCAAAACTCTGGCTGAAGGCCAGGCTGTTGAGTTCGAAATTCAGGACGGCCAGAAAGGTCCAGCTGCAGTAAACGTTACTGCTATCTGATTTCGTTCTCAGACTCGGTGCCATGCGCCGCTGACACGAATTGTAAAGCCCTGGTCTCTGACCGGGGCTTTTCTTTTATCCTTTCTGTTGCCAGACGATCAGGGTAAACTGCGCGCGAATCGTGAACCCGGAGTTGTCTATGTCTTTGATTTGCCCCCTTTGCCAGCAACATTTGCACCAGCAAGCCAACAGCTTCCGCTGCGATGCAGGTCACCAATTCGATCAGGCTAAAGAAGGGTACGTTAATTTGTTGCCGGTGCAGCATAAAGGCTCAAAGGAACCGGGTGACAGTGCGGAAATGCTGCTGGCCCGTCGCGCATTTCTTGATGCAGGCCACTATCAGCCATTGCGCGATGCAGTGGCGCAACATCTGGCACAGCGCCTGAATGGCCAGGCGGCACAAATATTGGATATTGGCTGTGGCGAGGGTTACTACACCGCAGCAATGGCAGAAGCCCTTCCGCAGGCGCAGTTGTTTGGCCTGGATGTGGCGAAAGCGGCGATTCGCATGGCGGCTAAACGTTATCGCACGGTGAAATTTTGTGTCGCCTCCAGCCAGCGTTTACCCTTTGCTGATGCATCGCTGGAGGGCATTGTGCGCATCTATGCTCCCTGTAATGAAACCGAACTGAACCGGGTGGTGAAAACGGGCGGCTATCTGCTGACGGTGACGCCGGGTCCACATCATCTGCAGCAGTTCAAGGCGCTGATTTATCGTGAAGTGCAGCTGCACGCGGCAGAAGAAAAGGCTTACGAAGGTTTTAGCCAGGTCGGCCAACACAATCTACGTTATGAGATGACGTTAAATGGGGCCGAAGCGGTGAGCTTGCTGCAGATGACGCCTTTTGCCTGGCGCGCGCGCGAAGAAGTCTGGCAACAGCTGGTGGCAGCCGATAGCTTTAGCTGCGATGCCGACTTCATGCTGACGCTATGGCAGCGCACTTAACGCGCTTCCACCAGCGTATTGTAGATACGTTCCAGGTCGTCGAGCTGTTGCACTGCAATCAGCAGGCGACGCTGTTCCAGTTGCATGACTAAAATGCCATCCTCAGACAAGTTCATACTTTGAATGCGACGATAGTCGATCCACACGCTGCCGAAGAACAGTCCCTCTGTCTTCATCAACAATTTCGGCGTGCGTAGCCAGAATAGCCAGATCGCCATAAAGCATAACACCATCAGCAGCGTGGTGGTGAGCTGCGGGCCATGGTTGCTGACGTTATTCCACAGCAGAATCAGCAGTAACACGATAAAAATACCGCTGTCGATCTTATGGCGACGACGCAGCGCGACACGCAATTTGGTCGGCCCCTTGCGCCGCGGCAGGATAGCGTCATCGTAAATCGCGAACAGGGCGAAAGCGATGATCAGCAGGGCAATCAGAGCGTCAGTCAGTGACATTACATTTTCTTCCTCAACCGAATTTACCTCAACGTTGGCGCTCAGGTAACTTCGCTGAAAACTGCCGGGAGCCGAAGCCCCCGGCGAGATGATTACAGACCGAGCAGGCCGATCCAGTAACCAAAGATACCCAGGGCAAAGAAGCCCACAATAATCCACAGTGCGTTAACTTTACGGCGCAGCAGCCACATACAGCCGAAGGTCAGCAGCAGCGGGATTAAGCCCGGCATCAGCTGATCGAGGATCGATTGAACGGTGGTCACGGTGGTTTTGCCGGTGTGATCGGTAATGCGCGACACCACAAGCGGCACGTTCACGTGTGTCCACTTGTTGACCAGCGCCCCCATGACAAACAGGCCGAGAATCGACGCCCCCTCCGTGAGCTTTTGCAGGAAGCCGCCGCCCATATCGCTGACGATATCCACGCCTTTACGATAACCGTACGCCACACCGTAATAACGCGTCAGCATACGCACGGCGTTAAACAGAATGAAGAACAGCAGAGGGCCCAGCAGGCTGCCGCTCATCGCGATACCGGCACCGAGTGCGGCAAACACCGGACGCACCGTACCCCAGAAGATCGGGTCACCTACGCCCGCCAGCGGTCCCATCAGGCCGACTTTGATGCCGTTAATCGCCGCATCATCAATCGCCGCGCCGTTAGCACGTTGCTCTTCCATCGCCATGGTAACGCCGAGCACCGGCGCCGCAACGTACGGATGGGTGTTGAAGAACTCCAGATGGCGTTTAATCGCCTGTTTACGATCGTCATTGTTCTCAGGATAGAGGCGACGAATCACCGGCACCATTGAGAAGCAGAAGCCCAGCGCCTGCATGCGTTCAAAGTTCCATGAACCCTGAAACAGGTTAGAGCGGATGAACACACCACGGACATCGCTCGGGGTGAGTTTCTTTTGCGTGTTAGTTGTATCAACCATGATTTCACCTGTTCCTAGTCGAGTTCGTTGTCGAGGTCATTGTGTGCAGGACCGGCAGCGGCCGCGCCTGCTGTACGGTTATATTTCGGCGCCAGCTGGATATACAGCACCGCCATGACCACACCAATTACGCCCAGAGCAACCAGGTTGAAGTTGGTGAAGGCCGCCGTCACAAAGCCCAGATAGAAGAACGGCATCAGGTAGCCTGCGCGCATCATGTTAATGACCATCGCGTAACCGACCACCACGATCATGCCACCGGCGATGTTCAGACCGTTGGTGACCACTTCTGGAATGGAGCTCAACAGTTCCTGTACCACGCTGGTACCCACTGAAATCGCCACAATCAGGGCTGGAATTGCAATACGCATCGCCTGCAATACCAGTGCAGAGACGTGAATCCAGCTGATGGCGCTCAGATTACCTTTCTCGGCGGCCTTATCGGCAGCGTGCTGGAAGGCAACGGTGATGGTACGGACGATGATGGTCAGAACCTGGCCGGCTGCCGCCAGTGGAATCGCCAGTGCGATACCCGCACCAACACTTTGGCCACCTGCGATAACCAGAATGGTCGAAATGATGGAGGCCAGTGCCGCATCGGGTGCAACTGCCGCACCGATGTTCATCCAGCCCAGCGCGATCATTTCCAGGGTACCACCGATGATGATACCGGTTTTCATGTCACCCAGAACCGCACCAATCAAGGTACAGGCCACCAGTGGACGGTGGAACTGGAACTCATCAAGAATCGAACCCATCCCGGCAATACAAGCCACAATAAATATCAGGATGATTTGTAGCGTGGTTATTTCCATTGCTTTTCTCCTCAGCAAGGTCTCAAGTATTCGCCCGCCAGCGCAGGCAAAAGCGAACTACTGATTGACCTTGGCAATCAGGTCCATCATTTTCAGTCTTGGGTCGTTTGAAACTTTACGCACTTCCAACTCAATACCGCGTTCATTCAGTTTACGGAAGGCTTCAATGTCCTTCTGATCGACCGAAACTGCGTTGTTGACCTGGGTTTTACCCTGTTTGTATGCCATGCCGCCGATGTTGACCGACTTGATATCCACGCCTTGTTCAACAATCCGTTCCACATCGGTTGGATTGGTGAACAGCAGCATCACGCGGTCACGGCCATATTTCGGGTTGTTCCACACGCGGATCATCTTGGCAATATCCACCACGTGTGCTGTCACGCCAGGAGGGGCCACCTGCGTCAGCAGCGTTTTACGCACATGGTCATTAGCCACTTCATCACTGACGACGATGATGCGAGTCACGTTGGTCTCTTTGGTCCAGCGGGTTGCCACCTGGCCGTGAATTAAACGGTCATCGATGCGCGCCAGGCCGATCTTCATGTGCTCGCCCGGTGCCAAAGGCTTTTGCGGTTGCGCCGGGGCTTGTGCGGCAACGGGTGCTGCAGCTTCCGGGGTAGGGGTTTCGGTCTTGAGGGCTTTAACACCTTCGCGGCCGGCTTCCACGGCAATATGAATCAATTCCTCAAAGGATGGATTATCATCGCGGCCCATCAGGGTTTCCACCAGCATCGGGATGTTCACCCCGGCGATGACGTCATAATCCGGCTTGTCCACCACAATGCGGCTGGCCGCGTTGAATGGGCTGCCGCCCCAGGTATCCACCAGGAACAGCACGCCTTTCGACGTGTCGAGTTCTGCCAGTCTCGCCTGATACTTTTCGATTAGCGTTTCTGCATTTTCGCCGGGCACGAAATCAATCCATCCGACATTTTCCTGCTCACCCAACAACATTTCTGCTGTTTTAAGCAGCTGTTCTGCCGCCCAGCCATGTGTACCAATTACAATAGCAATGGTCACTTGCTACCTCCGTTCGCATGAGAGATTCTCTGGCATTGCCGGGAATCATTGAGAATTACCGTTGTTGATTCAGGTGGATCGTTTAGGTCTAAGATGAAGAGTCGCATCAATAAATGTTCCGAAACTGTCCGCTGCACAGCAGTAAGGTCGCGATTTATTTTAGTGTGCGAAAAAATAATTTATGTGATGTTTGTCAGCTATTTCGAGCGTAACGCTGCAAAATTGCATTTATGTTCGTTATTCCTGCGTTTGTGCAGTTGTTTGTAAATGTAATAAAATTTTTTGACGTTGTTGATGTAACTGATACATTAGCGTTCTGTTTAATATTCAGGAGTATCGGGCTTCAGCTCACCTATATGGACCGTCACCGACGTCGCTCAACATGTTCTCAGCGCTTTCTGGCGCACACTACAACGCTCTTCAGCGTGACCTCATTTGCTAACGATCTCTCGTCTCGCTTCACCGCGCAGGCTCAATCTCGTTCGCCCCTCTGTGTTGTAAGGAGTCATTGATGGAATTTCTCTTCGACCCCTCAATTTGGGCGGGTTTGCTAACGCTGATCGTGCTGGAGATCGTTCTCGGCATCGACAACCTGGTGTTCATCGCCATCCTGGCGGACAAGTTGCCACCGAAACAGCGTGATAAAGCGCGTTTGATCGGTCTGTCACTCGCTCTCGTGATGCGATTGGGCCTGCTGTCGCTGATTTCCTGGATTGTGACATTGACGCGACCCCTATTCAGCGTAGGCGATTTCAGTTTTTCCGGGCGAGATTTAATTCTGTTGTTCGGTGGTTTGTTCCTGTTATTCAAGGGAACCATGGAACTGCATGAGCGGTTGGAAAACCGCGGCATGGAACATCAGGGCAACAAAGGTTATGCCAGCTTCTGGGCCGTGGTGATCCAGATTGTGGTGCTGGACGCGGTATTCTCGCTTGATGCGGTAATTACCGCAGTGGGGATGGTCAACCATCTGCCGGTGATGATGACCGCCGTGGTGATCGCCATGGGTGTGATGCTGTTGGCTTCGAAGCCGTTGACCAACTTCGTCAATGCCCATCCGACGGTCGTGGTGCTGTGCTTAAGCTTCCTGCTGATGATTGGTTTGTCATTGGTGGCGGAAGGCTTCGGTTTCCACATTCCGAAAGGCTATCTGTACGCCGCAATTGGCTTCTCGATTGTGATTGAGCTGTTCAACCAAATTGCGCGTCGTAACTTTATTCGCCATCAGGAACATCGGCCGATGCGAGAACGCACCGCTGAAGCGATCTTGCGCCTGATGGGCGGTCGCCAGCGTCATCAGCCGGTAACCACTGAAGAAGCTTCGTTGACGCAGGCGATGCCACAGGAAGCATTTAAAGACGAAGAGCGTTATATGATCAACGGCGTGTTGACGCTGTCACAGCGCTCCATTCGTAGCATCATGACGCCACGCGGCAATATCTCATGGGTGGATGCTGAACGTCCGGTGGATGAAATCCGTATTCAGCTCCTCGACACGCCGCACAGTTTGTTCCCGGTATGTCGCGGTGAGCTGGATGAGATCATCGGCGTGGTGCGTGCTAAAGAACTGCTGGTGGCGCTGGAGCATGGTATGGACGTGGCGACGTTTGCTGCTACCACTCCGGCGATAGTGGTGCCTGAAACGCTGGATCCGATCAACCTGCTGGGCGTACTGCGCCGCGCTAAAGGCAGCTTTGTCATCGTCACCAACGAATTTGGTGTGGTGCAAGGTTTGATTACCCCACTGGACGTGCTGGAAGCGATTGCCGGTGAGTTCCCGGATGAAGATGAAACGCCCGATATTATCGCGGATGGTGATGGCTGGTTAGTGAAGGGCGGTACCGATCTGCACTCACTGCAGCAGTTGCTCGACCACCATGAGCTGGTGGATCGGGAAGAAGATCATGCCTCGCTGGCGGGTCTGTTGATTGCCCAGAAAGGCCAACTGCCGCAGCCTGGTGAGATCATCGACCTGCCGCCGCTGCATTTCCAAATCATTGAGGCTACGGATTATCGTATCGACCTGGTGCGCGTAACCAAAGATAAGCCGCATGAAGATGAAGAGCATGAGGCGTAAGCGCTAAGTTAATTGTCATCGAAAAGGCCGATATCCACGATATCGGCCTTTTTTATTTCTGTGACCCGTCCTAAATAGCGTTGGCACATTTTACTCACTCACTGAGGGAGATGTGATTAAGCAGTAAGTGTTTCGCCATAAATGGCGTTGACACCTTTCACACTCACACTGAGAAATAGGTAATGAACGAATAGGTTGAACGCACAACGCGATTGACCCATTCCAGGTACAGCGCTATGCAGACCGCAAAAATGCCACATGAAGCCGGTAAAGGGGGATGAGGAGTAAAGCGTACGCCGCAGGGATGCGGCGTCCGAGGCTACAGGGATGTATTCACGCCGTCTTTACGGAACATCCCCCTTTACCGGCTGGAACGCACCACCAGGCATAGCAATCGAACGCACCATCAAACAGAGCAATCCAACTCAGCATCAGACACAACAATCCAACCCAACATCAGGCCCTAAGATGCGCCTGATGCTGCTCCAGCCACACAGGGAAATCTTCGATGGGCATTGGACGGGCGTAATAATAGCCCTGTAAATGATCCACGCCGCGCTCACGCAGATAGTGTGCCTGCTCCGCGGTTTCCACACCCTCAGCCACTAACGCAATGTTCAAACGCTGCGCCAGCGAAATCACCATATCTGTCACCGTGGCGTTAATCGCGTCGGTACCGATGGCCGCAGTGAAAATCTTGTCAATTTTTAGCACGTCTGGCTTCAGGTCTTTCAGGTAAGCGAGGGAACTGTGTCCGGTGCCGAAATCATCAATCGCCAGGCGCACGCCAATCTCATGCAGTTGCGACACCACGGATTGATCGATCACCGGCAGCGCATCGCGCTCGGTCAACTCGACCACCAGCTTCGGCAGCGGGTTAGCGGGCCACCAGATACTTTGCAGATCCTCGACAATCGCACGATCGCGGAAATGGCTGGCGGCAACGTTAATCGCAATATGAAAAGAAGAACATTGCGGCAGGTTAGGCAACTCATTCACCACTTTGGCTAACACAAAGCGCGTCAGTGGTGCTATCAGGTTCTGACGCTCAGCTAGCGGGATAAACACATCCGGCGCAACCCAGCCTTGACGCGCATTGTGCCAGCGCAGCAACAACTCCATGCCATCGCACTCACCACTTTTGGCATTGATCAGCGGCTGACAGTAAACCATAAATTCATTCGCGGTAATGCCATAGCTGATTTGCCAGCTGAGGCTCATGCGGTTCGCGGTGGCTAACCAAACGATATAACCCATCAGCAAGCTCAGCAACACTGCGAGCGGCAATTGGGAAGGCAGCGTATGCAACGCCAGACGTGCCGGAGAAGGGCCATACAAGGTAATGCTGTAGGGGTAACGCAGTGAAGCCTGATCAAAAGCCACTTCATCTTCCGATGGCACTGTCTCTTCAATCAACGGATTGCCATATTCCAGACTCTGTCCGCCGACATTAAAAATAGCCCGTTCGACCCAGGGTAACTGCGGCTCCAGCAGATAATTTGTCATCAATTCCACATTGATAACCTGCAGCAGCCCATCGCGATTATCCAGCGATTTGGGTGTCCACAGCAGCAAGACCGGTGAGCCTTTCAGCAGGTAATTATCGGTGGTCAGCATCATGCGCTGATTATTAATCGCCAACTCCGGATAGGTCTGACTAAACGAAATATTGCGCGGGCCATAAATACTGGAGCAGTAAATACTGTCGTCCTGCACCAGCAGGATGGTGCGCACGGTCTGCAATGACGAGATCTTTTCGATCAACGGATAGCGAACTTGCGCGCAAGGCACGCCAACCAGCCCAAGCGTGTTATTGGCGGAGACATCCAGCGGGGAGAACATACGGTCAA
Organism: Candidatus Pantoea communis; assembly: GCF_011752685.1. Taxonomy (NCBI): domain Bacteria; kingdom Pseudomonadati; phylum Pseudomonadota; class Gammaproteobacteria; order Enterobacterales; family Erwiniaceae; genus Pantoea; species Candidatus Pantoea communis. The sequence continues at coordinate 337,909 of NZ_VWXC01000002.1, forward strand.
AGCGCTCAATGGCGCGGCTGGCAAAATTCAGGGACTGCTGCTCAATACGCGATTTCTCTTCGATATAACGAAAAGTCAGCGTGAGAATCAGAACCAGCGCCGCGATCACCAACGCAATAAGCAAACGCTTACGGCGGAATTGACCGACAAATTGCTGGGGAATGAGCATCAGTAACCACCTTGCAAAACAAAAATTGAAGCCAAATTAACGTGTAGGTTATCGGCATTGAGGCGGCCAGGTTTAGCGCACCGCAGAGAAAAAAAGCGGCACTAAAAAACAGCGCGGCCACTAAGGGCCGCGCGCAAATTAATGTATCTGGTTTACTCACTTGGAGGTAGCGTGAGATGCAGAAAAATATCTAATTGATTATTTTTTCAGCATGTCTGGTTAGTCACACTGAACTTTGATCGCCAGACCGCCGCGTGAGGTTTCACGATACTTGGCATTCATGTCTTTACCGGTTTCGTACATGGTTTCGATCACCTTATCCAGTGAAACACGTGGTTCACTGGTACGGCGCAACGCCATGCGCGCAGCATTGATGGCTTTCACTGAGGCGATAGCATTACGTTCGATACACGGCACCTGCACCTGACCTGCCACCGGATCACAGGTTAATCCCAGGTTATGTTCCATACCGATTTCAGCGGCGACACACACCTGCTCCGGGCTGGCGCCGAGCAATTCCGCCAGGCCTGCGGCAGCCATCGAACAGGCCACACCGACTTCGCCCTGACAGCCCACTTCAGCACCTGAAATCGAGGCGTTCATTTTATACAACACGCCAATGGCACCCGAAGCCAGGAAGTAACGGATGAAAATGTCCGGCGTCACGGTCTCAATAAAGTGATCGTAATAGGCCAGCACCGCAGGCACGATACCGCAGGCGCCGTTGGTTGGCGCGGTGACCACACGTCCACCGGCGGCATTTTCTTCATTCACCGCTAAGGCAAACATGTTGACCCAATCAATCACGTTCATCGGGTCATTGGAGTGCTTGGAAGAAGAAACCAGTAAACGACGCAACGAGGCAGCGCGGCGCGGCACGCGCAGTGGACCCGGCAATACGCCTTCCGTATTTAAGCCGCGATCGATACAGGCCTGCATGGTATGCCAGACGTTGCCGAAATAGGCATAAATGTCTTCACGGCTGTGCAGCGCCAGCTCATTTTTCATCACCAAACCGGAAAGGGACAATCCACTTTCATGGCAGTGGCTCAACAACTCTTTGGCAGAGTTGAACGCATACGGCACCGAGACCTCATCCAGTACGGATTGGCCGAAATGCTCTTCATCAACGATAAATCCGCCGCCGATGGAGTAGTAGGTCTTGGTCAGGATCAACAGATCGCCGGCAAAGGCGAAAACCGTCATGCCGTTTTCATGCAACGACAGATTTTCGCTGCGGAACACCATGCCGCCTTCGCGTGGGAAGTCGACTTCACGTGCACCGTTCGCCAGCAGCAGGCGCTCGCGCTGCTCGACGTCTTTAATAAAAGCGGGAATGCTATCGATATCCACGGTGGCGGGCTCAAAGCCGGCCAGCCCCATAATGATGGCGATATCGGTATGGTGACCTTTACCTGTGAGCGACAGCGAGCCATAGACGTCGACGGCAATGCGCGTCACGTCTTGCAATTTGCCCTGTTCGGCCAGCAGATCAACAAACTGCTTGCCCGCTTTCATCGGACCTACGGTATGTGAACTGGATGGGCCAATGCCCACTTTGAACATGTCAAAAACACTAATCACCGGTGACACTCCTCACAAATCTTATTCTGTACGGCTGAGGCCGTTTATGCGGCTAATAGTAATCGCCCGCGTGACTCAGCGAGCAGCTTTTCGCATGAAATAAACTAATTATAAGCCACAGAAATAGTTATCCCATTCTGCGGTTGTGAAGTGGATCGAGTTTATGGCGGAAGTAACATGCAGCGCGGAACTCAGGGAAGGGCGATTTGCTGACTTAATGCGCGAATAATCCCGGCGGTCATGCCCCAGATAAAATAATCCTCATACCACGATAACCACACCTGATGCTGACGATGACCACGGCGCAAGGTGAGTCCACTGTAGCGACTGAGACGCAGGGCTTCTGCCAGCGGCATCGCGAAGGTGCTTTCCACTTCGTCAGGATTAATATTGAGAGGTAGGTCCGCGGGAATAATGCCGACCACCGGCGTGACGGCAAAACCGGTGCTGCTGGTCACGGGCGGTAAGACACCCACGACGCTAACCTGAGCGGGGTGAATGCCGACTTCTTCTTCGGCCTCACGCAGTGCGGTGTGAATGAGCGAATTATCCGTTACATCCTGCATCCCACCCGGGAACGCCACCTGACCGGCATGCTTGCGTAAATGTGATGAGCGACGCGTCAACAGCAACCCGGGCTCAGCACCGTCTATTACGGGCACCAGTACAGCCGCCCGTCGCCCGCAGATAACGCTTTTGGGCGCACTCACAGGGGGTTGCATGACAAAGCGGTTCAGAAACTGGTCAAGCGTCAGGCTCATTTAAACCTCGCCGCTCAGGCTGGGCAAGATACGATTGACCTTGTGGAAGGTCTCCTGATATTCCAGCTCCACATCGCTGTCCGCCACCAGGCCACCACCTGCCGCACAATAAAGATGCTGATTTTCAGCGATTAACGTGCGGATAGTGATGCTGGTATCCATGCGACCACACAGGCTGATGTAACCGATGCTGCCGCACCAGGCGTTGCGGCGCTGCGGTTCCAGTTCCTCAATAATTTCCATAGCGCGAATTTTTGGTGCACCGGTAATGGAGCCGCCGGGGAAACAGGCGCGCAGGAGATCGGTTGCGCCGAGATGTTGAGGCAGTCGCGCTCGTACTGTGCTCACCAGATGATGCACCGCCGGGAAAGGTTCCACGACAAACAACTCAGGGACGCTAACGCTACCAGGTTCTGCCACGCGGCCAATGTCATTGCGCAGCAAATCGACAATCATCAGGTTCTCGGCGCGATCTTTTTCCGCATGGCCCAGTTTCTCAGCCTGCAAGCGATCGGCTTCTGGATCGGCTAAGCGTGGCAAAGTGCCTTTAATCGGTCGGGTCTCAATCTCCTGCTGCTGCAATGAGAGAAAGCGTTCCGGTGACAGGCTAAGAATGACGCTCTTAGGCAAGCGGATAAATGCACTGAAGGGCGCGCGGTTGTCGCGGTTGAGTCGTAAAAAGGCCAGCCACTCGTCACCGTGATAGCGAGCCTTAAAGCGTTGCGCCAGATTCACCTGATAGCAATCACCGGCCTGAATGTAATGTTGAACCTGTGCAAAACGCGCGGCATATTCATCAAAACTAAGGTTTGACTGCCAGTCGCTGGTTAGCGCAAAAGCTTTAGGCTGCGGAATCGCTTGTGCCTGCAACCACTGCCAGCGTTGCCCGGCATCGGTGAGTGAAATCAGGGTGAGTTTTTGCTGATGATGATCCGCGATCAAAGCCCAATCGTAGATGCCGACTGCCATATCCGGCGTTGTCAGATCCTGCTCAGCGCGCTGCGGTAAGATTTCAAAGCGGCGTCCCAGATCATAACCAAACAAACCCAGCGCGCCGCCCTGGAAAGGCAGATCAGCATCAAACAGTGGAGTCGCTCCCAGCATTTCGCACTGTTGCTGCACCAGGTACAGTGGATCATCGGCGGAGAGGATCACCTTGCCATCACAGTCGATTTCCGTCATGTCGCCGCGCGTGGTAAGCGTGGCAAGGGGATCCGCCGTTAAAATGTCAAAACGATTATCGGCATGGTCGGCATGTCCAGAGGTGAGCAACATCGCCCAGGGACGATGAGCAAGCGCAGAAAAACGGTGCAACAGCGCATCCGGCGTATACTTCAGGTTAAGGGTTTTTACGATCATCGGGCTAATTAATCCAACAAGCAGGCGCGTAGCCTGGCACATTTTTTTGTCGCTGGCACCTGTTTGTTCCTCATGGAATAATGCGTCCCCCTTTGCACCAGGAGCAAATAATGTTTACAGGTCTTCCGGCTTTATCTCATGAACAGCAGCAGCAAGCTGTGGAACGTATCCAGGAATTGATGGCGGGTGGCATGGCGAGTGGTCAGGCGATTGCGCAGGTGGCACACGAGATCCGCCAGAGCTATCAGGGTGAATCGATTCGGGCGATGTTCGAAGACGACGAAGAAGACGAATAACGCCAGAAAGGGTTACAGCGCGGCGATGATTTTGATTTCCACTTTGTACTTCGGATTCATCAAGTCAGCTTGCACGGTGCAACGCACTGGCGCGTTGTCAGGTGAAACCCACGCATCCCATGCACGGTTCATGGCCGGAAAGTCAGCTTTATCGACCAGGAAAATCGTGGCATCAAGGATCTTACTTTTGTCTGATCCGACTCGGGTCAGAATCGCGTCAATCACCGCCAGCGCGTTGGCGGTTTGCGCTTCGGCATCGTCATCCAGATTTTCTGGCACGCTGGTGTAATAGACGGTCTGGTTATGCACAACGGCTTCTGACATGCGGGGTGCGGGATCAATACGCGTAATGGTCATGGTGTTCTCCTGTAATTTCGCTGCGCTAGCCTGCCATATCCTGTAGGGCGCTGTCATCTGTTGTGGTCGCCTCAGGGGAATCCTGACATAATTACAGTGTTTTTGACCAATCGGTGAGGATGTGTGGCAGACGATTTTGCAGCTGATGGCGCGCTGGCGCAGGCTATTCCAGGTTTCAAACCGCGTGCCGCGCAGCGTGAAATGGCGCAAGCGGTCATGGAAGCGGTGAAGAAGGGCGGTGAGCTGGTGGTCGAAGCCGGCACCGGTACCGGTAAAACCTATGCCTATCTGGCACCCGTATTGCGTGCGAAAAAAAAGGTCATTATCTCGACCGGATCCAAAGCACTACAGGATCAGCTGTATAACCGCGATTTGCCCACCATTGCTCGTGCCCTGAAGTTCAGCGGTAAAACCGCCCTGCTGAAGGGACGTTCCAATTATTTATGCCTCGAACGTCTGGAGCAGCAAAATCAAACCGGTGGCGATCTCACTGTGCAGGCGCTCGGGGATTTGATCAACGTGCGCAGCTGGTCAAATCAAACTTCGGATGGTGACGTCAGCAGCTGCTCCGGCGTCGCCGAAGACAGTCCGATCTGGCCGTTTGTCACCAGCACTAACGATAACTGCCTCGGCAGCGATTGCCCGCTCTACAAAGATTGCTTTGTGGTGAAAGCGCGTAAGAAAGCCATGGATGCCGATGTGGTGGTGGTGAACCATCATCTGTTCCTTGCCGATCTGGTGGTCAAAGAGGGTGGTTTTGGCGAGCTGATCCCGGAAGCGGATGTGATGATCTTCGATGAAGCGCATCAGTTACCCGATATCGCCAGTCAATACTTTGGACAGCAACTTTCGAGCCGCCAACTGCAGGACCTCGCCAAAGACATCATTATTGCCTATCGCACTGAGGTGCGCGACGTGCAGCAGCTACAGAAATCAGCCGACCGTCTGGCACAGTGCGCGCAGGATTTCCGTTTAACGCTCGGCGAGCCGGGTTTTCGCGGCAATCTGCGTGACCTGCTAAGCGACAACAACATCATGCGCATGTTGACCCTGCTGGATGATGCGCTGGAGCTTTGCTACGACGTCATCAAATTGTCGCTGGGGCGTTCGGCGTTGCTGGACGCGGCATTCGAACGCGCGGCACTGTATCGCACCCGACTGAAACGCCTGCGCGCCATTGATGAACCCGGCTTTAGCTACTGGTATGAGTGCACCAGCCGCCACTTTACGCTGGCGTTAACCCCGCTATCGGTGGCCGAACGTTTTCGTGAAGTGATGGATAACCGTAAAGCGGCGTGGGTATTCACCTCGGCCACGCTGGCGGTGAACGAGCAGATGAGTCACTTCTCCAGCCGATTAGGCGTCGATAAAGCCACCACCATGATTCTCGACAGTCCTTTCGATTACACTCAGCAGGCGCTGTTATGTGTGCCTCGCAATATGCCGGAACCGAATCAACCCGGCGGTGCCCGTAAGCTGGCACAGATGATGAAACCGCTGATCGATGCCAATAAAGGACGCTGCTTCTTCCTCTGTACTTCGCACAAGATGATGCGCGAACTGGCCGCCGAATTTCGTGCCTCGATGACTTTGCCGGTGTTGTTGCAAGGAGAAACCAGTAAAGGCCAGCTGCTGAAGCAGTTCCTCGAGGCCGGCAACGCCTTGCTGGTGGCGACCAGCAGTTTCTGGGAAGGCGTTGATGTGCGTGGCGATGCGCTGTCACTGGTGATTATCGATAAGCTGCCGTTTACTTCGCCGGAAGATCCGCTGCTGAAAGCGCGCATGGAAGATTGTCGCCTGCGTGGCGGCGATCCCTTTAATGATGTGCAACTGCCGGATGCGGTTATCACCCTGAAGCAGGGGGTTGGCCGTTTGATTCGTGATACTGACGATCGTGGCGTGCTGGTGATTTGCGATCAGCGCCTGGTATCGCGTCCGTATGGCGGGTTGTTCCTCAATAGTCTGCCACCCACGCCGCGTACCCGCGATTTGCAGCGCGCCATCGCTTTCGTCCGCCAGCCAGAGAAGCACTAATTTGTGCCAGGCTGTGTTAAGATGCGCGCCATTTTGACTTTCAGAGGTTGTTATGTCCGCCCGAATTTTAGCTCTGGACACGGCGACAGAAGCCTGTTCTGCCGCGCTGCTCAATCAGCAGCAGATCGATGCCCGCTTTGAAATCGCCCCGCGCGATCACACCCAACGCATCTTACCGCTGGTACAAGAGCTGTTGCAGTTGCAGCAGCTGGATCTGACCGCGCTTGACGTGCTGGCGTTTGGCCGTGGGCCAGGCAGTTTTACTGGCGTGCGCATTGGCATTGGTATTGCGCAAGGGCTGGCGTTGGGTGCGAACTTGCCGATGATCGGCGTCTCTTCTCTCGCGACTATGGCTCAGGGCGCATGGCGCTTAAGCGGCGCTAACCGCGTGCTGGCCGCCATCGACGCGCGCATGGGCGAAGTTTACTGGGCCGAATATCAGCGTGATGCCAACGGTGAATGGCAAGGTGCGGACTCGGAAGCCGTTTTAAAACCCGAAGATGTGCAGGCGCGCATTGCCCAGCTAAGCGGCGAGTGGGCAACGGTCGGCACCGGCTGGGCGGCTTATCCGCATCTGTTAAGCTCGACGGGCGCAACCTTAGTGACCACAGAAGTGACGCTGCCAGCAGCGGAGGATATGCTGCCGCTGGCATTGAGTGCCTGGCAGCGCGGTGAGTCGGTGGCGGTGGAGAATGCCGAGCCGGTTTACCTCCGTAATGAAGTGGCATGGAAAAAGTTGCCGGGCCGTTAAGCGCCACGCAACTATTCCGTAAGCGCCCAGTCTAACTGAGAAATAACAGGAGAAGTGCTATGCCAATAAGTCGTAAAGGGATGTCTGGCGCTCTGTTAGCCTGCGCGCTGCTGCTCAGCGGCTGCGTTTCGGTGCCAGATTCCATTAAAGGGAGTTCTCAACTTCCACAGCAAGATTTATTACGCGTGATGAATGCGCCGCAGCTGTATGTCGGTCAGGAGTCACGTTTTGGCGGTAAAGTGGTGAAAGTCACTAACCTGACCGGTCTCACACGCCTGGAAATTGCCACCCAACCGCTGGATGAAAGTGCGCGGCCACGTTTAGGTTCCGCATCGGTTGGGCGTATCTTTGCCGACATTCGCGGTTTTGTTGATCCGGTGGATCTGAACAATCAGTACGTCACGGTACTGGGTAATATCAAAGGCACCGAAAAAGGTGAGATTGGTAAAGCCAGCTACAACTTTGTGGTGGTGGATGTGCGCGGCTATCAGCGCTGGCACCTGACTCAACAGGTGATGACGCCACCGCAGCCTATCGATCCCTGGATTTGGTATGGGCCAACGCGTCGTCATCCGGGTTACTGGGGGCCTAATCCTTATTGGGGGATGAACATGAATACCGGTCCCGCGCAGGTGGAAACTATCCTGACCGAATAATTCATCTTCATTAATTGACGGCCCGGTCGCGGTGCTCGCGACCGGGCTTTTTTATTGGGCGCGCAACCGATGCGCGAAATTTAGTGATGCGCTTCGCAACCTGAAAATGCCGAAACAGGCAAACTGGTACAATCAGTTAAAATATTGTTAACAACACTGATTGCAGAGGCGGCGATGGCTACGCAACAAGAATATCGGGGTGATTCTTTGAATAAGGTTTGGCTTAAACGCTATCCGGCAGATGTTCCTGCGGAGATTAATGCGGACCGTTATACCTCTTTGGTCGAACTTTTCGAGCACGCAGCATTGCAGTATGCCGATCAAACGGCGTTTATTAATATGGGTCAGCCGATGACCTATCGTCAGCTGGATAAGCAAAGTCGCGACTTTGCGGCCTGGCTGCAACAAGGGTTGGGCCTGAAGCAGGGTGACCGCGTGGCGCTGATGATGCCAAACTTGCTGCAGTATCCGGTGGCGCTGTTTGGCGTGCTGCGTGCGGGTATGGTGGTGGTCAACGTTAACCCGCTCTACACGCCGCGTGAGCTGAAGCATCAGCTGAATGACAGCGGTGCCAGTGCGATTGTCATTGTGTCCAACTTTGCCCACACGCTGGAAAAAGTCGTCGCGGAAACACCGATCAAGCACGTGATGCTGACGCGCATGGGTGACCAACTTGCCCCGGTCAAAGCCACGCTGGTCAATTTCGTGGTGAAGTATGTTAAGAAGCTGGTGCCGAAATACCATCTGCCGGGTGCGGTGCCATTCCGCAGCGCACTGCAGCAGGGCGCGCAGATGACTTACCAGCGTCCGACGCTGACTAACAGTGACCTGGCATTCCTGCAATACACCGGCGGCACCACCGGCGTCGCCAAGGGCGCGATGCTAACTCACGGTAACATGCAGGCAAACCTGGAGCAGACCAAAGCTACTTATGGCAAACTGCTGCGTGCGGGCAAAGAGCAGGTGGTCACGGCACTCCCGCTCTACCATATCTTTGCGTTAACGGTAAACGGCCTGCTGTTTCTCGATCTCGGCGGTACCAACCTGCTGATCACCAATCCGCGTGATATCCCCGGTTTTGTCAAAGAGCTAAGCAAATTCCCGTTCACCGCCATTACCGGCGTCAATACGCTGTTTAACGCGCTGCTCAACGACGAAAACTTTAATAAGCTCGATTTCTCCACGCTGCGTCTTTCTGCTGGCGGCGGCATGGCCGTGCAAAAGGCCGTGGCTGAGCGTTGGGAAAAACTCACCGGGCATTATCTGCTCGAAGGTTATGGTTTGACTGAATGTTCACCACTGGTATCGGTCAATCCGTATGACATCACTTGCCACACCGGCAGCATCGGTCTTCCTGTACCCTCCACGGATGTGCGTATCGTCGATGACGAAGATAACGATGTGGCGCCAGGTGAACCGGGTGAACTCTGTATTCGTGGTCCACAGGTGATGGTCGGTTACTGGCAGCGACCGGATGCCACCGAAGAAGTGTTGAAAAATGGCTGGCTGCACACCGGTGATGTTGTTACCGTTGATGGCGAAGGTTTTATTCGCATCGTCGATCGGAAGAAAGACATGATTCTGGTGTCAGGCTTTAACGTGTATCCTAACGAAATCGAAGATGTGCTGATGCAGCATCCGAAAGTGCGCGAAGCCGCCGCAATCGGTGTTCCCAGCGACCTTTCCGGCGAAGCGGTGAAAGTGTGCATCGTTAAAAAGGATCCGTCACTGACGAAAGATGAAGTGCTGGATCATTGCCGCCGTCAGCTCACCGGCTACAAAGTGCCGAAGATTATCGAGTTTAGAGATGAGCTGCCGAAGACCAACGTGGGCAAAATTTTGCGCCGCGAATTGCGTGACGAGGCGAAGCGAGAAGGGCAGTAAGCTGCCTTTCTCTCCAGGTTAACGCCGGCTCAGTCCGGCGTTTTTATTGCTTTTAACATGGAGCGCTGCGCGAAGTGTGCCGCAGCGAGAATGAATACGTGAATTACACCCTGATCGACCAAAACAGCCAGCTGGCTGCCGTGTGCGAACAAGCGCGCCAGCATAATGCCGTTGCGCTGGATACTGAATTCGTGCGCACGCGCACTTACTATCCGCAGTTGGGTCTGATCCAGCTGTTCGATGGTGAACAACTGGTTCTGATCGATCCGCTCAACATCAGTGACTGGACGCCGTTCATCGCACTGCTGCAAGACAAACAGGTGACGAAATTCCTGCACGCCGGTGGCGAAGATCTTGAAGTTTTCTTGCATCGTTTTAAATGCCTGCCTGATCCGATGATCGATACCCAAATCCTGGCGGCCTTCGCTGGGCAGCCTCTGTCATGGGGCTTCGCTTCGATGGTTAATCACTTTAACCAAATCGAACTGGATAAGAGCGAATCCCGTACTGACTGGCTGGCGCGCCCGCTCACTGAGCGTCAATGCGACTATGCCGCAGCAGATGTCGCTTATCTTCTGCCGATTGCCCATCAGTTAGTTGAGCAGACGCAAGCCGCAGGCAACATGGCTGCCGCGCTGAGCGAATGCGATAATCTTTGCCAGCGTCGTCTTGACGTTTTACAGCCAGAGGATGCATGGCGCGACATCACCAACGCATGGCAGTTGCGACCGCGCCAGTTGGCAGCGCTGCAACGCCTGGCGGCATGGCGTTTGAACATCGCCCGTCAGAAAGACATGGCCGTGAATTTTGTGGTGCGTGAAGAGAATCTGTGGAAAGTGGCGCGCTTTATGCCGGGTAGCCTGGGTGAGCTCGATCATTTGGGCCTGAACGGTCACGAGATTCGCTTCCACGGGAAAGCGATGGTGGCGCTGGTGGCGGAAGCGCAGGCACAGGATGAAGCGACCTTGCCACAACCGTTGCCCAATCTGATTGACCATCCGCATTACAAACAGGCATTTAAAGCAATCAAAGCGCTGGTGTTACAGGTAAGCGAAGAGACGGGTTTCAGTCAGGAGCTATTGGCTTCACGTCGCCAAATCAATCAGGTGTTAAGCGTATACTGGGGCTTGAAAAGCGGATGCCGTACACCAGAATTACTGACTGGCTGGCGTGGTGAATTGCTGCAAAAGCGAATCGACGAGATCCTGCAGGCGCTATAAGCGGAATGTTTTCCCCTGCGCACAACGCAGGGGAAAATCAGGAACCCGCTACAATCATTTAGGAACGTCTTCCGTCTCCGTCTCCGGCAGTGTGACGTTGAGTTCCAGGATGGAGATATCGTCCCCTTTCTGATCCAGCTGAACGGTCACCATATCCGGATCAATTTTCACGTACTTACAGATCACTTCCAAAATATCGCGCTTCAGTTGCGGCAGATAATGGGGCTCACTGTCGCCCCTTCTGCGCTCGGCTACGATAATTTGCAGCCTTTCCTTGGCTATGTTGGCTGTGTTCTTCTTACGGGATAAAAAGAAATCTAATAATGCCATTGGTTATCCCCCGAACAGGCGTTTCAGGAAACCCTTCTTCTCTTCTTCAATAAAGCGGAAGGGGCGTTCTTCGCCAAGCAGGCGATCTACGGTATCAGCGTAAGCTTTACCGGCGTCAGAGTTAGCGTCGAGAATGACCGGCTCACCCTGGTTAGAAGCACGAAGTACCGACTGATCTTCCGGGATCACACCCACCAGTGGTATACGCAGAATCTCCAGCACGTCTTCCATGCTCAGCATGTCGCCACGCGTCACGCGGCCTGGGTTGTAACGTGTCAGCAGCAGATGCTCTTTCACCGGGTCCTGGCTGTTTTCAGCACGACGCGATTTAGAAGAGATAATGCCGAGGATGCGGTCGGAGTCACGCACGGAAGAGACTTCCGGGTTGGTGGTGATAATCGCTTCATCCGCAAAGTACAGTGCCATCAACGCACCGGTTTCGATCCCCGCAGGGGAATCGCATACGATGAAATCGAACTCCATCGCGGCCAGGTCGTTTAATACTTTTTCCACGCCTTCGCGGGTCAGCGCATCTTTATCACGTGTTTGTGAAGCAGGCAGGATATAGAGTTGCTCCGTGCGCTTGTCACGAATCAGCGCCTGGTTCAGGGTTGCATCGCCCTGGATGACGTTGACGAAGTCATAAACCACACGGCGTTCACAGCCCATGATCAGGTCGAGGTTACGCAGACCGATATCAAAATCGATCACGACAGTTTTCTTGCCCTTCTGCGCTAAACCGGTTGCGATGGCCGCGCTTGACGTGGTCTTGCCAACGCCCCCTTTACCCGATGTAACTACAATGATGCGTGCCATAAATGTTGATTTCCTTAACGAAAGAAAAGGGGCCTAATAAAGTGTCTGAATGGTGAGCGCGCCCTCTTTAAGGCACAGGCGCGCGGCTTTACCAAAAAATTCCGCCGGAATCTGATCCATGATCCAGTATTCCCCGGCAATAGAGACCAACTCGGCTGCGAGGTTGGTACAAAAAATCTGGCTGTCACGTTCGCCACTGGCACCCGCCAGCGCACGACCACGCATCATGCCGTAAATATGAATATTGCCGTCTGCCACCAGTTCGGCACCGGCGCTTACGCTGTTGGTGACGATAAGGTCGGCATTCCGTGCGTAAATTTGTTGGCCTGAGCGCACTGGCGTATTGATGATGCGGGTTTTGCTGGCGGTTTCAGCAACCGGTGCCACAATCGGCGGCACATCTTCAACCACTGGCGCTTCTGCACGCTTGCGATTCTCTTTACCTTCTGACAACACCGGCAAGCCTGCTCGGGCAATCATCTTTTTCAGGGCTTCATCTTTACAACCGCTGACACCGACAATGCGTAAACCGGTGGCGATGACCGCCTGCTGCATCTGTTTCCAGTTAATGTCACCGTTCAGCGCTGACACGTTGAGCACCACTGGTGCATTCTGCAAAAACGCAGGTGCCTGGTCGATTTTGTCCTGCAGCGCCTGACGAATCACCTCGGGTTGTGAATGGTGCAGATGAACCACTGACAGGGTAAAACTGCTTCCCTTGAATTCGATTGGCGTTTGCGACATCTGTCCTGACTCAGTCCTGTTTTACGACCCTAAGATGTACGTCGATAAAATCGTCATTAACATCAAACGGTCAATATTCGAAGTTCTGCAAGCATGTTATAGTTACTGCTATATTCAGGCAAGTGACGCCACAGGTTAATTCGAGTAAAAAATATGTTTTGTGTGATCTATAGAAGCCCGCAACGTGAACAAACTTATCTTTATGTTGAAAAAAAAGACGATTTTTCGCGCGTTCCGGAAGAACTGCTGCGTGGCTTTGGTAAACCCCAGCTAGCAATGGTGCTATCACTGGACAAACGCGACAAACTGGCTAATGCAGATATCAATAAAGTTAAGCAAGGTTTGAGCGATCAAGGCTATTATTTACAGATCCCACCACCGGTTGAAAGTCTGCTCAACATTCATCTTGATCAGAGTAAAAAAGTTTAATTCGGATTCATCTGTAAATATTCCCTGTAAAAATCCTCAGTGTTATTTGCATTAATTATTCGCCCGCTTTAAAGCATTATTGCGGGCAATAATTCCAGGTTGTGATCCTGTTTGTTGCGTATGATTAACGACTTTTGACAATTTCCGCCACGTCTGCTGCCATAAAACCGCTAATATAATCCTCCTCAGCTTGCCGCGTTCCGGCACTGAACCTGACCTATCCGCCAGTCAGACTGGCATCAAACACAACTAATGCAGGGGAACAGCATGTATCAGCATCGTAACTGGCAGGGCGCTTTGTTGGATTATCCCGTCAGCAAAGTGGTTTGCGTGGGCAGCAACTATGCGAAGCACATCAAGGAAATGGGCAGTGCCACGCCGACAGAACCGGTGGTGTTTATCAAACCGGAAACGGCGGTGTGCGATCTGCGCCAGCCGCTTTCAATTCTAGCCAACTTCGGCGAAGTGCATCACGAAGTGGAACTGGCGGTGTTGATTGGCTCAACGCTGAAACAGGCAACGGAAGAGCATGTGGTCAAAGCGATTGCCGGATATGGTGTGGCACTGGATCTGACGCTGCGCGATGTACAGGCGGGATTGAAAAAAGCCGGTCAGCCGTGGGAAAAATCCAAAGGGTTTGATAACTCTTGCCCGCTGTCAGGTTTCATTCCGGTTTCTGAATTCAGCGGCGACCCGCAGGATACCGAACTGAAGCTGGTGGTGAATGGCGAAGTGCGCCAGCATGGCAGCACGGCGGATATGATTCACAAAATTCTGCCGCTGATTGCCTATATGAGTCAGTACTTTACGCTGCGCGCCGGCGATGTGATCCTGACGGGCACCCCGGAAGGTGTCGGGCCAATGCGATCTGGCGATAAACTCGAAATCTCGCTGGCCGGTCACGGAATTACCACCCGCGTACTGTAAAACTTGCATCACCGCACCTAACCCTTTATAAGGTGCGGTCTTATTGCACAACCCGGACCGCGATCATGACTGAACAACCTTTCTGGCAGACAAAACGCCTTGACCAAATGGACGATGCAGAGTGGGAATCACTGTGCGACGGCTGCGGCCAGTGCTGCCTGAACAAGTTGCAGGATGCGGACACCGACGAAATCTACTTCACCAATGTGGCCTGCAATCAGCTGAACATCAAAACCTGCCAGTGCCGTAACTACGAGCGCCGGTTTGAGTACGAAGAGGACTGCATCAAGCTGACGCGTGAAAACCTCACCACCTTTAACTGGCTGCCGCGCACCTGCGCCTATCGTCTGTTAGGCGAAGGCGGCACATTGCCTGCCTGGCATCCATTGGTGGCCGGTTCGAAAAAAGCGATGCATGCGCAGCGTATCTCGGTGCGTTATATCGCGGTACGGGAAAGCGAAGTGCGCGACTGGGAAGATCACATTATCGATCGGCCCGATCGTAACGGTTGACGTGATAACAGGCAGCGAGAGCTGCCTGTTTCGTTTTGATTAGCGGCTAAACAGATCGCGGCGTTTTGGCTTAAACGGCTGGGCAATCAGCACCAGTGCGCCAACCAGCAGATACGCGGCAAAGATGACGATCATCCATTGTGGCATGCTCCAGGTCAGGAATGTCCAGCTGCGTTCGGCACAATCACCGCTGGCGACAAATACTGATGGCAGCCATTTATCCAACGGCAGCCAGGTCGGGAAGCGTGCGGCAAAGTCACAAGTAACAAACGGATTCGGGTGCAGCTGAATATTAGTATGTTCAATCGAAAGCATTAATCCCTTATAAGCGCTGTAAAGCCAAATCAGGATAGCGGCCCAGCGCAGTGGCAGGGATTTCGGGGCGAACGCGCCAACGATACCTGCGCCCATGACGCCAAACAGCGCACAACGTTCGTAGATACACATCACGCAGGGTTTCAGTCCCATGACGTGTTGAAAGAAGAGTGCAGTCAGTTCAAAAGCCAGTGCTGTCAGAGCCAGCAATAACCATGCCCCGCGTCCTCGTGAGCATTGATTCAAATATCGCAACATATTGCTTATCCTGTAACCATTAATGCTTCGCAGTGTAAACCAAAAGCGTAACCGTGCCAGCCAGGTAAGGGGAAAAAATCATGTACAAAAATGACTTAAGCCTGATCCAGGCCATAAAAAGCGCATTTACTGATCAAGCGGAGGTGGCAGAAGATCCATACGACGCAAACGAGTGCGTTGCCGTCTGACCGGTTAAAAACACTGCTGAATTTTGCGCCAGCGCGCGCTTTTAATCGGTTGTCAGTCTATTTCCGCTATAGCCGCTCTGGTATGATGAGTGCCATTACGACAAAGAAAGCAATGAGAAATAAATGCTATGGTGATTAAGGCGCAAAGCCCCGCAGGATTTGCTGAAGAGTATATTATTGAAAGCATCTGGAACAGTCGCTTTCCGCCGGGGTCTATTCTGCCTGCTGAACGTGAGCTTTCTGAACTGATTGGTGTCACGCGCACCACGCTGCGTGAAGTTTTACAGCGTCTGGCACGCGATGGATGGTTAACCATTCAACATGGTAAACCCACGCGCGTGAATGATTTCTGGGAAACCTCCGGTCTAAACATTCTCGAAACGCTTGCCCGCCTCGATCACGATAGCGTACCGCAGTTGATTGATAATCTGCTGTCGGTGCGTACCAACATCGCCTCGATCTTTATTAGTCGTGCATTGCGTCATCATCCGGACAAAGCGCGCGAAGTGCTGGAAACTGCACTGAGCGAAGAGGATAAAGCAGAAGCCTACACCGAACTGGATTATCGCGTGTTCCGTGGTTTGGCCTTTGCCTCCGGTAACCCGATTTATGGTTTGATCCTGAACGGTTTAAAAGGGCTGTACACCCGCGTGGGGCGCCACTACTTCTCTAATCCCGAGGCGCGTCAGCAGGCTCGTAGCTTCTATCGTCAACTGGCGGATTTGTGCAGTGCGAATCCCACGCAGGACCAGATTGTCGATACGGTACGTGAGTATGGTCGTCGCAGTGGAGAGATCTGGCATAGCATGCAAAAAAGTATGCCCGATGATTTAGCCAGCAAGCGCTAAAGGAAAACCGGACTTTAACAGTCCGGTTTTTTTATGTTTACAGTGCGGGTCCACGTGTTGGCGACCGGTCCAGCAGCTCAACGCTGCCGTCTTCGTTCTGTTGTTCCAGAATCACATCGAAACCCCACAACCGATGCACATGCTTCAGCACTTCGCGGCGGCTTTTATCCAGCGGCGCACGTTGCTGTGGCACGTAGCGTAAGGTCAGCGAACGGTCACCGCGCAGATCCACATTATAGACCTGAATGTTAGGCTCCAGATTACTCAGGTTGTACTGTGCTGACAGTTGCTGGCGGATGGCGCGATAGCCTGCCTCATCGTGGATCGCGGCAATTTCCAGGAAGTTATTGCGATCGTCATCCATTACCGTAAACAGGCGGAAGTCGCGCATCACTTTGGGTGACAGGAACTGGCTGATGAAACTCTCATCTTTAAACTCGCGCATGGCAAAGTGCAGCGTTTTCAGCCAGTCGGAACCCGCAATATCCGGGAACCAGTAGCGATCCTCTTCTGTCGGTGACTGGCAGATACGCTTGATATCCTGGAACATGGCGAAGCCCAAAGCATAAGGGTTTATGCCGTTATACCACTGGCTGTTATACGGTGGCTGATACACCACATTGGTGTGGCTGTGCAGGAACTCCATCATAAAGCGTTCCGACACTTTCCCTTCGTCGTAGAGATGGTTGAGGATGGTGTAATGCCAGAACGTCGCCCATCCTTCGTTCATCACCTGCGTCTGTTTCTGCGGGTAGAAATACTGGCTGACCTTGCGCACGATGCGCAGCACCTCGCGTTGCCAGGACTCCAGCAGCGGGGCGTTTTTTTCCATAAAGTAGAGTAAGTTTTCCTGCGGTTCCGAAGGATAGCGCGCCGCTTCCACGTGCACGGACTCCTTCTCTTTACGCGGCAGGGTGCGCCATAAGGTGTTTACCTGGCTTTGCAGATACTCTTCACGGCTTTTTTGCCGCGCTTTCTCTTCCTGCAGCGAGATCTTTTGCGGACGTTTATAGCGATCCACGCCGTAGTTCATCAGAGCATGGCAGGAATCGAGCAGCCGCTCCACTTCTTCGACGCCATATCGCTCTTCACAATCGGTGATGTAATTACGCGCGAATAACAGGTAATCGACGATGGAGCTGGCATCGGTCCAGCTGCGGAATAAATAGTTATTTTTAAAGAAAGAGTTGTGCCCATAGCACGCGTGCGCCATCACCAGCGCCTGCATGGTCATGGTGTTCTCTTCCATTAGATAGGCAATACAAGGATTGGAGTTGATGACGATTTCGTACGCTAAACCCTGCTGGCCATGTTTATAGCGTTGTTCGGTTTCAATGAATTTTTTGCCGAACGACCAGTGGGCGTAGTTAATCGGCATACCCACGCTGGAGTAGGCATCCATCATTTGTTCGGAGGTGATGACTTCGATTTGATGCGGATAGGTATCAAGCCCGTAGCTTTTCGCTACACGGTCGATTTCCGCCAGATAGACATCAAGCAGTTCGAAGGTCCAGTCGGGTCCATCACTGAGTCGTTTACTGCTCCGGGTTGGCTCGTCAAAGATTGTCGTCATAGCGCACCTCTGTTTTGCAAGCGGCAGGCAACGGATTGTCACCTGTCACGATCGTTTAAGGCTTCATCCTGAGAAAGACGGCCCAATAAAACTGAGCGAACACTTCAATGATAGTCCACTGTCGCTTATCCGAAACCGGAACTCAATCGAATTCTTTTGGCAGAAAATCATTCAAAAATCGACGCTTAAGTCATTACTAATGACAACTGTTGGTTTTGGATTAATTTGCAGAATAAAACTCTGTTTATAAGTGCATTATATGACTGCGGCGCTTTCTCCTGAAAAAAGAGAAAAGCACTGCCCTGCGCATAATAAATTGCTGGTTAATGGTTTTATGGCATAAAAAATCCTGATTTTTGCACTACCTCATGATTTCTGTGTGCAGGAAGGTGAAAAACATGTGAAATATGTCTGTCGAATGTAAGATAAGAAGTGCTGTCTGGTTATGCTGATTCAGGCAGCATTCATAGTTGATTATGCTTTTGCCGCGACGAGGGGCTTATGCGCGTAGTGATTCTTGGAAGTGGTGTCGTGGGAGTGGCGAGTGCCTGGTATTTGGCGCAGGCTGGACATGAGGTGACGGTCATCGATCGCCAGCCGGGGGCCGCGCTGGAAACCAGTGCCGGCAACGCTGGCCAGATCTCTCCTGGTTATGCGGCGCCCTGGGCGGCACCGGGCGTGCCGCTTAAAGCGGTAAAATGGATGTTTCAGCGTCACGCGCCATTGGCCGTTCGCCTCGACGGCAGTAAGTTCCAGCTGGAATGGATGTGGAACATGCTGCGTAACTGTGACATGCGCCATTATCAGGAAAACAAAGGACGCATGGTACGTATCGCGGAATACAGTCGTGATTGCCTGAAAGCATTGCGCGCCTCGACCGGTATCGCCTATGAAGGCCGGCAGGGTGGCACCTTGCAGTTGTTCCGCACTCAGCAACAGTTTGAGAGCGCCAGCAAAGATATTGCCGTGCTCAAAGAAGCCGGCGTGCCATACGAACTATTGGAAGCACACCAGCTCCACAGCGTTGAACCGGCGCTGGCCACGACCGCACACAAACTGACCGGTGGGCTGCGTTTACCGAACGATGAAACCGGAGACTGCCAGCTGTTTACGCAGCGCCTGGCCGAGATGGCAGCCGCTGCGGGTGTCACCTTCCGCTATGACACTCAGGTTGATCAACTGCTGCGTGAAGGCAATCGCATTTACGGTGTGAAGTGTGGTGATGAGGTGGTTAAAGCGGATGCCTATGTGGTGGCCTTTGGTTCCTACTCGACCGCGTTGCTGAAAGATATCGTCTCAATTCCGGTTTATCCGCTAAAAGGCTATTCCCTCACCATTCCGATTAAGAATCCCGACGCTGCGCCGGTGTCCACCATCCTCGATGAGACCTACAAAGTGGCGGTCACGCGCTTTGACGATCGCATTCGCGTGGGAGGCATGGCGGAAATTGTTGGTTTTAACACCAAACTGACGCCTGCACGACGTGAAACGCTGGAGTTGGTGGTCAGCGATCTCTATCCTGAAGGCGGTTTTGTTGAACAGGCCACGTTCTGGACAGGATTGCGTCCGATGACGCCGGACGGCACGCCGATTGTCGGGCGTACGCCGCTGTCCAATCTCTATCTCAACACCGGTCACGGAACGCTGGGATGGACCATGGCCTGTGGTTCCGGTCAGCTATTGGCTGATTTGATTTCCGGTCAGAAACCGGCGATTGCCGCAGACGATTTGTCAGTACTGCGCTACCTGCCGGGTTTCGAACCCCATTCATCGCCGTTGCGTAACGCTAACGCGGCGCGTTGAGACCTCAGGGAGAGCACAAGCATGTCACGTCCTACTGGCGCCACCATTAACCAACAGGCGCTGCGCCACAATCTGGCGATTGTACGGCAGGCTGCACCACAGTCGCGGGTTTGGTCAGTGGTCAAAGCCAATGCATACGGGCACGGTATCGCGCGTGTCTGGCAAAGTCTGGCAGAGACCGATGGTTTCGCGCTGTTGAATATGGAAGAAGCGATTCTGTTGCGTGAGCAGGGTTGGAAAAAACCGATTCTGTTGCTGGAAGGTTTCTTCCATGCTGAAGATCTAACGTTGATCGATCGTTATCGCTTGACCACCAGCGTGCACAGCAACTGGCAGATTCAGGCGCTGGCCAAAGCTTCACTTTCTGCACCGGTTGATATCTATGTGAAGATGAACAGCGGCATGAATCGGCTGGGTTTCCGTCCTGAACAGGTTCAGGCGGCGTGGCAGAAACTGCGTGCGCTCCCTAACGTCGGTGAGATGACGCTGATGGCGCATTTTGCGGACGCGGAAAACCCGGAAGGACTTATCGAACCGATGAAGCGCGTTGAACTGGCCGCCGAAGGTTTGGATTGCCCGCGCTCGCTCTCCAACTCTGCCGCCACGTTGTGGCATCCTGAAGCGCACTTTGACTGGGTGCGTCCGGGGATCATTCTCTATGGCGCATCGCCAAGTGGGAATTGGCAGGATATTGCCAGCAGCGGCTTGCAACCTGTGATGACGCTGAACAGTGAAATCATTGGTGTGCAGCAGCTCAGTGCCGGTGACGGTGTGGGCTATGGCTATCGCTATCATGCATCGGGCGCACAGCGCATTGGTATTGTGGCCTGCGGCTATGCAGATGGCTATCCACGCCATGCGCCAACCGGCACGCCAGTGAGCGTCGACGGTATTCGCACCCAGACGCTGGGCGCGATCTCCATGGATATGATGATGATTGACCTCGAACCTTGTCCGCAGGCCGGGATTGGTTCCAAAGTGGAACTGTGGGGCAATCAGGTGAAAATCGATGAGGTGGCGAAAGCCGCCGGCACGGTGGGCTACGAGCTGATGTGTGCACTCGCGCCCCGCGTACCGGTTGAGATTATTTAAGCGCGGTCACGCTGCCGTGCATTTTCTTACTGCAGCGCCAGGCAATCAGAGCCAGCGCTGCACCTAAAAGCATCATCAAAGCCAGTGCTGATTTTTCTGCAACCGGCAATGCCACAATCATCAGGCTACCACCCGCGCCGCACGCCATCTGAATAAACCCCTGCAATGCCGCGGCAACGCCTGCCTGCTGCTGATACGGTTCTAACGCGTAGCTGGTGGCCGGGCCAACGGTAAAGGCCAGTCCTGCAACCGATACCGCCACCGGAATCATATACAGCGCCCAGTGTGTCTGCCATACGGCAGGCAACAGCGTCATTCCCGCCAGCAGCAGAATGGCACCCAGCAGCATGGTGACGAAGCCCATCACCAGGCAGAACGGGCGTCCGGCTTTACGGATAGTCTTATTCACAAACGCACTGACCAGCATGATCCAAAAGCCGTTGGCACCAAAGGCAAAGGAGAATTGCAGGGGCGTCAGACCCCCTTCCGTCATCAGCACGTGGGGTGCCAGTGACACATAAGTCAGCACCATGCCGAGCGCACCCGCATTGGCAAAGGCGAAGGCAAGAAAACGCGGTTCACGTGCAATCGCCGCGTACTGCGCCAGCGGCAATCCTTTAACTCGCAGCGTATCGGCAGGACGGGTTTCCGGCAGGCAGAACACCACAATCAAACCAATCACGGCAGCATAGCCACACAGGAACCAGAAGGGCGCACGCCAGCCGTAGGCTTCAGCAAGGATACCGCCCAGCAGTGGCGCCAGTGCCGGCACAATATTCAGTGCACCATTCAGGAAACCATAGGCGCGTGCGGCTTCATCACCGCTTAAACGATCGCGCACGCCACTGAAGGCCACCACAGCACTGCAACAGACCGCGCAGCCCTGAATCAAACGGGCGAGGAAGAACACCGGCCATACGGTGGCGGTCGCAGCCACAGCGCTACCAACGATGTAGAGTGCCAGGCCAATCAGCGCAATCGGCTTACGGCCAAAATTATCTACCAATGGTCCGGTCACCAGTTGGCCGATGCCCATCACCAGTAAGAACAGCGGAATGGTAATCTGAATCAAACTGACCGGGCTGTTCAGGCCTTCAGCGATTTGCGGCAGAGTGGGAAGGTAAAGATCGATGCCGAGCGGTGCCAGCAGCACCAGGCTTAAAAGCAGCAGGGTAAATTTTTGCATCTGAAACCAGAAACGTCCTGTTAAACAAGCGGGAAGGGTAATGACTTAGCCGGGAAAAAGAAAGGAATAAAAAAGCGATGTCTGCTGGACCAACACAGACATCGCGTCGAGGGTAGGATCAGTAAGCGCCGTCACGGCGTAACACTACGCCTGCGGTTTTGAACAGAATGGCAATATCGGTCCACAACGCCCAGTTCTTCACATACCAGGAATCGAAATAGACGCGGGTGTCGTAGTCTATGTCGTTACGACCACTCACCTGCCACAGACCCGTCATGCCCGGTTTCGCCATCAGGTAATAATCGACATCCCCTGCGTAACGTTCCAGCTCAGCTTCGATAACCGGACGTGGTCCCACCAGACTCATCTCACCACGAATCACATTCCACAACTGCGGCAATTCGTCGAGACTGGTTTTACGCAGGAAGCCGCCAATTTTGGTGATGCGTGGATCGTTCTTCAGTTTGAAATCACGATCCCATTCGGCACGCGCTTCTTCACTGGTCGCCAGCAGGTTTTGCAATACTTCCTGCGAGTTGGTGACCATCGAACGGAACTTCAGGCATTTAAACTTCACACCGTCTTGCCCAACGCGTTCATGTCCATAAATGGCATTGCCGCCATCACGTTTCACCATCGCACACAGCAGACCAAATACCGGGGCAAGGAACAGCAGCAACAGTGATGCCACCACGATATCGAAAGTACGCTTGAGGAAGCGGGATGAGCGTTTCGCCAGATTGTTGCTGACGCGCAGGATCATCACTTCGTGGCTGAAGATGAATGACATATCAGTGCCATACAGCGGCACACCGCGCAGGGTTGGAATCACGGAGATGGAGCGGCACTTCATTTTGGACAGGAACTTCAGCCATTTATCGCGCACCACCTGCTGTTCAAACTCAGTGGCGACGATAAATTGCGTGTTGTCGCGATCCATCGTTTGCCAGTTGATGTCTTTCCAGGTGATCACGGGTACACCATTCACTTTCTCAGGGTGGTGCTCATCTTCCAGTGAGATGAAAGCCTGGACGTTGTAGCCGAGGATTTCCTCACTCTGCAGGGCTGCATAAGCTTCCATGGCATTCTTGCCTGAACCAATGATGATGGTCTCTTTCTGCCACTGACCTGCGCGGTTAATGGCACGCTTGACCACCGCACGCATCAGCGGCAGCAGTAGCAGTGCGTAAGTCCAGCTAAACACCCAAACCATGCGCGAAAAATCCCACCTGGAGAAGGCAATCAGCGCCAAATCCAGCAGCGAGAAGACGAACAGGGTTTTAACAATCTCTTTTAACTCGAACCAGAACGGTTTGCGGTAAGTGTAATGACGCATGCGCACCCAAAACCACGCGGTGCAAAGTACAGAAAGCCCTAATTGAGCGATGAAGCGGTACTCAATCTGCTGCGGCGGAATAAAGGTGTCCAGTTCTCCCCAAATACCCTGAACGGTTGCTGCAGATAAAAACAAAGCCAGATTCAGAGCAATTAAATCCGAAAAGCTTAAAGCGACTTTTGCGATGAGATTTTTACGCAATCCGCTCCACGAGCGGGTTGCATCATTCATTACCAATGTACTTGCCATAAAACCTGCTCTCTTTTCTTAAGTAAAAGATGGCCTGACCAGAATCAAGTACGCGCTCAGGAGTTGTCCACCGAAAATAAAAAGAAATGATTTTTCAGTGCGATATAAGTCAATGCTGCCATAAGCGCTGCATGGAAAGGGCCGTTTGAGACGTGATGTACGTCACGAAAAGCTGCAGCAACGTTTAAGAGTATGCAGGAGTTATTTGACAGAGTTAATATGGAAATAGTCTTAAAAGGAAATAAATGCTGCGTGAAATAGTGAGTTAGCTAATTGAAATACAAGGTTAAAACCAAAAAAAACACAGATAGAACGCTTCATTTTAAGACTGCTTTTAGGAATGACCGCCATACGAAGCGGATGGCGGCGGGGGTACATCAGGCGGGTTTTTTTAATACCCAGCGGTCTTGTTGCTTGTCATAGTGTCCGATCTGCAGATCGACGGGCTCGCCATCAATCCACGCCGGCACGCTGGTTTCATGATCCCAGCCATCGAGTTGGTAACTCAGGCCGGGGTTGGTATTGCAGGGAATGCTGATGGTATCGAGCTTTTCAGCATTCAGTTCTGCATCAACGATCTCGTAACGACCAATCTTTACCACGTGTCCCATGCGCTTCTCCCGTTTGTGCTGGGTGGAACAGTGATCATAGTCGCTCACGCGCAGTTTTGGCGTATTCGCGGTTAGGATTACTCCTTGTCTTCCATGACACGTACGCCAATTTTAACGATTTGGTTGTCCTCTTTCTCTGCCACGGTCCAGGTCAATTGGTTCCACTCCACCTGATCGCCCACCACCGGTGTACTGCCCAGCAGGCCCATCACCAGTTGACCGAGGGATTGCTGATCGTTGGTGGTTTCATCGAGTTCCAGCCCATAAATTTGCGCCACATCGCGTAAACGTGCCTCGGCATCCAGAATGAAGTCACCAAAGAAGCGCTGATCGAGCGCGACGGGTGGAGACTGACTGAACATTTTACCCAAAGCGGGCAAATCACGTTCACGTCCAATCACACATAGCACATCGCCCTCTTTAAGGCGCGTGCTACCGTTGGGATGCATCAGCGCGTTATCGCGGAACAGGGCAGCGATGCGCGTTTCGCGTGGCATCTGCAAATCACGCAGCGCGGCTCCGATACACCATTTATCAGCACTAAGTTGGTAAACAAACTGCTCCCAGGGGTTTTCAGGGTGGATGTCCAGTCCGACGCGGCTGATAGGTGATGCAGTAGGGGGAACCACAACTTTGGCGCGTTTGGCCGCATAGCCCAGTGAGGTGCCCTGCAGCATCAACGACACGAGAACCACGAAGAAGGCGATGTTGAAGTAGAGCTTGGCGTTTTCCAGCCCGGCCATCATCGGGAACACCGCGAGGATAATGGGTACTGCGCCACGCAGGCCAACCCAACTGATAAAGATGCGTTCGCGGCCGGTGAAACCTTTAAATGGCAACAGGCCCACCAGAATTGAAAGCGGACGCGCCACCAAAATCAGCCAGAGAGATAAAATCATGGCAGGAACGGCGATATGCCACAAATCAGATGGCGTCACCAGTAAGCCGAGCACGATAAACATGCCGATCTGACTCAACCACGCCATACCATCGAAGGTTTGCAGAATACCGTGACGGTTGCGGATCGGGCTGTTACCCAGCAGATAGCCACACAGGTAAACCGCCAGAATACCGCTGCCTTCCATCACCGTGGTCAGTGCAAACACAATGATGCCGCCACTTAACGCCAGCAGGGGATAGAGACCTTGCGCCAGATTGATACGGTTAATCAGTTGCTGTAGTGCCCAGCCGCCGCCCAGCCCCAGTACAATACCGAGCCCGAACTGTTGCACCAGATGTACCACAAACATCCAGCTTAAGCCTGACTGGCCTTGCTGGATCATGTCAATCAGCGTGATGGTCAGGAATACCGCCATGGGATCGTTACTGCCGGATTCAATTTCCAGCGTGGAGCTGACACGTTCGTTAAGCCCTTTATCCCCCAGCAGCGAGAAGACGGCGGCGGCATCGGTGGAACCGATAATCGCGCCAATCAGGAAACCTTGCATCAAATCGAGTTTAAAGAGCCAGGCTGCAGCCAAACCGGTCAAACCGGCGGTTATCATCACACCGACCGTGGCGAGTGATAATGCGGGCCCCAGTGCCACCTTGAATGAGCTGGCTTTGGTGCGCATGCCGCCATCCAGCAAAATAATCGCCAGCGCGAGGTTAGAAACCAGATACGCCACCGGGTAGTTGTCAAAAGCGATGCCGCCAATCCCATCAACGCCGGTCAACATGCCTAACGCAAGGAAGATTACCAGAATAGGGATGCCAAGCCGTGACGAGAATGAACTCAGAAGAATACTTGCTGCGACCAGCACGGAACCAATAATAAACAAACTGTAAATCATGCTGGCATTCAACGGCGTTCTCCTGCGGTACGAGCGAAAATGACAAACTGCGGGGGATTCACACAGACAAGGTGAAAAGATAATGCCTTATCAATAGCTTGTCAGCGCTTAATTGCATATTTTTTCAATCTGCGGAGCGCTATCCCATAGATCGTTAAAATTGTGTGAAAAATCAGCGGGGATTTCAGGCGAATGAGCGGTGGCGCGGAAAAGAAAAAGCCGGTCATTGACCGGCTTGATGTTCAGGCTTCTGCCACCTGTTTGTGGAAAAGTTCTCTAAATACTGGGTAAATGTCTTCTGGCTCGCGGATGTGCTGAATCGCGAAGTTATCAAACATGGCTTGCAGATGTTCATACTCACGCCACAGCGTCTGGTGCGCACGGCGCGTGATTTCGATGTAGCTGTAATAACGTACAACCGGCAAAATATGTTTGGCCAGAATCTCATGACATAACGGAGAGTCATCCGCCCAGTTGTCACCATCAGAGGCCTGTGCCGCATATATATTCCACTGCGCAGGGTCATAGCGCTCTTTAACCACTTCATCCATTAACTTCAATGCGCTAGAGACAATGGTGCCGCCGGTTTCCTGCGAGTAGAAGAACTCCTGCTCATCGACTTCTTTCGCCTGCGTATGGTGACGGATATACACCACCTCCACATTTTTATAGGTCCGGCTCAGGAACAGATAGAGCAGAATATAAAAACGCTTCGCCATGTCTTTCGTGGCTTGATCCATGGAACCGGACACATCCATCAGGCAGAACATCACCGCCTGGCTGGAAGGCTCAGGGCGCTTCTCAAAGTTTTTGTAGCGTAAGTCGAAGGTATCAATAAAGGGTACACGTTCAATGCGTGCCCGCAGTTCGGCAATCTCTTTGCGCAGCCGCTCCTCTTCCAACAACTGAGCCGGTTCACTGTTCTCCACTTCAGTCAGCGTGGCTTCCAGTTCGTGCAGCATACGGCGTTTACCGGCGGTCATGGCAGTACGACGCGCCAGTGAATTTTGTAGCGAACGCACCACACTGATGTTGGCCGGTACCCCATTTGAGGTAAAGCCCGCGCGGTGCGTTTTATATTCGTTCAATTGTCGATGCTGATTTTTACGCAGATTTGGCAGGGCAAGATCTTCAAACAGCAAATCAAGATATTCATCTTTCGATATCTGGAAGACAAACTCATCCTGACCTTCACCGTCCTGACTGGCGTTGCCCTGACCGCTGCCACCGCCACCACCGCCCCCTTGTGGGCGCTCAATGCGGTCGTTCTGGACGAAATGATCGTTCCCCGGATGCACGCGATGGCGACTGCCGCCGCGTCCCTGATGGAAAATGGGCTCATTGATGTCATCGATAGGAATCGAGACAGATTCGCCGCTCTCCACGTCGGTGACCGACCGCTTGTTGATGGCCTCGGAGATCGACTGCTTGATTTGCGACTTGTAACGGCGCAGGAAACGCTGCCGATTGACCGCGCTCTTGTTTTTACCGTTCAGACGCCGATCGATAAAATAGGCCATACATATCCCCCAAACTACAGTGCAAGCCAGGCCGGAACCACTCCGGCCTCCTGTTGCGGCGTCGCGGCGCCGCGTAGCTTACAGGTAACGATTAAGACGATTTACGCACGCGCAGATACCATTCGCACAACAGGCGCACCTGCTTGCGGGTATAGCCTTTCTCCATCATGCGATCGACAAAATCATCGTGTTTTTTCTGTTCGTCCGTTGAGGTCTTGGTATTAAACGAAATCACCGGCAGCAACTCCTCGGTATTGGAGAACATTTTCTTCTCAATGACCGTGCGCAGTTTTTCGTAGCTGGTCCAGTTGGGATTACGTCCGCTATTTTGCGCCCGGGCACGCAGCACAAAGTTGACGATCTCGTTACGGAAATCTTTCGGGTTACTGATCCCGGCAGGTTTCTCGATTTTTTCCAGCTCGGCGTTCAGTGATTCACGATCAAACAACTGTCCGGTATCGGGATCACGGTATTCCTGATCCTGAATCCAGAAGTCGGCGTAGGTTACGTAGCGGTCGAAGATGTTCTGGCCGTATTCTGAATAAGACTCCAGATAGGCGGTCTGAATCTCTTTGCCGATAAACTCCGCGTATTTCGGAATCAGATAACCTTTCAGGTGCTCAAGGTATTTCTCTGCCAGATCCTGCGGGAACTGCTCGCGCTCAATTTGTTGCTCCAGCACGTAGAACAGATGTACCGGGTTGGCCGCCACTTCTGCATGGTCAAAGTTGAATACGCGCGACAGAATCTTGAACGCGAAGCGGGTCGAAAGGCCGTTCATGCCCTCATCCACGCCAGCGTAGTCATGATACTCCTGCCATGATTTCGCTTTTGGATCGGTATCTTTCAGGCTTTCACCATCATAGACGCGCATTTTTGAATAGATGCTGGAGTTTTCCGGCTCTTTCAAACGCGACAGGATAGAGAAGCGCGCTAAGGTCTCCAGCGTGCCTGGTGCACATGGCGCCGTCGTCAGCTCACTGTGATTAAGCAGTTTGTCGTAGATTTTGATCTCTTCCGACACTCGCAGGCAGTAAGGCACTTTGACAATGTAAACACGGTCCAGGAACGCTTCGTTGTTCTTGTTGTTACGGAAAGTCACCCATTCTGACTCGTTGGAGTGCGCCAGAATGATGCCGTTAAACGGCAGGGCAGAGATCCCTTCAGTACCGTTGTAGTTACCTTCCTGAGTGGCGGTCAGCAATGGATGCAGCACTTTAATCGGTGCCTTAAACATCTCGACGAATTCCATGATGCCCTGGTTCGCGCGGCAGAGTGCGCCCGAGTAACCGTAAGCGTCGGGATCGTTCTGCGCGTGGTTTTCCAGTTTGCGGATATCCACCTTACCGACCAATGCAGAGATATCCTGGTTGTTTTCATCACCCGGTTCCGTTTTGGCGATGGCCACTTGCTCCAGGATGGAAGGCCAGACTTTAACCACTTTAAAGCGGGTAATATCGCCGCCGAAGTCATGCAGGCGTTTTGCTGCCCACGGCGACATGATGGTGCCCAGGTAACGCCGCGGCACGCCATACTCTTTCTCAAGAATGTTGGCGTCTTCCTGCGGGTTGAACAGGCACAGAGGATGATCGTTGACCGGGCTGCGTTCGCCATCAGCGCTCAGCACGTAGATCGGTACGCGTTGCATCAGGGCTTTCAAACGCTCAGCAAGTGACGATTTACCGCCACCGACCGGCCCCAGCAGGTAGAGAATCTGTTTCTTCTCTTCCAGGCCTTGCGCAGCATGTTTCAGGTAGGAGACGATCTGCTCAATCGCTTCCTCCATACCATAAAACTCTTCGAAGGCGGGATAGCGTCCCATGACGCGGTTAGAGAAGATTCTGGAAAGGCGTGGCTCCTGCGCCGTGTCAACCATCACCGGCTCACCGATAGCCATCAATAGTCGCTCTGCAGCGTTGGCGTATGCACTGCGATCCTGCTTACAGATAGCGAGAAATTCCTGCAGTGTGAACTCTTCGTCCTTGGCAGCTTCATAACGCTGACGATAGTGATCGAATATATTCATAGCGATGCCCGTCCTTTCGTTTTTAGCACAGGTAAAGGAGCGAAATTAGATACGTTTGCAGCTCCCGGAAGATATTCTTTATTGAGTACAGCAACCCTTATGCCAACCTGACGTTTTTTTATCGGGATACACAATTCTTATGGTTACTCTGCTCGTACAAAAAGTCTCGGCTTACTTTTAACTGTAGAAGGCATTCAGAAAATCTGCAGCCACTTTTCTCCTTATTTAGCGATATATCAATAACAAAGTCTCATAAGCACTAAGGCATTCCGTTTGCATGTCTACCACTGCAACCTGCTTCAGACTATTCCGCATGGGTGATAAACATCCCTGATTTAACGTTAACCCAGCGCGAAAATTTAGTTAGACTCTGCGTGTGATTGTTATATTAATGGACTGATTAAATTGTGAACCAATTCAAACTTAAAGCGCTTGCTTGTGTTGTTCCTTGTTATTTTGCGGCGTTCAGCACTCATGCAGAACCCTTATCTCTCGGGGCTTCGGTTATTTATGCCCAGTCACCTTATCGCGGTGGACAGGACCGATACATCCCCATCCCGGTCATCAATTATGAAGGCGAAAACTTCTGGTTCCGTAGCTTGCAAGGCGGCTACTACCTGTGGAAAGACCAGCAGGATCAACTGTCATTAACCTTGCTGGGTTCACCGCAACAGTATGATCCCAAGGATAACGATCTGGGTGACATGAAGGCTCTGGATAAGCGCCGGATGACCCTGATGGCAGGTGCCACCTACCGCCATGTTGCGGATTGGGGTATCGTGCGTACCGCTCTGCTGGGCGATGTGCTGAACAACAGTAATGGCATCATCTGGGATCTTACCTATCTGTATCGCTTCGATTTTGGCGCGTTCAGCCTGACGCCAGGCATCGGTGCAATGTGGAACAGCGCCAATCAAAACCGCTACTACTATGGCGTGTCTTCGCACGAAAGCGCGCGGACAGGTATTGCTGAATATCAACCGGACGACAGCTGGTCTCCTTATGTGGAAATGAACGCCAGCTACCAGATTAGCGATAGCTGGAACGCCAGTTTGTCCGGGCGTTACACCCGCTTTGATAGCGAAATCAAAGACAGTCCGATGGTGGACAAAAGTGGTCAGTTCACCCTCTGGACCGGCATCAGCTACAGCTTCTAATGGTTTTACATCGCGCCTCGTAATGAGGCGTTTTTATTACATTGCACCAATAACGCGCCCCATCATGGCGCATCAGGAGGCGTAATGAAGACGATTCAATTCCGTGGAGAATCAGCTTTACCTGCTATTGGGCAAGGAACCTGGTATATGGGGGAGAATGCAGCGCTGCGTCGTCAGGAAGTCATGGCGTTACAGGCTGGATTGGATCTGGGGATGAGACTGATTGATACCGCAGAAATGTACGCCGAAGGCGGGGCGGAAGAGGTGGTGGGCGAAGCGCTACGCGGACGCCGCCATCAGGCCTGGCTGGTGTCAAAAGTCTATCCGTGGAATGCCGGGGAAGTGGATGCGATAGAGGCCTGCGAGCGCAGCTTACAGCGCTTAGAGACCGATTATCTTGATCTTTATCTGCTGCACTGGCGCGGCAATGTGCCACTGGAAGAGACCATTCACGCCATGGAAACCTTACAGCAGCAAGGAAAAATTCGGCATTGGGGCGTATCGAATTTCGACACGGACGATATGCAAGAACTGTGGAGTGAGACGGGCGGTGAAAACTGCGCAACCAATCAGGTGCTGTATCACCTGGCATCACGAGGAATCGAATACGATTTATTAGCCGCCTGCCAGCAACGTGATACGCCGATAATGGCCTATTGCCCTCTGGCGCAGGCGGGACGTTTGCGTCAATCGCTGTTTGATGATCCCCATTTGCAGCAGATTGCACAACAGAAGAGCATCAGCGTGGCACAATTACTGCTCGCATGGGTGATTCGTCAATCTGGCGTGAT
Source organism: Candidatus Pantoea communis (assembly GCF_011752685.1). NCBI lineage: Bacteria > Pseudomonadati > Pseudomonadota > Gammaproteobacteria > Enterobacterales > Erwiniaceae > Pantoea > Candidatus Pantoea communis. The sequence continues at coordinate 369,484 of NZ_VWXC01000002.1, forward strand.
CGCCATTCCCAAAGCCAGTAGCCAACAACACGTGGTGGAAAATGCCGCAGCGTTAAATCTGCATTTGAGCGTTGAAGAATTAGCTATCATCGACCGGGCATTCCCGGCACCGCAGCACAAAACGGACTTAGACGTGGTGTAGCGGCGCATCAGCGCCGCAAACTTACTTATTGCGCACGCGCAGCGTGGTACCGAGGCGAGCAGGGGATTCACCGGCGCTTTTCATCGGCTTGTTGATGCGAGCCGTTTCCACGCAGACCATGGTTTTGTAGCCCTCGTTAGGCATATCCGCCATGCTGCAGGATAATTCTGGACCCGGATTCCATGTGACAACGTCACTTTGATAGTGGTGGTACACTTCAATCTGACGCTTTCCTGCGATGTCGTGAATCACACTGCAATCTTCGGCGGCGGTGTGAATCCGATCGACGCGATCAGGGTAGGTTTGCTTGCCATCAGCCAAACTGCCTACCGTGTTAGCGTTCACCTTGTCGATAAAGCTATTTCCTAAGCCACTCACTTCCACCTGAGCAATATCGGCGATCTGGAAGTAGGTGTGTAAGGCTGCGGTGGCTTCGTAATCGCCCCAGGCTTCCAGCTCAATTTCACAATGCTCGGCGATACGGAAACGGGCCAGCAGGGTGAAATCATGCGGCCACAGCTTCTTCGTTTGCGCGTTGCTTTCCAGTGTGAACGTCAGCATTACAGCATCTTCGTTCTCATCGTGTGCAGTCAATGTCCAGGGTTGATTACGGGCGAAACCATGCGCCGGTTCACCTGCCGGACCAAACCAAGGCCAGCAAATCGGCACGCCTCCACGGATTGCTTTGCCTGCGACAAACGGCGTCTTATCGCTCAACCAGATCACCGGTTGCTGGCCGCTGGGCTGCCATGAGAGCAGATGCGCGCCTTGCAGCGCAATCGCCGCTCGGACCTTGGGATGGCTCACGACGACGATGGGTAAATCGCCCATCTGGCGTTGTGACAGATAAGGGGTGATCTGATTCACCACCGGTAAACTATAAAGCGTATCTTGCATCGTCAGACCTTCTCTTCTTCCAAATGAAAAAAAAGGGGCGACCGAAGTCACCCCTTGTCTGTTTCGCCAGTCGCTTACTTAGAAGCAACCAGTGCAATCAGATCCAGAACTTTGTGTGAGTAGCCAGTTTCGTTGTCGTACCATGAAACCAGTTTCACGAAGTTGTCGTTCAGTGCGATACCGGCTTTAGCATCGAATACTGAAGTCAGGGTTTCGCCATTGAAGTCGGTTGATACAACGTCGTCTTCGATGTAGCCCAGAACGCCTTTCATCTTGCCTTCAGATTCAGCTTTGATCACGGCACAGATTTCTTTGTAAGTGGCTGGTTTTTCCAGACGTACAGTCAGGTCAACAACAGACACGTTCGGGGTAGGAACGCGGAACGCCATACCGGTCAGTTTACCGTTCAGCTCTGGCAGAACCACGCCCACTGCTTTAGCAGCACCGGTAGAAGATGGGATGATGTTCTGAGCTGCGCCGCGGCCGCCGCGCCAGTCTTTGTGAGACGGGCCATCAACGGTTTTCTGGGTAGCGGTGGTAGCGTGAACAGTGGTCATCAGACCTTCAACGATACCGAAGTGGTCGTTGATCACTTTAGCCAGTGGTGCCAGGCAGTTAGTGGTGCAAGATGCGTTAGAAACGATATCCTGGCCAGCATATTTTTCAAAGTTAGCGCCACGAACGAACATTGGGGTCGCATCTTTAGAAGGACCGGTCAGAACCACTTTCTTCGCACCAGCCTGAATGTGTTTGCGAGCGGTTTCGTCGGTCAGGAAGATACCGGTTGCTTCTGCAACAACGTCAACACCCACTTCGTCCCATTTCAGGTTAGCCGGGTCTTTCTCAGCGGTAACACGGATTTTCTTACCGTTAACAATCAGCGCGCCGTCTTTCACTTCTACGGTGCCGTCGAAACGACCGTGCGTAGAGTCATACTTCAGCATGTAAGCCATGTAATCGGCGTCGAGCAGGTCGTTGATCGCGACGATTTCGATGTCAGAACGCTGCTGTGCAGCACGGAAAACGATGCGACCGATACGGCCAAAACCGTTGATACCTACTTTGATAGTCATATATTCCACCAGCTATTTGTTAGTGAATAAAAGGTTGGCTGTAAAATTACAAAAACCTTACCAGGCGTCAAGCGGAATCGTGTCAATTGTTGCGACAGGTCAATTCCAACGCCAGGAATAATTGGTTGCGCAATCGCTTACGCAGCACCCTTATTGCGCGCCTATGTTACGCCGAATACCGACCGAAAAGGGATGACTTTTGCAAAGGGTGATCGACGTCACAATTTTGCGCTGTGGCAGTCGTGGCGAACGGGTTCGCACGAAAAAAGACCATGATGATGTTGTTCGTTTGTTAGAATACTAGTCGATTTTTACAGAATGACACTCCGGAACTCAAAATGGCTAAAGACACCGCACCCGAGGCAAAAATCGCGCAGCTTTCTGAGATGCAGCGCTATGTCACACAGCATCGCGGCACGGAACCTCCTTTCAGTGGCGCGCTACTGCACAACAAGCAGGAGGGCATCTACCACTGTTTAGTGTGCAATTCACCGCTGTTCCTCTCCGACTCTAAATATGATTCAGGCTGCGGCTGGCCGAGCTTTTACCAGCCTTACAGCGACGAAGCGATTCGTTATCTGGAAGATGATTCCCACGGCATGCACCGCGTGGAAATTCGCTGTGGCAATTGCGATGCGCATCTCGGCCACGTGTTCCCGGATGGCCCGCAGCCTACCGGTGAGCGCTACTGCGTTAACTCTGCCTCATTGAGCTTTACCGATGAGCAGGGCAAGCAACAAGAGGGCTGAGCATGAAGCAAGAACTGGAAGCCATGCTGGCGGCGATGACGCCGGAGGTCTACGAGCGGCTCGCCACCGCAGTGGAAACCGGTAAATGGCCGGACGGTGTCGCGCTGACGCAAGAGCAGCGCGATAATTGCCTGCAGCTGGTGATGCTGTGGCAGGCGCGTCACAACGACGACCCACAGCATATGACCATTGGCAAAGGGGGGGAGATGGTGATGAAGTCGAAAAAGCAGCTTAAGGAAGAGTTCGGTATCGAGCCGGACATCACGCGCATTAACCTGCACTAGAACGCAAAAGGGCTGGTTTTCACCAGCCCTCATTTTCAGATTATTACCGCACCCTGAGCTTGCATCTGTTCGATGGCAATATCGCTATCATCAGGATTCAGGTTGACGCCGCGGCAACCCTCTTTCACCACTTCAACGTTGTAGCCCAGCTCCAGCGCATCCAGCACGCTGTATTTGACGCAATAGTCGGTAGCGAGCCCCAGCATCACCAGGTCGCTGATGTCGCGTTCACGCAGCCAACTGTCTAGCTCCGTTTTGCGGCGATGGCCGTTATCGAAGAAAGCACTGTAGCTGTCCACATCCGCGTCGCCCCCCTTATGGAACACCGCATCAATCAGTGTGCGGTCCAGTTCTGGGTGGAAATCCGCCCCCACTGAGTTCTCGACTCCATGATCGGGCCACCAAATCTGCGCCAAACCGTTCAATTCACCCAGGGTATACACCGGTTCGCCAGAGACGGAGGCGAAGCTGCCATGATCTGCCGGATGCCAGTCTTGCAATGCCACTACACATTCTCCCCGATCGCGGAACTCGCGTGCGTAGCGATTGGCAACGGCAACCGTTTGGTCGCCTTCGCGCACCGCCATTGGGCCGCCGGGGCAAAAATCGTTCTGAATATCGATGATTATCAATGCCCGCTTCATTACATCTCGCTCCGTATCAGTCGTCGGTCAGTTCGCCGCGTAAATTCTGTTGCATTCTGGCACGAATTTCCGGGTTGGTGAGGTTTTGGCTCAACAAAAAGTGCAGTTTTGTTAATGTAGCCTCAACGGTAAGGTCAAAACCGCTGATCACCCCCGCATGCTCCAGCGCATTACCGGTGGCATAGCCCCCCATATTCACTTTTCCGGACATGCATTGCGTCAGATTCACCACCACAATCCCACGTTCGCTCGCCTGCTGCAGTTCAGCCAGGAATTCTGCATTTTGCGGCGCGTTACCGACACCATAAGAGCGCAGAATCAGTGCCTTCACCGGCTGGCGCAGGAAGTTACGTACCACATCGGCAGAGATCCCGGGGTAAATGGTAACCACGCCAATCGGTTGTGGGGTAATCGGATGCACAATCAACTCGCCACGGCCCTGTGGTGCCGGCGGCGTATTGAGTTTACGAATGTGAATACCGGCTTCCAGCAAAGGAGGGAGATTCGGTGAAGCGAAGGCGTTGAAGCCGTCGGCATGTGCTTTGGTAGTGCGATTGCCACGGAACAGCGTGTTGTTAAAGAACAACGCCACTTCATTGATCGGATAATTAGCGGCCACGTACAACGAATTGAGTAAATTCTGCTGACCATCTGAGCGCAATTCTGCCAGTGGAATCTGCGAGCCGGTTACGATTACCGGCTTCGCCAGGTTTTCCAGCATGAATGACAGCGCCGAGGCAGTGAATGCCATGGTGTCGGTGCCGTGCAGAATCACAAAACCATCATAGCTCTCGTAATTCTGTTTAATGTCATCAGCAATCGATTGCCAATCCAATGGCGTCATGTCTGACGAATCCATCAGAGGCTGATATTCGTGGATGGTGAAATTCGGCATCTCAGGCCGATGGAATTCTGGCATGTTGGCCAGTTGCTGCTGCAGGTGGCCGGAAACCGGAATGTAGCCGTGCGCGGAGCGCTGCATACCGATGGTACCGCCCGTGTAGGCTACATAGATATTTTTCTTTTGCATGGAAGAACTCAGACTTGCCGTAAAACGCGCAGTATAAGGGGATTAACAGCGAAAAGCAGCCCGACCAGCGGCCGGGCTGTAAAGATTAGCGTACGTTACCGCAGTTCAGGCAGAAGGCGTAGCGATTTTGCGGATCATTAAGATTGTTCATCAGGCCTGGCTGATCTTTCACTGCACTCATTACATCCAGCATCGGTGCGGGCAGCCACACCTTCAGTGCTGCTGGCAGCATCGCTTGTGCAGAGGCATTCATCTGATTTAACAGCAGGTCAATCATGCCGGGGTCGTCCTGATACCAGCTAAGCTGCGGCTTGGCGACTTTTGCCAACTCAGCCGCTTTCGCCACGGCATCGTCAAAATCACCCAACGCATCCACCAGGCCATTGGCTTTAGCATCACTGCCGGTCCAGACATGGCCCTGAGCGATATCATTGATCTGTTCTGGCGTTTTATGACGCGACTTCGCGACCAGTCCGACAAAGTTACGATAGCCGTTTTCGATGGTCAGTTGCATCAATTGCTGCACTTCCGTCGGCAGGGCTTTGGTGGTGGCAACGTCAGCCAGCGGAGAAGTGGCCACGCCATCCGTGTGCACACCAATACTGTTCAGGCTATTTTCGACCGTGTTAATCACGCCGAAAATACCGATTGAACCGGTCAAGGTGCTGGGTGCGGCCACAATGTAGTCTGCTGGCGTCGAGATCCAGTAGCCACCTGAAGCCGCCATGCCGCCCATTGAGACCACCACTGGCTTGCCGGCATCATGGGCTGCGGCTAACTCTTCACGAATCGCTTCCGATGCCGACACGCTACCACCTGGGCTGTTGACGCGCAGTACAATCGCTTTGATTTTCGGATCGAGACGCGCATCGCGAATCTGCGAAGCGGTGGTATCGCCTCCCACGTTTCCGGCGGTTTCCTCACCGTCCATGATCGCACCGCTGGCGAAGATCACCGCAATATTGCCATCCTGGTCCTGCTGAGGCTGCTTCACGGTGTAATCGTAAATGCTGACGTTGCGATAATCGTTATTGGCTTTATCCCAGCCAAAGGTTTTCACCAGCTCCTGATCGGCTGCTGCACGGCTGTCCAGCACATCAACCAGCTTCGCATTCAGCGCATATTTTGCGGTATCACCATCGACAGCCTGCAATCCGCTGATGACGCCAGCTGCTCCCGGGAACAGCTGATCCGGGGTAATCTGGCGATTTGCGGAAACGGTGTTCAGGTAGTTCTGCCACAGCTGGCCGATCCAGCGACCATCCGCATCACGTGCTTCCGGAGACATATCGTCACGCAGGAAAGGCTCGACGGCAGATTTGTAGGTGCCCACACGGAACACATGAGAATTGACTTTGAGCTTCTCTAACAGGGATTTGTAATACAACCCATTGGTAGCGAAGCCATGCAGATCAACGGTGCCCTGCGGTGACAGATAAATTTTGGTGGCATAGCTGGCGATGTAGTATTGCGCCTGGCTATAGCTATCACCAATGGCGTATATCGGTTTTCCCGCATCACGGAACTCACGCAGCGATTTGCCCAGATATTGTAATGAAGGTTGATCGCCGCCAGCAAAATCACGCAAATCAAGCACGATCCCGGTGATGTTTTTGTCAGTTTTCGCCTGACGAACCGCATCCACCACGTCGAACAATGAATTCTCTTGCAGGCGATCGCTGCTCGCGCCCAGCAACTCACGGCTGATGCGACTCAGGCGATTACTGACGGAAGGTTTATCCACTAATACACCGCTTAAATCCACTTTGAGTGCACCCTGTTGCACCGGTTCGCTGCTGTTGGCGCTGGAAAGCTGTAACCAGATACCGACACCGGCGAGGATTAAGACGATGAGGAATAAATTAAGAATGAATTCCCGAATAAAATTCAACACCCGCCAGCTCCAGCGGAACAGGCCAGCAATAATTCGCCACAATGTGCGCATAAACTCTCCATATTCACGTAACAGGGCAGTCGCCACGCGGTCTGCCCCGATGTCGGGTTCATCCTAAAGAGCAGCGTGCGAAATGTCAGCAGGAAATCGCGCCAGACTGTTACAAAAGATCTTGCTGTGCCAGGATTAGCCCACGCTTTTTATTCACGGGAGAATAATGATGGATGCACTGGATTTATTAATTAACCGCCGTTCGGCATCGCGTCTGGCAGAACCGGCTCCAGCAGGCGAAGTCTTGCAGAACATTTTGCACGCAGGCTTACGTGCACCGGATCATGGTACGTTGCAGCCGTGGCGCTTTATCATTGTAGAGAATGAAGGGCGTGAGCGTTTTGGTAAATTGCTTGAACAAGCGGCGCGTGACAGCAACCTCGATGAAAAGGCAATTGAAAAATCCGCCACCGCACCGTTTCGAGCGCCGATGATTATCACTGTTGTGGCGCACTGTGAAGAGCATGCCAAAGTCCCGCATTGGGAACAGTTGGTTTCAGCAGGTTGTGCCGTGATGGCGATGCAAATGGCCGCGCTGGCGCAGGGCTTTAACGGTATCTGGCGCAGCGGTCCATGGACCGACCATCCTTCGGTACGCGAAGCTTTTGGTTGCCGCGAGCAGGATGCGATTGTCGGATTCCTGTATCTCGGTACGCCGCAGCTTAAAGCGAATACCACGGTGGTTGCACCGGACACCGCGCAATTTGTCAGTTATTTCTGACAGACATCGGCGGGTTTCTTCGGCAGGGTGAGCCGTGTTGCAAAGATTGCACACCGCGTGTGCGAAAGATCGAGCTTAAACCGCGCAACACTTACCACCGGTTGACAGCCAGGCTAACATACAGCCTTCTGTTCAGCGCATAAGGAACCCGCCATGAGTGAACCTCTTCGTCTGACGCAATACAGCCATGGAGCTGGCTGCGGCTGCAAAATCTCGCCGCAGGTACTGGAAACCATTCTTCATAGTGAGCTAATCCCTTTTCATGACCCCCAGTTGCTGGTGGGCAACGAAACACGTGACGATGCTGCCGTTTACGATCTTGGTAACGGCACAGCGGTGGTGAGCACCACTGACTTTTTTATGCCGATTGTCGATGATCCCCATACCTTTGGTCGCATCGCCGCCACCAATGCCATCAGTGATATTTATGCTATGGGCGGCAAACCGATCATGGCGATTGCCATCCTGGGTTGGCCGGTCAACGTGCTGAGCCCGGAAGTGGCTCAGCAGGTCATTGAAGGCGGCCGTGCGGCCTGTCAGGCTGCTGGTATTGCGCTGGCGGGTGGGCATTCGATCGATGCGCCGGAGCCGATTTTTGGCCTGGCCGTCACGGGAATTGTTGATGTGGCGCGGGTGAAAAAGAACAGCGCCGCGCAGGTGGGAAGCCAGCTGTTTCTCACGAAGCCATTGGGGATCGGCATCCTGACCACCGCCGAGAAAAAAGGCCTTCTGCTGCCAGAACATCAGTCATTAGCGGCGGAGGTGATGTGTCAGTTGAATAAAGCCGGTGCCGAGTTCGCCAAACTGGATGGCGTCAGCGCCATGACCGATGTCACCGGTTTTGGCTTGCTGGGACATCTGAGTGAGATTTGCCAGGGATCGGGTTTGCGTGCGGAAATCCACGCCACACAGGTTCCGCGCTTACCGGGTGTCGATGAGTATATCGCCAAAGGTGCCTTGCCCGGAGGCACTCAGCGCAATTTTGCCAGCTATGGCGCCCTGGTTTCCGCGATGGATGATGCAACGCGCGCGTTACTGTGCGATCCGCAAACCTCGGGTGGTTTACTGGTGGCGGTGCAACCCAGCGAGGTCGAAGCCTTCCAGCGCTGCGCAATATTGGCCGGCGTGCAGGCGACGGCGGTGGGGGAACTCTTCGCTGCCGATCCTTCCTGTCCATTAATTACCGTCGTGAATTGACGTAGAAGGAACGACGCCAGACATGCGTTTGTTTATTGCTGAAAAACCCAGCCTGGCGCGTGCCATTGCTGATGTACTGCCGAAGCCGCATCGCCGCGGTGACGGTTTTATTGCCTGTGGCAACGATCAGATGGTCACCTGGTGTGTCGGGCATTTGCTGGAACAGGCGCAGCCGGACAGCTATGACAGCCGCTATGCGCGCTGGAACCTTGCCGACCTGCCGATCATTCCGGAAAAGTGGCGTTTACAACCCCGTCCGTCGGTGGCTAAGCAACTCAAAGTGATTGAGGGTTTGCTGCAACAGGCGAGTGAAGTGGTGCACGCCGGTGACCCGGATCGTGAAGGTCAGCTGTTGGTGGATGAAGTGCTGGACTACCTGCAACTCGCGCCGGAAAAGCGGCAGAAAGTGCAGCGCTGTCTCATTAACGATCTCAACCCCTCCGCCGTGGAGCGAGCAGTCAGCCGTTTACGTGAGAATCGCGAGTTTATCCCGCTGTGCGTCTCCGCATTGGCCCGCGCCCGCGCAGATTGGCTCTACGGCATCAATATGACCCGTGCCTGGACGCTGTTAGGCCGCAATGCCGGTTATGATGGCGTGCTGTCGGTCGGACGCGTACAAACGCCGGTGCTCGGTCTGGTGGTGCGTCGCGATGAAGAGATCGAAAACTTCATTCCTAAAGATTTTTTCGAAGTGAAAGCGCACATCGTGACGCCGAAGGATGAGCGTTTTGTTGCCAGCTGGATACCCAGCGACGCCTGCGAACCCTGGCAGGATGAGGAAGGTCGCCTGTTACACCGTTCGCTGGCCGATCATGTCTTAGAGCGCATCAACGGTAAGCCGGCGATAGTGACAGGCTATAACGACAAACGGGAATCTGACACCGCACCATTGCCGTTTTCGCTCTCCAGCCTGCAGATCGAGGCGGCAAAGCGTTTCGGCCTGAGTGCGCAAAACGTATTGGACTGCTGCCAGCGTCTGTATGAAACCCATAAGTTGATTACCTATCCGCGTTCAGACAGCCGTTATTTGCCGGATGAACATTTTGCCGGACGCCATGCGGTGCTAAATGCGATACAGGCGCACCAACCCAATCTGACACCGCCGACGGATTTTAACCCTGATCAGAAGAACCGCTGCTGGGATGATAAAAAGGTGGATGCGCACCACGCGATCATCCCTACCGCCCGCGCCAGTAAAGTGAACCTCACGGAGAATGAAGCCAATATTTACGGCCTGGTGGCACGTCAGTATCTGATGCAATTTTGCCCAGACGCGGTGTTTCGCAAATGTGTTATCGATCTCGAGATTGGCGGGGGCAAGTTTGTTGCCAAAGCGCGTTTTCTGGCAGAAGCGGGCTGGCGTGCCTTAATCGGCAGTAAAGAACGCGATGAAGAGAACGATGGCACGCCTTTACCGGTGGTGGCAAAGGGCGATGAGCTGCTGTGTGAGCGCGGTGAGGTGCTTGCCAAGCAGACGCAGCCGCCGCGCCCGTTTACCGATGCCACCCTGTTATCCGCCATGACCGGCATCGCGCGCTTTGTTCAGGATAAAGAATTAAAGAAAGTGCTGCGTGCGACCGATGGTTTAGGGACGGAAGCGACGCGAGCCGGCATTATTGAATTATTGTTCCGCCGGACATTCCTCGTGAAGAAAGGCCGCTATATTCATTCTACGGACGCGGGCAGGGCGCTGATCCATGCGTTACCAGAAATGGCGGCCCGACCAGATATGACGGCTCAATGGGAATCGACATTAACACGCATCAGTGAAAAGGCCTGCCGCTACGATGAGTTTATGCAGCCGCTGGTTGCCACGCTGATCGGGTTAATTGGCGAAGCGCGTCAGCGACCCTCGTTGCAATCATTTAGAGGCATTGCCGCACCGGCCGCTAAACGTAAAGCAAAACCGAAATCGACCCGGCGTAAAACCAAGGAGACAGAGTGATGCGTTATATCCTATTAGCGCTTAGCGGGCTGCTGTTGTGCATGAATTCGGCGCTGGCGAACCGCCAGCCGGAAAACAGTCGCACGAGCAATACGGATGTGGTGGTGGATATGCCACCGGAAGTCTGGACACAGGGACAGAATAATCAGCAGAGCAACTGTCTGCAGTGCTGCACTTATGAGAATCGCAGTTACTCTGAAGGGGCGGTCGTGAAAGCGGAAGGCGTGCTGCTGCAGTGTGGGCGTGATGAGAAAGTGATGGGCACTAACCCGCTTATCTGGAAAATCATCAAGTAAAGGTGCGTGGCGTTCTCACGCCACGCAGTTAACTTATTTTTCCAGATTGAACGTCGACCAGACAGGTGCATGATCCGATGGTTTTTCCATGCTGCGGATCTCGTAATCAATGCCACTTTCAATGCAACGCGCTGCCAGCGGTTGACTGGCCAGCAACAGGTCGATACGCAGACCACGGTTATCATCAAAACCTTTTGAACGGTAGTCGAACCAGGAGAAACGGTCAGCCGTTTCCGGGTATTTCGCGCGCCAGGTATCGACCAGACCCCAATGCAACAGGCGATCCATCCACTCACGCTCTTCTGGCAGGAATGAGCATTTACCGGTGCGCAGCCAGCGCTTGCGGTTATCTTCGCCAATGCCGATATCAAGATCGGTACTGCTGATATTCATGTCACCCATGATCAGCACCGGCTTATCAACCGCCAACTGCTGTTCCAGATAATCCTGTAAATCACGGTAGAACTTCTCTTTCGCCGGGAATTTAGTTGGATGGTCACGGCTTTCACCCTGCGGGAAGTAACCGTTAATCACGGTGATGTCGCCAATTGGGCTGGGGATTTCCGCCATGATTAGGCGGCGTTGTGAATCTTCATCATCACCGGGAAAACCACGACGTACCGAAACAGGCTGAGCCTTGGTCAGCAGCGCGACGCCGTAGTGGCCTTTTTGACCATGATAAAACACGTTGTAACCCAATTTGCTGACGTCTTCGAGCGGGAACATGTCATCGTGAACTTTGGTTTCCTGCAGGCCGATGACGTCTGGCTGATGCTGTTCGACGAGGGCTTCAAGTTGATGAGGGCGTGCGCGCAAGCCATTGATGTTGAAAGAGATGAATTTCATTTCGCTGCCATTCTTATCCGCAAAAGTATGCCGGGATGGTAACGAGTTTTCGTTAGAATGTCATGGATTGAATCGGGAAGAAATAACGATGTAAGCAATAGGAAAAGCGATGGTGGCGGGAGAAGGATTCGAACCTTCGAAGTCGATGACGGCAGATTTACAGTCTGCTCCCTTTGGCCGCTCGGGAATCCCGCCAGGGATATAAAGCTCTTAGTGATTCAGGTGAGAAGATTATTCAGATGGTGGCGGGAGAAGGATTCGAACCTTCGAAGTCGATGACGGCAGATTTACAGTCTGCTCCCTTTGGCCGCTCGGGAATCCCGCCACTGGCCTGAATAATGTGCCTGAAAGCGGGGCGCATGATACCAAATGCGTTCTGACTGTAAAGCGCTGAAAACAAAAATATGAATCGTTTGCCCACTTTTCATCCGTGGCGCTGAAGAGTTGCACAATTCAGCGCCAGGACGCTTACAGAATGATGGTGCGGTTACCGTAAACGAACACGCGTTGACCCAGCACTTTATACAATGCACGGCTCAGGACATTCTTCTCGACATCACGACCGGCACGCATCATCTCTTCTGCGGTGTAGCTGTGATCGACGTTGATCACGTCCTGCATGATGATCGGACCTTCATCGAGGTTGTCATTTACGTAATGCGCGGTAGCACCGATAATTTTTACGCCACGCTCGTAAGCTTGATGGTAAGGGCGCGCGCCGATGAAAGCAGGCAGGAACGAGTGGTGAATATTGATGATCTGATTCGGGTAACGCTGCACAAAAGCCGGCGTCAGCACGCGCATATATTTGGCCAGCACCACGTAATCCGGCTGGTAGCGATCAATTTCATCGCCCATGCGGTTGTCATGCTCTTCACGCGTCAGACCTTCATGGCTGACCAGCACAAACGGAATATCAAAACGTTCAACCAGCGAGCGCAGCGTTTCATGGTTACCAATGACGGCGGCAATCTCCATATCGAGACCACCAAACGCGCATTTCATCAGCAGATCGCCCAGGCAATGCGCCTCTTTGGTCACCAGAATCACCACACGACGACGACCAGCGCTCTGCAATTCCCGCACCGAACCTACCGGTAACGCGCTGTCGAGATCCGCCAGCAGGGTATTGTCGTTGAAAATCCCTTCCAGCTCTGTGCGCATGAAAAAGCGCCCGGTACGGTGATCGACAAACTCGTTGTTTTGCACAATGTTGAGTTCATGCTTGTAGCAAATGTTGGTGATCTTGGCGATCAGACCTTTCGCATCAGGGCAAATGGTCCGTAAAACTTTTCGTTGCGTGTTTTGCGCTTGCATCTCGATCAGAGTCCTGTCAAAGCGATGAATGGTAAAGCCGTTGTGCATCTGTCCAGATTAACCACAACATTTTTTGTATTTTTTATCGGAGCCACAAGGACAGCGATCGTTGCGCCCCAGCTCGGGCACCGTTCCGTCGATATAGTACCAGCGTTGATCCTCACAGAGAAAGCGTGAACATTCATAGATGGCCGAAGTGCGCTCTTTTTCGCGGTAACGCGCAAAAAAGGTCACAAAGGCTTCATTCTCGTGGCTTCCATGATTACAACGGGTTACATTCAAGCCCAGCCACTCAGTGCCGGAAAAACTTTCAGATAATAACGTCTCAAGGTCGGCCACACGCTTACTGGAGTGCCAGGTCGCAGCCAGATAACCCACGTTCTTTTCAACATAGGCGGTGTAGCGTGAACGCATTAATTGTTCAGCGCTGGCAGGGAATGCCTGACCGCTCAGAAAGGGCTGGCAACATAAGCTATACTGCTTTCCGCTGCAGCAGGGGCACTTTTCAGACACGTCATCTCCTGTGAGTGATTAAAGTTAATTAAAGTGTGCGCTATGGTAGCCGACTGCTGAGCGGGATGCTACGTACCAGACTAATCACGAGGTGCGATGAGAAAGGTGAGGATCGGGCTGGCCCTGGGTTCAGGTGCCGCCAAAGGTTGGGCGCACATTGGTGTGATTAATGCGCTGGAGCGTGCCGGCATTGAAATTGATGTGGTTGCAGGCTGCTCTGTCGGCGCGTTGGTGGGATCGGCATACGTCAATGGGCGGCTGGGCGTAATGGAAAAGTGGGTGAGCGCATTTCGCTATTGGGACGTGATCCGGCTCATGGATCTGTCGTGGCAGCGTGGTGGTTTGCTGCGCGGTGACCGCGTGTTCAGCCACATCCGTCAGTTGATCCCCAATGAATTGATTGAGGGGTGCAATAAACCCTTCGGCGTGGTGGCCTCGAATTTAAGTACCGGCCGTGAGTTGTGGTTAACCGAAGGCGATTTGCATCAGGCAGTACGTGCGTCCTGTAGTATGCCAGGCTTATTACCACCTGTTGGCTACAATGGTTACTGGCTGGTGGATGGTGCCGTGGTCAATCCGGTGCCGATATCTCTGACACGAGCCCTTGGCGCCGACATTGTCATCGCGGTGGACTTACAGCATGACGCGCATTTAATGCAGCAGGATTTATTATCGGTGACACCACAGAGCGGTGAAGAAGAGGCCGCGGCTGAGGCATTAAGCTGGGGCAAAAAATTGCGCCAGCGCATACTGGGTCTGACGCACCGCCGCGCCAATCAAACGCCGGGCGCCATGGAGATCATGTCCACATCCATCCAGATTCTGGAAAACCGCCTTAAACGTAATCGTATGGCGGGCGATCCACCGGATGTGCTGATTCAACCGTTTTGTCCGCAGATATCCACACTGGATTTTCATCGTGCAGAAGAAGCCATTGCGGCAGGTAAAGCCGCCGTCGAGAAAAAAATGGATGAACTATTACCGCTGGTCCGTGGCAGATAATCAGGTTGTTCATTCACAGGCAGTGCGACTTCAGTCAATTCTGAAATGCGCAACTGCGTTTTATGAACCACTATTGAAATATCTGGTACGCAGGGGGAGAGAATGGAAAAACCACTAATCGGCAAAAAGATACTCATTGTCGAAGATGAGGTCGTTTTCCGTTCGATGTTAGACACTATGTTGGTGGGGCTGGGAGCCAGCACGCTGGAAGCGGGAGATGGCCTCGATGGCTTAACCTTGCTGTCGGCTCAAGCCGTGGATCTGGTGATTTGCGATCTGGAGATGCCGCGCATGGGGGGGCTTCAGTTCGTCGAACGTATCCGCAGCCGCGGTAATAGTGTGCCAATCTTGATCATCTCCGCCACGCAGAACATGGCCGATATTGCGCATGTCCTGCGCCTTGGGGTTCAGGATGTTCTGCTTAAGCCGCTCAGAAACCTCGAACGTTTTCGTGAAGCTGTTTATGAGTGCCTTTATCCTTCGATGTTCACTTCCAAAGTTGAGGAAGATGAACAGCTGTTTCAGGATTGGGATGCACTGGTCCGCGATCCTTTAGCTGCGTCTAAGTTACTGAAGCAGTTGCAACCTCCGGTTCAGCAAACCATCGCCAATTGCCGCATTAACTATCGCCAACTGACCATGGCTGAACAGCCAGGGTTGGTGCTGGATATTGCCGCGTTGTCCGACAAGGATCTGGCCTTCTACTGTCTTGATGTGACCCGAGCAGGCGATAATGGCGTGTTGGCCGCCTTACTGTTGCGCGCGCTGTTTAATGGTCTGTTACAGGAACAACTTTCCGGACAGAAGCAGCGCTTGCCGGAGTTAAACGGCCTGCTGCGCCAGGTCAATATGCTGTTACGCCAGGCCAATCTCAGTGGCCAGTTCCCCTTGCTGGTGGGGTACTACCACCGTCAGTTGAAAAACCTGATTCTGGTCTCCGCTGGCCTCAACGCCACATTGCACATTAACACCCATCAGATTCAACTCAGTAATGGCGTGCCGCTTGGTACTATGGGCAGTACGCACCTCAATCAGATCAGTCAACGCGCTGATGCCTGGCAGTGCCATGTGTGGGGCGCGGGTGGCAGGCTACGGCTGATGTTATCGGCTGAAGAATAAGCGATTGGATTTATATTTTTTGCGGGCTGGAGACAGGGCCAGGGGTAAGCTTTACACTTGGGTAATAGTCTTAAATTCCGCGGATTAGCTCCATCCAGGATAAATCCGTCTGATAGTAACTGATATACTCATTTCGTTTTTAAACCGACATATCAAGTATTAACTTGAACGGCCTATTAAGAGAGGTATTTAGATGTCTGCCTATAAGTCTAAAGTAAAAAAAGCGGTAATCCCGGTTGCAGGTCTGGGTACGCGTATGCTGCCTGCTACTAAAGCTATTCCAAAAGAGATGTTACCGCTGGTCGATAAGCCGCTGATCCAATATGTCGTGAATGAGTGTATCGCTGCGGGCATTAACGAAATCGTGTTGGTTACGCACTCTTCTAAAAACGCCATCGAAAACCATTTTGATACCAGTTTTGAGCTGGAATCCATGCTGGAAAAACGCGTTAAGCGTCAGTTGTTGGATGAAATCCAGTCTATCTGTCCTCCACACGTGACCATCATGCAGGTGCGTCAGGGTATTGCGAAAGGCCTTGGCCACGCAGTGATGTGTGCACATCCGCTGGTCGGTGATGAGCCAGTTGCCGTGATTCTGCCAGATGTGATCATCGATGAGTACGAATCTGACCCAACCAAAGACAACCTGGCAGAAATGCTGGCGCGTTACGAAGAAAGCGGCCGCAGCCAGATCATGGTAGAGCCGGTTGCTGATGTGACCGCTTACGGTGTCGTTGACTGCAAAGGTGCTGACCTGGCGCCAGGCCAGAGCGCGCCAATGGTGGGTGTGGTTGAAAAGCCTAAAGCTTCTGAAGCGCCTTCTAACCTCGCAGTTGTGGGTCGTTACGTGCTGTCTGCTGACATCTGGCCACTGCTGGCGAAAACCCCTCCAGGTGCTGGCGGCGAAGTTCAGCTGACTGACTCCATCGCCATGCTGATGGAAAAAGAGACCGTTGAAGCCTATCACCTGACCGGTGTAAGCCATGACTGCGGTAACAAACTGGGTTATATGCAGGCTTTCGTTGAGTATGGCGTTCGTCATCCAGTACTGGGTAAAGACTTTACTCAATGGCTGGAAGGCGCTGTAGGCAACAAAAAGTAATTCATTAAACACAGGATAATTCAATGAAAGTCACTGTATTTGGTATCGGCTATGTCGGTCTGGTTCAGGCTGCGGTGTTAGCCGAAGTCGGACATGACGTTCTCTGTATTGATGTCGATGAAAAGAAAGTCGAAAACCTGAAAAAAGGCCATATTCCGATTTTCGAACCGGGTTTGACGCCGCTGGTCATGTCTAACTATGAAGCGGGTCGCCTGAAGTTCAGCACCAATGCAGAAGAGGGTGTTAACCACGGTGTCATGCAATTTATTGCTGTGGGTACGCCGCCGGATGAAGACGGTTCTGCCGATCTGAAATATGTGACTGCGGTTGCGCGGACAATTGCAGCGCACATGAACGATCATAAAGTGGTGATCGATAAATCTACCGTCCCTGTCGGAACGGCTGATCGTGTGCGTGCAGTAATGGCCGAGACGCTGCAAAAACGTGATGTGAACATCCCGTTTGATGTGGTTTCTAACCCTGAATTCCTCAAGGAAGGGGCTGCAGTAAACGACTGCATGCGTCCTGAGCGCATCGTGGTGGGCACTGATAACGACGACGTGGTTGAGTTGTTGCGTGAGCTTTATGAGCCATTCAACCGCAATCACGATCGCATGATTCTGATGGATATCCGCAGTGCAGAGCTGACCAAGTACGCAGCGAACTGCATGCTGGCGACCAAAATCAGCTTCATGAACGAAATCTCTAACCTGGCAGAACGTCTGGGAGCCGACGTTGAGAAAGTCCGCCAGGGGATTGGTTCAGATTCTCGCATTGGTTATCACTTCATCTACCCTGGCTGTGGCTACGGTGGTTCGTGCTTCCCGAAAGACGTGCAGGCGCTGATTCGTACTGCTGAGTCGATTGGTTACACACCGCGTCTGTTGCAGGCGGTAGAAGATGTGAATGATTCACAGAAGAACAAATTGCCGAGCTTCATCAAGCGTCATTTTGGCGACGATCTGCGTGGCAAAACCTTTGCTCTCTGGGGCCTGGCGTTCAAACCTAACACCGACGATATGCGTGAAGCCTCCAGCCGTGTGCTGATGGAAACGCTATGGGAAGCGGGTGCGACCATTCAGGCATTTGACCCGGAAGCAATGGAAGAAGCGCAGCGTATTTATGGCCACCGCGACGACCTGAAGCTGACCGGTACCAAAGAAGCGGCGTTGCAAGGTGCTGATGGCCTGGTCATTTGTACTGAATGGCAGAACTTCCGTGCGCCAGATTTCGACGTTATCAAAACCGCGTTAAAACAACCCGTGATTTTTGATGGTCGTAACCTGTATGATCCGGAGCGTATCAGCAAACGCGGCTTTACGTATTACGCTATCGGCCGCGGAGCATCAATTCAAATTGTGTAATAAATGAGGGATGTATGAAGTTTTTGGTTACCGGTGCGGCAGGTTTTATTGGATTTCACGTGAGTCAGCGTTTGCTGGCCGCCGGTCACCAGGTCGTCGGTATCGATAACCTGAATGACTATTACGATGTCAGCCTGAAACAAGCGCGCTTAGACCAGATCCTCCAGCATCCCGAGTTTATTTTCCTGAAAATGGACCTGGCAGATCGCCAGGCCATTTCTTCATTATTCGAACATCATGCATTTGATCGCGTGATCCATCTGGGTGCGCAAGCGGGCGTTCGTTATTCAATTGATAACCCACACGCTTACGCCGATGCCAATCTCATTGGCCACCTCAACATTCTCGAAGGGTGCCGCCATCATAAAGTTGGCCACCTGCTGTATGCGTCATCCAGCTCAGTATATGGGCTTAACCGCAAAATGCCTTTCTCAACGGATGACTCTGTTGATCATCCTATTTCTCTGTATGCGGCCACCAAAAAAGCCAACGAATTGATGTCGCATACTTATTCCCATTTATACCAGTTGCCCACCACCGGTCTGCGCTTCTTTACTGTTTACGGTCCATGGGGACGTCCGGATATGGCGTTATTCAAATTCACCCGCGCAATGCTGGCCGGTGAGCAAATTGACGTCTATAACCGTGGGCAAATGACCCGAGATTTTACTTACATTGATGATATTGCTGAAGCTATCGTGCGTATGCAGGATGTGATTCCGCAGGCTGATGAAAACTGGACCGTGGAAGCGGGATCGCCGGCCACCAGTTCTGCGCCATACCGGGTTTACAATATCGGCAACAGCCAGCCGACCAGCCTGATGACCTATATCGAGTCACTGGAAAAAGCGTTGGGCATTGAAGCGAAGAAAAATATGCTGCCGATGCAGCCGGGAGATGTGCTCAATACCAGTGCGGATACCCAGCCATTATATGATGCGATTCAGTTCCGTCCGCAAACCAGGGTTGAGCAGGGCGTGCAGAACTTTGTTGATTGGTATCGTCGCTTTTATCAGCAATAAAGACGCATTAAAAAAGGAAGCCAGCGGCTTAATGCTTGTCAGTTAAGATCTTAATGGAGGCCGCAACGGATAACGTTGTGGCCTCTTTTTTACCGCCCTTGGGTAATGCCGCACTCTTCTTTCCGGCAGCACCAGCCCTGGCGCCATCGCCATTAT